>JBEKDK010000003.1:0-81025 GCA_050014395.1 Candidatus Acidiferrales bacterium | reverse complement strand
TGCTTCCGGGCTCGCGAACTTTTTCTGGATCTCCGCGATATCGCCGCGCACTTCCAAATCCGGCGCTGCGGGAAAATGTGCGGCTTGCGCTTCGGAATTGACGATCCACTGCTCGATCGATTCCACCGTCAAGCGATCCTGGGAATCGGCGTGGCCGGTGACGAGCTTCTGATACGCGGCCAACTCGTCCAGATCGCTCTGCGTGACGATGTCGTCTTCGATGCGCACAACGATACGGTCCACGATCTGCTGCGCGCGGGCGGACGGCGGCGCCGGCGCCGCAAGCAGCGCGGCGGCACACAGTAGCGCGACGATTAGAGCCTTCGGCCGCATCAGTAGCTGCCCCCCAAGTTGACGAAGAATTGGAATGCCGGAAGACGCTGCACCATCATTCCGCCGCTCGGCGCCGGCAGCAAAAACAGCGCTGGATTCAGTTGATAGCCCAAGTCGATGCTGATCGGCCCGACCGGCGTGGCGTAGCGAAATTCAAAACCAATCGTGTGCGAAAAATAATTCAGTTGGTTGGTGCAATTTTCAATGCAGGTGGTCGGGCTGGTCGAACTGAAAATCGGAGTCGCCGGCGCAAGGCGAAGCGTGATCGCATTGAAGCTGCTGTACACATTTCCGGCGTCGTAGAAAATTCCGCCGCCCAATTTGTCCCCGATCCATGGCAGATGCATGGGAAAGCGCAGATCCTGATTGAATTCCAACAATGCGAGGCCGCCGATGGGAAAACCGGTCAGCGGATCGCGCGGCCCGGCCTGATTCAAACCGAATCCTCGCAATGAGCCTCCGCCGCCGGCGAAGAAACGCTCGGGCAGCGGAATGTCATTGGAAACGCTGCCGGAAAAAGGCGATTGCAAACCGAACGAAGTCGATCGCGCGAAGACCAAGTGGCGGCCGAAAGGAAAATACGTGGAATCCTGAAAGAAAAACCTTGTGAAATTGGCGCTCGAAGCCAACGGCTTGGCCGCCACGCTGAAATCGGCGTTGTCGAATTCGCCGTGCGTGGGGTCCGCGGCGTTGTCGCGGCGATCTCTCACGTAGGACGCACCGAATCCTGAAACGAGCGTCGGCTGGCTGAACAGGGGGATTTCCTCGGGATCGATTTGCAGATCGCTGGCCTGCACGTGGCGATAGAAATATCGACCCAGGATCGAAGTGTAGGAGGTCAATTTATCGGTAAGTTGGACCGCGCCTTCTTCGCGCGTCGAAGTGAATGTTTGAATGTCGCGCGTTTTGTCGGCGTACGCGGTGATTTCCAGGCTAAGGTGTTTATCGCCGAACGCGTTGGGATGCGTGTAATCCAAAACGCCGCGCCCCTGCAGCGTGCTGATGCGAATTTTGAAACTCAGCGTGTCGGCGCGGCCGGTTAGATCGGACTTGGCGATTTCGAAGGTTGCGCGCGGGGCGAAGGTTAGAACCGTGCCGGTGGGCCCGGAGCTGGCGTTGCCGATGCGCTGCGCTTCAAAGCCCAGTCCGTAGGCCAACGTGAGAGTCTTCGCTTCCTGCACCAGAACCACCATGGTCTTGTTCGGATCAGCGCCATCGGGATTCTGCGGCGCCACCTGCACGCTCGAGAAAATTCCCAGGTTGTACAGGCGGCGCTGCGTTTCAAACACCTGAGCTTCGGAAAGAGGAAGGCCAGGCTGAACAGTGATCTCGCGCTCGATCACGCCCAGCCGCGTGCGCTCGTAGCCGGCCACGAACACGTTGGCAACTTCGAGCTGCGGCCCTTCGACGATCGTGTACGTCAGGTCAACGCGTGGCGCGCCGCCGGCCGCAGCGGGCGCAACATCTTCAACTTTGCTGGTGAATTGCGCGTTGGGGAATCCCTGGTCGTAGTACAGCGCAAGAATGTTGTCGCGATCGGTGTCCACGTTGAAATCGGAATACGGCTGATCGGCCGAGGAGCCGATCACTTTTTGCAACTCGGCCGCTGAAATGATCTTGTTGCCATTCACGTGCAGCGCGGCGACGCGCGTCTGCTCGCCTTCCTGGATGTGAAAGTTGACGAACAGATCTCCGCTTTTGCCGTGATAGTTTTCGAGCGTTTCGGATTTCACTTGCGCGGCCAGAAATCCGTTGGCCTGATACAAACCCAGAATCGAGGACGTGTCCTGATCCAGCAGCGCCTGGCTGAACTTGCCGCGCGACGCAAGAGCGGCCGGTTCGATGTTTAGCCGGCTGCGCAATAGCGCGTCGCTGAAATATTGATTGCCGTCAAACGCCACGCCAACCAAGCGGCGGCGCGAGCCGCGATTCACCGTGTAAACGATGTTCTCAACTTTCGCCGCGTCGGCCGGCGCGCCGCTCGCCGCCGGACTTTGGGTATTCGCGCCCGTCGCCGGAGCCTGATTCGGGGCGGCCGTCTGGCCTTCATCCACGATTGTGTTCTGCCCTTCGGGATTTGCCGGCGCCGGATTTTCGCCGCTTGCCGGCTGCGAATCCGGCGGCTGGTTCACGGTGTAAGTCACTGTGGCCTCGAAATAGCCGGCGCGGTCCAGCACGTTGCGCAAATCGCGGCGGCCTTCCTGGAGCAGGTCTTCGTCAACCGCGCCCTCCTGGTAAATCGGCAGCACCTGGCGCAATTGGTGTTCCGATATCTTCCATCCGGCCACTTGGACGATCACTTTCAGGCCCGTCGTCACCGTCACCGTCAGCGGCATAGTGTTCGAGGCCGGCTGAAGGTCACCGCGGGTGAGCGTGACGCGCGCGCTCAGATAGCCGCGCCCGACCAGCCATTTTCGCAACCGCTCGGTGGCGTGATCGAGCGAATCGGAAGTTACCTGCTTGCCGGATTTCAATTTCAGGTGATCGCGCAGAATTTGCGCGTCCATTCCCGGCGACGCCGCAATCGTGATCGTGCCCAAGCGCGCACGTGGACCCTGCGTCACGTTCACGGTGATGTTCATCGCGTTGTTTTTCGGATCGGGCGAAAGCTGGAGATCGAGCTTGGCCTGATAGAGACCGTCATTGGCCAGCGCTTGCCGCAATCCGGCTAGCGCCGGGGCCATCTCGCTCTCGCGGAACGGCAGCCCCAAATTCAGCTGGAGCGACGATTCGGCCAAGCCTTCGCTGGGCGGCTCGCGCAAACCGGTGACAATCACCGCATTGATGAAAAGATTCGCGCTCACGACATAGTCGATGCGCACACCCCCATCGACCGGCGTGAGCACGGCGCGCAGGCCGGCATAGCGGCCCGTGGCAAATAGCTCGCGCAGGGTTTGGCGCTCGGCGTCCAAAGAGAACATCTGGCCGGGCTGAAGGGTCAGTCGTGCGGGATTCTCTTCGAGAACGGCGCCGTTTTCATCGATGACGCGGACGGCCACGACGCGCGGCGCCTGCGCCGCGGGGCCGGATTGCGCGGCCGCGAAACGGACGGGTCCCAAGCAAAACGCCACGATGCAAACGGCGAGCCGTCGCGAAAAACTCGAGCGGATCGAAATCATAATTCACGAAACTAAGGTTAGCACAGGGTCTTCGCGCCATCCCGGATTCTTCCCCGCGTGTGTTCAGCGCTATTACGCGCGTGTTCGGCGCTATTATTAGATGCCGTGGCGCGCGCCGCCGGGCGAAGCCCCGGATTCGAAATTGAACCGGACTGCGCGGAGCGCACTGTTCAACTAAATGGACCCGAAACTTTACGAACGATATTCGCGGCAGATCCTCTTCGCGGGGATCGGCGAGGCCGGCCAGCAGCGCTTGCTGGAAAGTTCCGCTGTGCTTGTCGGCTGCGGCGCGCTGGGCACCGCCGTTGCCAATCTTTTGGTGCGCGCGGGGCTCGGCCGGCTGCGGATTGTGGATCGAGATTTCGTTGAGCCATCGAACTTGCAGCGCCAGACGCTGTTCACCGAATCCGACGCGCGGCAGGCGCTGCCGAAAGCGGTCGCGGCGGAGCGCCGATTGGGCGAAATCAATTCCAGCGTGCGCGTGGAAGGCGTGGTGGCCGATGTGCGGCCCGAAAATGCCGAGGAATTGCTGGGCGGATTTCCGCTGCTGCTTGACGGCGCGGACAATTTCGAGACGCGATTACTGGTGAACGACGTCGCGGTGAAATTGGGCGTGCCGTGGATTTACGCCGCCGTGATCGCAAGCTACGGCGTGACGATGACGATTGAACCGGGGCGCACGCCGTGTCTTGCGTGCCTGGTGGAAGCGGACGACGCAGGCACTGCTGATCCGCTTGCCGGGCCTGACGCCAGCTCGGGCGCCCAGAACCACAGCAAGACCGGCGCCGAGCCGACCTGCGACACCGCCGGCGTGCTCGCTTCAGCCGCAACCGCGATTGCCGCGCTCGAAGCCGCCGCAGCGCTTCGCTTGCTGAGCCGCGCGCCCGGCGAAACGAGCGCGCGCGAAAGCGCGGCCGGCCAATTGGCGTCGCTTGATGTGTGGACAGGCCGCTTCCAAACCATCCGCGTGGCGCGCCGGGACGATTGCCGCGCGTGCGTGCGCCACGATTTCAGCTACCTCGAGGGCCACGCGCAACCGCATCTGACGATGTGCGGCCGCGATTCCGTGCAAATCCACGAGCGGCGCCGGCAGCTCGATCTCGCCGCGCTCGAACAGCGCCTGACGGCCACAGCTTCCGACGTGAAGCAAAATAATTTCCTGCTGCAATTCCGCGTGCCGCCGTATCAGATGACGGTATTCGCCGACGGCCGCGCGATCGTCAAAGGCACGCGCGATCCCGCCGTTGCGCGCTCGCTCTACGCGCGCTACATCGGCTCCTGATTAGATTGTGCGTCTTGAAGAATCGTGGTCGTGAATCGCCGCGCGATCAATTTCCGCCGGTGCGGCCGACGGGCGCGCGCAGCGCCGCGCGATCGAGATTTTCGCGGAGATTGATCAGCGTGAGGAACGTGTTCAGCGCGCGAGCCTTCAATTCGTCGGTCAGATGCAGACCGCTGGTCGTGGCGCGCGCCAGCAATTCGCCGTGTTCGGCGATGTAGTGGATGATTTCCACTTGGCGCTCGCGCGGCGCGTTGCCGAGCACGGTTTCGCGGCGCATTTCGGCGCAGGCGCGCTCGACTTCCATCGTGAAATGCAAAATGCAGAGTTCCTCTGCCGCGATTGCCGGCGGAACGCCGCCACTACATCCCGCCGCTTTGCAAATGGCAGCCATCTCTATATTGCGCGCGAACTCGAGCGCATTCCCAAGAAGCTCCGACACGGTGCCCGATCACAACTCAGTGCTGGTACGACGATTGTTAGCACCCTCGCCGCGGAAAATCCATCAACGCAAATGCGCCTGCCGCGAAATGGACATCGCCCGCCCCGCGGAGCCACAATGCGCCGAGGAGCGGGCGCTTTTCGGCTCACGGCGCAAGCCGCGCGCATGCTAAACTAGCCCGGCAAAAGCGACCGGGATTGCATCCAATTGTGATTCGCGCCCCGCGAGATTCGTCCGGGCGGCGGCGATCGCCACACAAAACGCGCACGCCGCGAGGAGCACTGCGATGTCTGGCCATTCAAAGTGGGCAACAATCAAGCACAAGAAAGCGGCGACCGACGCCAAGCGCGGCCGCATCTTCACCAAACTGATTCGCGAAATCACCATCGCCGCGCGCGTGGGCGGCGGCGACGCGGACTCCAATCCGCGCCTGCGCACCGCCATCCTGGCGGCGAAAAATGAAAACATGCCCAACGACAATATCGAGCGCGCCCTGCAGCGCGGCATCGGCCAGCTCGAAGGCGAACAATTCGAGGAAGTGAACTTCGAAGGCTACGGCCCCGGCGGCGTGGGCATGATGGTGCAAGTCGTCACCACGAATCGCAATCGCGTCGTCAGCGACATCCGCCACTTAATGAGCAAGCACGGCGGCAATATGGCCGAAACCGGCAGCGTCGGCTGGATGTTCCACCGCAAGGGCACGATCACCGTTCCAAAGGAAGCGGCCGGCGAAGACAAAATGCTCGGCATCGTGCTCGACGCCGGCGCCGAAGATTTGCGCGACGACGGCTCGGAGTGGGAAGTGGTCACCGCGCCGGAAGCGTTTGAGGCCGTGCGCGAGGCGCTGATCAAGGCCGGCATCACGCCCTCCGCCGCGGAAATCGCCTGGGTGCCGCAGAATTACATCAAGCTGACCGGCCAGCAAGCCGGCCAAATGCTGCGCCTGGTGGAAGCGCTTGAAGAGCACGACGACGTGCAGCACGTTTTCGCCAACTTCGACATCGACGAAAAGGAAATGCAAGCTGTGATGGCGGAGAGCTGAGCGCGTCGTTTCGCGCCCCTTTGGCGGGGCCTCGATTGCGATTCCGCTGCCGCGCCGCTCGACGCGGCTCTCGCCCGCACGACAACATCGCAGCAAAAATTCCTACCGCTCGCGATTCTCCGCGCCGTACACTCTTGCCGTGAATTGCGGAAGCTGCAACGAACCACTCCTGCTGCGCGTTCTGGGCATCGACCCGGCGCTGGCCGGCGCCACCGGCTACGGCGTCGTCGAAAGCGATGGCCGCCGCTGCCGCATGGTGCGGTTGGGCGCGCTGCGGCCCGCGCCGCCCGCCTCCGCCAGCGCGCGCGCCGACGCCGCGGCCGGCGGACACGATCAGCTCTGCCGCATCCACCAACTCGTGTGCGAGCTGATCGAAGAATTTGCGCCGCATAGCGTGGCGGTGGAATCGGTGTTCACCGCGCTGAATCGCAAGACGGCGCTGCGCCTGGCGGAAGTTCGCGGCGTGGTGCTGCTGGCCGCCGCGCAAAAAGGCGTGCCGGTGCGCAGCTACTCGCCGCGCGAAATCAAAGCGCACGTTTCCGGCTACGGCAACGCCGGCAAAGAGCAAATGCAGCAAATGGTTCGCGCGCTGTTGGGCCTGGCCGAAACGCCGGAGCCCGCCGACGCCGCCGACGCGCTGGCCGTGGCGCTGTGCCACATCCAAGCCGCGCAAGCCGAGGCGCGATTGGCCGCGGGGTTCGCGCGCGGCGGAAAACTCGTCGCGCGACGCGCGGGATCTCACGCTGCTGCCGCGTCGCCAACGCGGGCGGCGCACGCAACGTCGCGGCGCGCATCGCAGGGAACGCCCGAGCCGCAACCCGCAATCCCAGTTTCGCGATGACTCCACGCCGGCCGTTGCGCCCCACTCAAATCTGCGCCCGCATTGCGTTACTTGCCGCGTTGCTCGCCGCGCTGTGCATCGCCTGCGCCGCCACCGCCCGCGCCGCAGACGCCACCATCGTCTACCGCAAAACGTTCGTGGGCAGCGTGCCGGAGTTCGTCGAGATTCGCATCGGCCAGGTGCAGGGCGCCACGTGGGATATCCGCCAGCTCGCCGATCCCACCGATCCGCAGCCGCTTGAAATTCGCCCTGCGCTGCGCGCCAAGATTTTCCAACTGGCCGCCGCGCTGAACAATTTCGATGGCGTGCAACTGGATGTGCATCGCCGCCTCGCCAATCTCGGCCAGAAAACTTTTCGCTACGAACGCGACGGCGTCGTCCACGAAACCACGTTCAATTACACAACGGACTCCACCGCCAGCCAACTGCTCGAGATTTTCGAGGGCTTGGCGCGCCAGCAAGTGGACCTGCAAGCCATCGAGCACAGCATGAGATACGATCGCCTGGGCATCAACGACGCGCTCATGCAATTCGAAGCCGATCTCGATCAGCGCAGCTTGCCCGAGCCCGATGCCTTGCTCCCCGCCCTCGATAAAATCGCCGCCGATTCCCGCTTCCTAAATCTGGCCCGCGAGCGTGCCCGCTCCCTAGCCCAACGCATCCGCGCCTCCCAGAATTTGCCCCCCGCGACGGCGCCCGCACCGCCGAGTGCACCAGCCCCGCAGTCCTGATCGTGTACCTGGGGCGCCGATCGCCACTGCGTAAACTGATCCCTGGAACTCAGTGATTCTCAACAGGTGTCGTGGCCATTGAGTTGCATGAGATCCTTGACGCCCGTCGGGGCATTTGGTTGTTATACTGAGGCGTCCGATAGCGAATGGCCGATGAACGTCGTGACGAAACACAACCTAGCTGCCGACCCTGCTGAAACAACGGGCCCGGGCTTGTCCTTGTTTGTTCCAGCGGAACTTCGCGAGCTGGGCGACGCGCAAACGGTTATTCCGCGGCTGGCGAAGGACGAGCACTCGGTTCAGCTCATCGAGCGGGCCGTGCAGACGATCCCGACTACGCACCGCCTGAATCTGGGCGACGCGCGGGAGATGACGGGAATTGATTCGGATAGCGTGCACTTAGTGTTGACGTCGCCGCCTTATTGGACGCTGAAAGAGTACAGGCAAAACGGCGCGCAGCTTGGTCACGTTGAGGATTATGACGAATTCCTTCGTGAGCTCGATAAGGTATGGAAACATTGTTTCAAGGCGCTGGTCCCGGGAGGTCGGTTGATTTGTGTGGTGGGCGACGTGTGTCTTTCGCGCAGGGAGAACGGCGGACGGCACACGGTGGTTCCACTCCACGCATCTATACAGGAGCACTGCCGGAGATTAGGATTCGACAATCTTGCGCCGATCATCTGGCACAAGATTTCGAATGCGGCCTATGAGGTGGATGGCGGGTCGGGATTTCTTGGCAAACCGTACGAACCCAACGCGGTCATCAAGAACGACATCGAATTCATCCTGATGGAACGCAAACCCGGGGGTTATCGCGCTCCGGATACTTCGACGAAGATTCTTAGTTTGATTTCGGCGGAGAACCATAAGAAATGGTTCCAGCAGATTTGGACCGGCCTGACCGGCGCTTCGACGAAACACCACCCGGCTCCTTATCCGACCGAGCTTGCGGAGAGACTGATTCGCATGTTCAGTTTCGTCGGCGATACGGTGCTCGATCCGTTCCTGGGCACGGGAACTACGACAGTGGCGGCCGCGAAATGGGGAAGGGACAGCATTGGATTTGAGATAGACGAGCACTACCTGAAGATGGCTCGTAAGCGAATTTCTGAAGATACCTCCTCTCTTTTCACCACGGCGGCTGTGCACTGCGCCTGGGGCGATTAGCACCGGCGATGGCGCACCATTCCAGTATCGAGACGGAATTGCGCAAGGCAGTACGCCACTTTTGGAGGACGCGCTGGAAGCAGGCAAAGAATCAGGGAGTCAAGACCGGCGCTCGCGATGCTGGGGAGAGAACGGCCGTCACCGGCGGGCATCAGATGGACGGTTTCATCACCCTAGTGCGCGACTACCTGTGCTCGAACGGACTTCCCGAGACGGAAGTGTTCTGCGAAAAGGCCGTCGAGATTCCGGGGTGGTTTCGACCGGAGAAGCAGTGGGATCTGCTTGTCGTTTCCGGTGGAGAGTTCGTGGCAGGGATCGAATTCAAGTCTCAGGTCGGGTCGTTCGGAAATAATTACAACAACAGAACGGAAGAGGCCATAGGGAGCGCTACCGACATATGGGCGGCATACCGGGAAGGCGCGTTCAAACCGTCCGCGCGGCCGTGGCTCGGCTACATGATGTTGCTCGAGGAAGCTCCGGGCTCGACGCATCCGGTTGAGACCCGCGAGCCGCACTTCAAGGTTTTCCCCGAATTCCGAGGCGCGTCTTATAGCAAGCGATACGAAGTTTTGCTCACCAAGCTTATGCGAGAACGGCTCTACGATTCGGCCTGCCTTTTGCTCTCGGGTGCGAAGGGAAGCGTCAAAGGGGAGTACCGAGAACCTGCCGCTGAACTCAGTTTCGAGAAATTCATCGGATCTCTGTTGGCACGCGCCACGGCAATCACTAAATCCCGGAATCGACGCGACTAGCGTGATAGCACAGGGCGCGGCGCTCTCCCAGGCTCTTTTTTCCATCGAGAATGCACAGCACTTCTCCGGCTTGACACTGCGGACGGAGAGGGACAGGATGGGGGGCAGGGTGAGAGGTCCAGGCGCGGCGGTGCGCCGATCCGCGAGCAATGTTGCAGTTTTCAACTCACCTTGCTCGGGATTTCACCTCCTCGAGTTAGTTCGATTCCGCGATGGAGGTGCGCTATGCGCCGATGGATTCCCGCGATACTTTCCTTGGTTGTTCTTAGCTGGGCGGTGCCCGTGTGCGCCGCGGCCGGAACCAGCAAGAATACTGTCCCGAACACTCCCAACACTGAGACGAGCTATGCGCGCGTGGTGCGGCTGAGCATCGTGGATGGCGCGGTGAGCATCGCGCACGCGGGAGACTCTTTCTGGACTCCGGCGCTGGCCAACATGCCGATCCAGGAAGGCGATACGCTGGCGAGCGCCGACGGCTTCGCAGAAATCGAATTTGAAAATGGGTCGGTGGCCTACGTGGCGCAGAATTCGACGCTGCAATTCACCAAGCTATCTTTGCAAAATGGCGGGCGCATCACGGAGACCACGCTGACGCAAGGAACGGCGAGCTTCTACGCGAGTCCCGCGAATGAAGATTCCTTCAGCGCGCTGACGCCGGATCTGGCCGCCGCGATCGCGAGCCATGCGCAGTTCCGCATGGACGTCACCACCGCGGGCAGCTCCGTGAGCGTGTATGCGGGCAGCGTTTCCGTCAGCTCCAGCGCGGGGACGAACGAACTGGAGAAGGGCCAGACGCTGGCGTACCGCACCGACAACAACCAGGGCGTGAGCATCACGAGGAATTTGGAAGCGGACGCGTTCGATCGCTGGGCCAATAGCCAGACGCAGATCATTCGCGCAGCGACGTACGATTCGCAAGGCTACATGAGTTCGCCATACTCCTACGGCATGGCTGACCTGGATGGCTACGGTTCTTGGCTGGAATGCCCGGGCATCGGCACGTGCTGGGCGCCGATGGGCATGGGCGCGGGATGGATGCCGTACGCGGATGGATTCTGGTCGCCCTTCGACGGCTTGGGCATGACGTGGATCAGTTACGAGCCGTGGGGATGGATGCCCTATCACTTCGGCGCGTGGGCGATGTCACCGATGTACGGCTGGGTGTGGACGCCGGGAGATATGATGGCGGCCGAATGGCAGCCCGCGATGGTCGCCTGGGTGCAGTCGGGCGGCCAAGTGGGATGGGTTCCGCTTTCGCCAACGGATAAGCCCGGTCAGCCGCCCGTCAATCTGCGGCACGCGTTTATCGTGAGCCCGCCGGCAACGGCTGTGGGTGCGGCGGCGATCAATCATGCGGTGGCGGTCGCGGATGTGCACGCGACCGTGGCAATGGCGCATGCGCCGGCCGGGTTTGTCAGCAGGACTGCGCCGTCATTCACACGGTCCACTACACCGGGAGCTGGCTTTGCTCCAGGGCACGGGCCGCAACAGGTTGTGTTCGACCACGCGACGCGAGGCTTCGTGAACGCGCCGGCCTCGGCAGGTTTCCGCGCGCCCGCGGCGTCTGCCGGCGCACGCAACACGTTCAGCACCGCGCCTGCTCCGATGGCGATGCCGAACCGCTCATATGGCGGCGGATCTGGCGGAGGGTTTGACGCCGGGCGTGGCGGATATAATAGGCAGGGCGCGCAAGGCGGGCAGGCTAGCGCGAGCGGGGCACCGGCCGGCGCGTCGCCATCGTCCGCTCCTGCGGCAGCGCCAACGGCATCGGCGCCCGCGGGCGCTCCGGCCGGTCATCACTAAGAAACCGCGGCGTCTGCGTCGCTCGGCATAATTTGGAATTGGATATTATTGAATAATTACTCCGGCGTAGCCTACTACTTCTTCGCGGTCGCCGCTCACATCTCCTGAAGTCGCGTAGCGCACCAGTTCTGCTCGCGTTGCGCCCAAATCCCGCGCAGCGATCATCACGCTGACCATCGGGCCAACGCCGCACATTGAAATCTCCTCGCGCATCACGACGTCAAGCAGGCCGCGCGGATCCAGCGCCAGCACGCGCTCCAGCGCTTTGCGATCTTTCACGTGAGTGGTCGCCTCGGACTCGTAGTGATTCATGTCCGAGCTGGCGATGAGCATCACATGCTCGCCCGCAGCCGCGACGACCTTCGCGACGGCGCGCCCGATCGCTTCCAGCTCTTCGTAGCGAATCGTTCCGAGCGCGATCGGAACGAATCGGAAATCGCCTACGCGCCGCTGCAAGAATGGCAACTGCACTTCGAGCGCGTGCTCCTGTTCGTGCGCCACGGAATCTTCGCGCAGCAGCGGACACGCGCGGCGCAAATCCGCGGCCAGCGCCGCATCCACTTGCGCATCGCCCAGCGGCGTTCGCCACGCGCCCTCGGAGAGAATCGCCATCGATGCGCCGCGCGGAAAATGCCGCGGCCCAAGCATGATGAATCGTTGCGGCAAATCGAGCCGCGCGAAGACTGCTCCGGCAACGTGACCGGAATACATGTATCCCGCGTGCGGCACCATGCACGCGATCGCCGCGCGCGTCGCAGCGTCACGCGACACATCGCGCAGAATATCGCGCGTCGCACCACTTGCAGCGTGGCTCGGAGCGCCGCTCGGAGATTCACTCGGCGCGTCACTCCGCACTTCATTCCGCAGTTCGGGCGCGAGGAAAGCATCCACTTGCTGTTCGAGCGCGGCCCGCGTGGCGGGGTAAAAACGGCCGGCGACGGCGGGTTGACGAATCACGCGAAACCTCCGTGATTCAGATGGGCTTCGAGGGTCTGCCAGAAATGCTGAGGGCTACGTTGGAACCGGGCAGAGTCTTCACGACAACTTTATCGCCGTGCTGATAGCCGCCGGCATCCAGAATCTTCTGCATCTTCGGCTTCAGCTCCGGAGAGAAAGTGAACGTGCGCAGTACGTTCGGATGATTGGGATCTGAATCCTGCACGGTGATAAACGCAGAAGTCTGATTGATCACTGTGCCGCGGAATTTCACCGGCTTGGAATGCGTCGGAGCCGTCGCGACCGGGGCGTTCTGCGCAGCCGCCTGCGCGCCCTGCGCGGCGCGCGCGGGTGACGCGGCGGCACGCGAAGCCGGCGCAAGGCCAGCGACCAACAAAAGCGCGACAAGGCTAGAGCGAATCATCCAGTGAAATCTTCAGCGACTTCAGAAAGCGAAGATCCTGCGGCGTCATCTCGAATTTCGACGTCGAGCCCTCTTCCTCGAACACTTCCTGATCCACTTGAATGTGCAGCGCTTCGAGGAACGTGCGATCGTTGGACGTGATGCGATCGGGCTGGCCCGGCTCCGAAGGCTGGTGACGGGCAAGGCCGATGGTGGCGTCGAGCTTGAGCACGATGTCATACCCCGCGGCGCGCACGCCGGCAATCGCGGCGACGATGCGCTCGGATTCCGAAACAGTGTCGTTGATCGCGTGACCAAGTTCACGCAACAGCTGTTTCAGTTGGTCGTCGAGTTGCACGGAGTGGCCTCCTCAAGCTCCTAAGGTTCTGCTTCGATGCGCGTCGCGCTTCTGTTCGCGATGCGCTTCTATTTCCATTGTAGGATGTGGGTGCGCTGCAAACAAGCCCCAACAGCGGCGCGCGCGTGCCTAATCCGCACCTCCTGTACGGAAGTACATGCCGCGCGGCAACAACTTCGCATCCTGCGGCGACTGTACTAAAATCCGCGTGTGAGTCTGGGAATGATTTATGCCGCGGTGCGCGGCTTTTTGAAGGCGCTGTGGAAGGCCACGCGGCAAACGTTTCACGAAGTGACGGGAACGCTGTTTCTGCTGATGGCGGTTTCCGGCGGCGCTTCGGCGTGGCGCAATTGGCGTCGCGGGCCGCCGCTGTGGCCGATGTGGCTGGCCGTGGGGTATGCGCTGACGATGGCGGCGTTCGGCTTGACGTCGTTCCGCGCGGCGCGGCGCGTGCGGTGAAGTGAACGCGAGCGCGATCAATCGCTCTCCAATGATTCGAGCGCAATGACACAGCCTTCCGACAAGTCCGCTGCATCCGATTCGCGCAAGCCACGACTCGCCACGCTCGGCGGGATTCCGCTTGCGCCGTGCTATGGACCTGATGATCTCGGCGCACAAATCGCGGAAGAATCGATCGGCGCGCCCGGCGAATTTCCATTTACGCGCGGAATTTATCCCACGATGTATCGCGGCCGTTTGTGGACCATGCGCCAATACGCGGGATTTGGCGCCGCGGCGGAATCGAACAAACGCTATCGCTATTTGCTCGCACGAGGACAAACGGGATTATCGGTGGCGTTCGATTTGCCGACGCAGATAGGCATGGATTCCGATCACGCGCGCGCGGCGGGAGAAGTGGGGCGCGTGGGCGTGGCGATCGATTCGCTGGAAGACATGCAAACGCTGCTGGATCAAATTCCGCTGGAGCGCGTTTCAACTTCGATGACGATCAACGCGACGGCGGCGATTCTGCTGGCGCTGTATGTCGCGGTTGCCAAGGGGCAAGGCGCCGATTTACGGAAACTTTCCGGTACGGTGCAGAACGATATTTTGAAAGAGTACGTCGCGCGCGGAACGTACATCTACCCGGTGCGGCCGGCGATGCGTTTGGTGACGGATTTATTTGCGTGGTGCCGCACGGAACTGCCGGCATGGAATACGATTTCGATTTCCGGGTATCACATTCGCGAGGCGGGTTCGACGGCAGCGCAGGAGGTTGCGTTTACGCTGGCGGACGGAATCGCGTACGCGGAGGCAGCCATCGCGGCCGGCAGCGCGGTGGATGAATTCGGGCCGCGACTTTCTTTTTTCTTCAACGCGCACAACGATCTGCTGGAGGAAATTGCGAAGTTCCGCGCGGCGCGGCGGCTATGGGCGCGGATCATGCGCGAGCGATTTGGCGCGCGCGATCCGCGGTCGATGATGCTGCGTTTCCACGCGCAAACGGCGGGCAGTTCGCTGACGGCGCAGCAACCGGAAAACAATTTGGTCCGCGTGGCGATTCAGGCGCTCGCGGCTGTGCTGGGCGGCTGCCAATCGCTGCACACGAATGCGCTGGATGAGGCGTTGGCGCTTCCGAGCGAGGGCGCGGCGCTGCTGGCGCTGCGCACGCAGCAAATCCTGGCGCACGAGACAGGGGTGGCGCAGACCGTGGACCCAACGGGCGGATCGTATGCGATCGAACATCTGACGGACGAAATCGAAACGCGCGCACGCGCGACGATCGAAAAGATCGACGCGCTAGGCGGAATGCTGCGCGCGATCGAATCGGGCTACGTGCAGCGCGAAATTCAGAGATCGGCATATGAATATCAGCAGGCTATCGAACGACGCGATGAAATCGTGGTCGGCGTGAATCAATATGCCGCGAACGACACGGACGCGCAGCAACACGTTACTCCGCTCTCGCACATTGACGAGAGTACAGAGCGCGAGCAGATTGCGCGGCTGCGTGCGCTGCGCGCGCGGCGCGACGCGACGCGGGCGCAACAGGCGATTGCGGAAGTGGAACGGCGCGCGCGGTGCGACGAAAATCTACTGCCCGCGATTCAGGCGGCGGTTGAAGCGTTTGCCACGGTTGGAGAGATTTCCGACGCGATGCGCCGCGTGTTCGGCGAATATCAAGAAGCTGTGAGTCTGTAATTCCCTCCATGGACGCGCAACCCACGCTGATTTTGGCTTCCGCTTCGCCGCGACGCGCGCAGATTTTGCGCGATGCCGGAATTGCGTTTGAGATTATCGCGCCGAGCGTCGAAGAAATCGCGCTGCCGGGAGAGTCCGCCGAGGAAATGGTGCTGCGACTCGCGGAAGCCAAAGCTCGTGCGGCCGCGGGATCCCTGTCGAAGCGAGAGCGGCAGGTTTTCGTTCTTGGAGCGGACACGACGGTTGTTGCCGGTGGGGATGGCGCGACAATTCTGGGAAAACCCGAATCGGCGGAGGACGCGGCCCGGATGCTTCGGATGTTGAGCGGGCGGACGCATCGCGTGCTCACTGGAATCGCCGTGGTCCGTTTGCCTGACGGGGAGTGTCGCAGCGCCGTGGAGTCCACCTCAGTGACATTCGCGGATTTCGGCGAGGATGAAATTCGGAGCGCGATCGCGTCCGGAGAACCGCTGGACAAGGCGGGCGCTTATGCGATTCAAGGACGCGCCGGAAAGTTTGTGACACGGGTCGCGGGATCGTACTCCAACGTGGTGGGATTGCCGATCGAGCGAGTGTGCGCGATTCTGGACGAGATGGGATGGTCCGGAAATAAATAGGGCGGCCTGTGAAAGGCCGCCCTTGGAAATTCGACGAAACCCCAGCCTACGACTGCGTGCCGCGACGCTACTTCTTTTCCTCGGCCGCGGGCGGCGGAGGGGCAATCGCCGGGGGAGCGGCTGGGGTCGGCGGTGGGGTGGTTGCCGGCGTTTCGCCGCGCATGCCTTCCTTGAAGCTGCGGACGCCTTCGCCCAGGCCCTTCATAACTTCCGGGATCTTTTTGCCGCCGAACAAGATGATGATGACCGCGGCGATGATTAACAGGTGCATCGGGGATAACGATTCCATACGGCTCCTCCGCGCGCTGCCCAACGGCAGGCACACATTGCCGGAGAGACTACCTGTAACCGCAACCGGCAGTTCGGATTATAGCACGTTCGATTCGGGGGGTGGGGCATCGTGGATGCGAGCTCCCGGGGTGGCAGCAACAGCCGAAGGGGGATTCTTCGCTAAAGTTCGCGGAGCGAAGACGAAGCAGCGTGCAAGCGTACGCGGCTTGCGCATTAAGGGAGCGCGGCGGCGATTTCTGCGAGGATGGCGCGGGCGGCGGTGAGGGGATCTGCGGCGGCGGTGATGGGACGGCCGATCACGAGGTAATCGGCGCCGGCGCGGATTGTGGCGGCGGGAGTTGCGGTGCGGGATTGATCGTCTTTGCGCACGGGCTTCCCGGTGGACAAATCCACCGCGGGACGGATGCCCGGGACGACGATCAGGAAGCGGGGACCGCAGGCTTTGCGGATCGCTTGGACTTCGTGAGGCGAAGCAACGACACCATCCAGGCCCGCTGCGCGCGCCAGCAGAGCCAGGCGCCGCACTTCGCGCTGGACTGGGCCTGCAATGCCGACCTGGCGCAAGCTCGAGGCGTCTTGGCTGGTGAGGATTGTGACGGCGAGGATCTTGGGGCGATTTGGCTCGCCTCGAGCTGACCGTCCGGCGGAAGCGGCTTGAGCCATGGCGGCACTTCCGGCCAGGGCGTGCACATTCACCAAGCGGACGCCCGGCAGGGACACGGCGGAACGCACGGCGCCGCCGACCACGCTCGGAATATCGTGGAACTTTAGATCGAGGAATATGCCGGGGCCGAGGCGATTCAATTTCTCTACGGCGGGGAGGCCCGCGGCCGTGAATAAGTGCGTATTTATCTTGAACATGCCGACTAGGGGAGCGACCAACTTGGCGAGAGGGAAAGCGGATTCGAGAGTGTCAAAATCGAGAGCGAGAATCAGGCGCTTGCGGGCAGCGTCTATTCGTGACGTGGAGGCACCTCTAAGAGTTCGATTCGCAGGCGCGCGACGCCCCGGCCTACGATCCCGAGATTGCGGGCGACTTGGTAGGAGACGTCAAGATCGCGGCCGTCGACGAACGGGCCTCGATCATTGATGCGCGCGAGTTGGGACTTGCCGGTCTTAGTGTTGATGATGCGAATGATGGACCCGAACGGGAGACTGGGATCGGCGGCGGTATCTGCATTCATATCATAGGGTTCGCCGCTCGCGGTGATTCGGCCCTCGAAATCCTGGCCATACCAGCTCGCGGTACCCGTCCAGATTTTGATGGGCTTCACGGATGGAGTCATCCGGGCGACAACTGGCTCTTGGGCTAAAGGGATTGCCAGGAAAATGAGGACTCCCCAAAGAATCCCCCCCCGGGATATCTTTAACAAGTGGCGCATAGTGTCTCTCTTCTGCAACAAAGCACGGCGCATTATACCAAAAAAACCAGGTCAAATTCAACCACAATCGCCTTTAAATGATCCACGTATATCGCTGATATTAGGTATGTTACGAGATTCACAAAGTTTCGCTAGACTTTCGACGAGTCGCTCGCACGCCTTTGGGTCCGCAAACGTGGCCGTGCCCACTTGCACGGCGGTGGCACCGACGACCATATATTCCAGAACATCTTCGGCTAGTTCTATGCCTCCTAGTCCCACGACTGGGATGCGGACGGCGCGGCAAACCTGATAGACCTGCCGTAGGGTGATCGGCTTAATGGCGGGGCCGGAAAGGCCGCCGGTTGGCCGTCCCAGGCGCGAAAGCCCGGTTTGGGTGTCCACGGCCATGGCGGGGAAAGTGTTGGCGACGGTGAGGGCGTCGGCGCCGGCCTGCTCGGCGGTGCGGGCGATGGCGGCGATGTCCGTGACCAGGGGAGAAAGCTTTACCCAGAGCGGCCGGCGGGTGACCTGGCGGGCAGCCTCGACGAGCTGGGCGACCAAAGTGGCCTCCGTGCCGAACTCGATGCCGCCGCGCTCGACGTTGGGACACGAAACGTTCAATTCGTAGGCGGCCAGGCCCTCGGAATCTTCGAGGATGCGCAGCACGCCGAGGAACTCTTCGACGCTATGGCCGAAAACATTGGCGATGATCGGCGTGCGATAGGCTCGGAGCGCCGGCAATTTTTCGGCGACGAAAGCGCGCACGCCGATGTTCTGGAGACCGACGGCGTTGAGCATTCCGCCGCGCGTTTCGCAGAGGCGTGGAGCGGGGGCGCCGTCCATCGGCTCGAGCGAAAGGCCTTTGACGACGATGGCGCCGAGTTTATTGAGATCGACGAGGTGGGCGAATTCGACGCCGTAGGCGAAAGTACCGCTGGCGGCGATGACCGGGTTCGCCAAGCGTAACGCGCCGACCGTTACGCTTAAATCGACTGCATTCGGCGAGGCCACTGGCGGGATTGTAGCACGGAGGGCGCGCGGATTGGCGCGCGCGATGGCACTGTCCGATTTACCGCGCAGTGTGATAGAATGCGCGACCAATGCGGGTCGTCGAGAAGACGCAGTTGATGTCTGCGACGGAGATTGACCGCACCCTCCAGAGGGTAGCTCACGAAATTGTCGAGCGCAGCGGTGGTACTGCGAATTTGGCGCTGATTGGTGTGCGCCGTCGCGGGGTTCCGCTGGCGCAGCGAATCGCGAAGGCCATGCGCGCGATCGATGGCGTGGACGTGCCGGTGGGCACGCTGGACATCACGCTGTATCGCGACGATCTTTCAACCATCGGCGCGCAACCCATTTTGCAATCGAGCGAAATTCCATTCTCCGTGGACGATAAGGATCTGATCCTGGTGGACGACGTGCTTTACACTGGGCGGACGGTGCGCGCGGCGATGAACGGCCTATTCGATCTGGGACGGCCGAAGCGCGTGCGGCTGTGCGTGCTGATCGAGCGCGGGCATCGCGAGTTGCCGATCGAGGCGGCGTTTATCGGGCGCTCCGTGCAGACCGGCGATATGGAAATTATCGAAGTGCGGCTGAACGAGGTGGATCACGAAGAGCGCGTAATGCTAGTGGAGCGCGTTCCTTGATCCATCCGGAGACATCCGCGGACGTGACGCGGATCGCTCCCGAAGAAATCGTGGCGTTTCGATTTGAAGATGTGCTGGCAATCGAGCCGCTCACAGCGGACGAAATCACTTTTCTCCTAGATCAAGCCAAACCCTTTCAGGAAATCCAGCGGCATCCGCTGAAAAAACTCGCAACGCTGCGCGGGAAAACCGTGTGCCTGGCGTTTTTCGAGGCTTCGACGCGCACGCGCATCAGTTTCGGCACGGCGGCGGCCCGGCTGGGCGCGGACGCGATGCAGTTGCAGGCGGAATCGTCGAGCTTGTCAAAGGGCGAATCGCTGCTGGACACGGTGCGCACGCTGGACGCGATGAAGCCGGATTGCATCGTGATGCGGCACGCCTCTTCGGGCGCGGCGGATTTTGTGGCGCGCCATTTGGAAATTCCGGTGTTGAACGCGGGCGACGGCACGCACGAACATCCGACGCAGGCGCTGCTGGACGCACTGACGATTCGCGATCGGCTGGGGCGACTGGACGGATGGAACGTCACGATTGTCGGCGACATTCTGCACAGCCGCGTGGCGCGATCGAACATTCATCTGCTTACGAAACTTGGTTGCCGGATTACATTGTGCGGGCCGCCGATGTGGGTGCCGGCGGAACTGGATGGGATTGCCGGAAGCGGCGCCAGTGTGCGGCGCGTGACGCGGATCGAAGAAGCGCTGGACGGTGCGGACATCGTGAACGTGCTGCGCGTGCAACAGGAGCGGCTGCACGAACCGAAATTGCCGATCGACGAATACGTGATGCGCTATCAATTGACGCCGGAGCGGTTGCGATTGGCGCGGCCGGGGGCGCTGATGCTGCATCCAGGGCCGATGATACGCGGATTGGAAATCGATCCGGCGGTGGCGGACGGTCCGCAATCGTGCGTGCTGGAGCAGGTGACGAATGGAATCGCGGTGCGCATGGCGCTGCTGTTTCTGCTGATCGGGCACGGTGGCGAGGGATTCCCGCCGAAGGAATTTTCTTGAACGCGAGCGCGAAATGTTGGTGATTCGAGGAGGTCGCCTGGTCGATCCGGCGAGCGGCGCCGATGCTCCGCACGATATTTTGATCGAGGGCGAGCGCATCGTGGCCGTGGAGCGCCCCGGCGCGATTGCCGCGCGCGGCGACGCGGAACATGAAATTGACGCCACCGGCATGATCGTCGCGCCGGGCTTTATCGATCTGCACTGCCATCTGCGCGAACCGGGTGGGGAAAATTCCGAAACGATCGAAACGGGGACCCGAGCGGCGGCGCGCGGCGGATTCACGGCGGTGTGCCCGATGCCGAACACGCGGCCAGTGAACGACAACGCGTCGGTCACGCGCTCGATCGTGGAGCGCGCGCAATCGGCGGGGCACACGCGCGTGTGGCCGATCGGCGCGGCGTCTCTGGGAAGCAAGGGCGAGGCGCTGGCGGAAATTGCGGCGATGCAAAAGGCGGGCGCGGTGGCAGTGTCCGACGATGGGCATCCGATCGCGACGGCGAAGTTGCTGCGGCAGGTGATGGATTATTGCCGCTCACTGGGGATGCCGGTGATCGATCACTGCGAGGACAGCTCGCTGGCGGCGGGCGCTTCGATGCGCGAAGGGCCGGCGTCGATTCGCACCGGGATTCGCGGAATGCCCGCGGCGACGGAAACAATTGGCGTGGGGCGCGACATTCAGATGGCCGAACTGACCGGGTGCCGATTCCACGTGGCGCATCTTTCGGCGCACGCTTCGCTGGAGATGGTGCGCGTGGCGAAGCACAAGGGACTGGCGGTTTCATGCGAAGTGACGCCGCATCACTTCACGATGATCGATGAAGAGGTCGGCTACGACACGCATCGCAAGATGAACCCACCGCTGGGTTCGCGCGAGGATCGCGAGGCGCTGCTGGAAGGATTGGCGGACGGCACCGTGGACGCGATTGCGACGGACCACGCTCCGCACGAGCCGGCGACGAAGGAAGTGGAATTCGATCGCGCGCCGTTTGGCGTGACGGGATTTGAAACTGCGCTGGGGCTTGCGCTGGAACTTGTGCACACGAAGCGAATCAGCCTGAGGCGAATGGTCGAGCTATTCACCGTGGGGCCGGCGCGCGTATTGGGAATGCAGCGGCGAGTTGCTGTCGGCGAGCCCGCGGATTTGACGATTTTTTCGACCGAACATCGCTGGACGTTTCGCGCCGCGGAATCCGCGAGCAAATCGCGGAACACGCCGTTCGATGGACGCGAATTCCGCGGCGGGCCGATGGCGACGATTGTGGCGGGGCGCGCGGTTTACCGCCGGTAGGCCCACCTCCAAGGACATTCCACAAAACATTACTTGATCCCGCGCGTTGCGGTACACTCTCGGCCCTGGGCTGGGGCGTAGATCTTCTTGCTCGCGTTGGCACGACCCTCAGGCACGGAATTGAAACGGCCCAGCGAGGCGGGGGACTGCGATGAATTCGACACGGGCAATCGGAAGCATCGCGGGATTGTGGATTGCGGCTGCAATTCTGGGGCTGGCGCCGGGGATTGCGCGCGCGCAGACACAGAAGCCGAAGACTCCTGTTGTAACCAAGCCCGCTGCTCCGCCGACGAGACCCACGCCACCGCCCCCGAGACCCGCGCCGAAACCGTCGGCGGGCGCGAAGACCACGACAGGAACAAATTCCGCGACTTCCTCGACGGCTACTCCCGCTTGGAAGTCGGCGTTTCACAAGCCAGCGCCTTCGTCGAAACCTGCTCCTGCGCCCAAACCGGTTTCCAAATCGAAGCCGGCGGTGACGTCGAAGCCTGCTGCGGCATCGAAAACCACTTCTGCATCGAAGACCTCGGGTGGTCCGAAAACTGCCTCGACGTCGAAACCGGGCCCGACATCGAAACCGGCGACTGCCACAAAGACGGCTTCGACTGCGAAACCTGGCGCGACCACGCAGCCGGGAACCGAGGCGCACGGCGCGACGCAAAACCACGCGACGGCGAACAACGCTGCGGGCAACGAGGGCCTGACGAGCACAGACAAGGGTCACGAGGGCGGCTCGTCCGGGCTGTTGGGCGGAAGCAACAGCAAACCGGCGGCGGGCAATCGAGGCGCGGGCGCGGCGCCGGGCGAAAGAAAAACTCCGGAGAGAACTGCGCCCGAAGCGAGCGCACGTGAGACGCACGCGGCGGAGAACCACGAGGAAGATAACCGCGCGAGAGAGAATCGTGCGGCGGAGAATCACGCGCCGGAAAGCCATGCCGCAGAAAACCGCGCTGGAGAAAATCACGCGGAAGGGGCGCGAAGCGTTACGCGTCCGAACGGGGATCGCGCGGAATACAGCAGTGCGGGCAAGCCAACGAGATTGACGACGAAGAGTGGAGACGAAGCGCGATTCGATTCACGCGGGCAGGTGCGAGCGATCCACACGCACGATACGACGATTCGATTGGGGCCGAGCGGAGGGCGCACGGTCGTCACCGAACGCGCGGACCACACGCGCATTGTCAGCGTCGGATCGCAGTACGGTTACGTGGACCATCCGATCGTGCGCAATGGGCGGCCTTATCTGGAGAGAACCTACGTGACGGGCGGAAAAGTGTACGCGCGCGCCTATCCCGGCTACTACTATCATGGAGCGATTTACTACCATTACGCGCCGGCTTACTACTATGCGCCGGCGTTTTATGCATGGACCGTGCAGCGGTGGCCTGCGCCGATCACGTGCGTTTGGAATTGGGGGCCGTGGCACGGCTACTACGGATATTACTTCACGCCGTATCCAACGTATGCCGATGCGTCTTTGTGGCTGACGGATTATGTGATCGCGCAAGAGCTGAAGGCTTCGTACGAAGCGCAACAGCAAGCGCCGCCGGTCGCGCAGCCGATTCCGGCGGCGTCCGGGGAGAGCGCCGACGGTACGGGAGGCGCCGCGGCGCCGCTGACACCTGAGACCAAACAAGCGATTGCAGATGAAATCACAGAGCAGCTGAACGCCGAGAAGAACTCCACGCCGAATGCATTGACGCCGATGAACGGAACCGCGCCGAGCGGCGACGTGGTGCCGGATGCGTTGAATCCCTCCGAGCGCACGTTCGTCGCCGATATTACGCTGGACGCGGCGGCGCCGGACGGCTCGGCGTGTGCGGTCGGTGCGGGAGACGTGGTGACGCGCGTAGATACCGCGCCGGACGCGGATCAGAAAATTAAGGTGTCGGTGCGCAGCAGCAAGAGAGGCGATTGCGCGGCGGGCACGCGCGTTTCGGTTTCCGTGCAGGACCTGCAAGACATGGCGAATCATCTGCACGAAAAAGTGGATGATGGCGTCGGGCAACTTGCGAAGAGCGGGGGCCAACAGGGATTGCCCACCGGTCCGGCGGCAAGTCCCGTGCCGGTGGCGGACTCCGTGGCGAAACCGGACCTGGATGCGCAACGCCTGCTGCAACAGCAACAGCACACAGCCGATCAGACGCAGAAGAACATGCAGCAATCCGTGAATCAGCTGGGCGCCACGTCCTCGCGCTTTGACGCCGGAGAGCCGAGCGCGGCGCTGACGATCGAAGATGGCGGTGGACTCAGGTTGGCGGGCTTCGTCAGCGTTTCCACGGACGACACAGCATTCGTTTCCGCGAGTTTTCGGGAGCGGCTTTGCGCGCTCTTGGAAATCTCGACGGAGTAACTAATCGAAGTCAAAATCTCCACGTTCGCCCCAAAGGGCGGGCGAACATGGGGCGCCCCAACCAGAAATCCGTGACGATAGCGGGCGCTGAGTGGAACATCACGCGCGCGGGTGAGCCTTATCGTAGACTTCCATCAACTGGCGGATCGAGGCGTGCGTGTATTTTTGCGTGGTGGAAAGCGATTGGTGGCCGAGGAGTTCCTGGATGGCGCGGAGATCGGCGCCATCGGCCAGAAGATGCGTGGCGAAGGCGTGGCGCAATGAGTGAGGATGGAGATTCCAATTCACGTTGACCAGGTGCGAATACTTTTTGAGGATGCGATTGACTGAACGCGATGTCAATCGTTGCCCTGAGTAGTTCAAAAACACGGCCTGCGAATCGGGGCGACCCGTGGCGCGCTCCAAAATTCCGGCGCGAACTTCCCAGTAAGCGGCAATGGCACGTTCGGCTTTCGCGCCGAACGGCACGATGCGCTCCTTATTGCCCTTGCCGAGCACGCGCAGCATCATTTCCTTGCGATCCAAATCGGCGATGTTCAGGCCGGTGAGTTCGCTGACGCGCAGACCGGACGCATAGAGAAGTTCGAGCAAGGCGAGATCGCGCTTCACGAGCAAATGCGCCTCATTTTCCACGGCGCCGCGCCGAGACTGTTTTCCAGCCAATGCGTCCTCGCCGGCGGCGGACATTCGATCGAGGAAACCGTTCATCTGCTCGGCGCTCAAAACCCTGGGCACGCGCTTGGGCAGTTTGGGAGTGGCCACTAAGCGCGCGGGGCTGTTCTCCAAGCGGCCGTCGCGCACGCAGTATCGGAAGAACGAACGTAACGAGGCCAGCTTTCGCGCGATGGAACTTTTTTGCAAGCCGCGATCGTGCAGATGTCCGAGGAATTCGCGAATTGTGCGATGGTCGATCTTGCCGAGCGTAAGGGGCGGCACGCCGGGCGGCGATAGGCACTCAACAAAATCGAGAAGATCGGCTTGATAATTCCGGAGCGTGCTCGGCGACGCGTTACGGACCGAATGCAAATACTCCAGGTAGCGCGCGATCTGTTGTTTTAGCTCTGGCTTGTGCGACATGGCGGGCCCTCTACCACGCGCCGGTTCCGATTCACGAACGAGATCAAGTGGTGGCCGAGGCAATCACCTCGGGCGCGACGGCAGGTTGTTGTTCGGGCATCGGCGCTTCCCAATCACAGCCTTCCTTCACGCACGCGCGCACGGCGCCGTACTTGCTGATTTTTTCGACGACGAACGGCGCTCCGCATTTCGGGCAGGGTTCCGCGATAGGCCTGTGGGGACTGGTAAAATCGCAGGCCGGGTAGCGATTGCAGCCGTAAAAAACGCGGCGGCGCCCCTTTTTCGCCATGCGCTCGAGCAATTCTCCGGTGCCGCATCTCGGGCAGACGATGCCCAGCGTTTTCGCGCGGATATATTTGCACTTCGGATAGCCGGTGCATCCGATGAATTCGCCGTACTGGCCGTGCTTGCGCACGAGCTGCTTTCCGCAGTCGGGACAATTTTCTTCCAGCAATTCGTCGGGCGCGTGCGCCTTGCGCGTTCCCTGGATCAGCCGGCGCGTCGTCTTGCATTCCGGGTACGCGCTGCAGGCCAGAAACGTTCCGAATCGGCCGCGCTTGATCACCATCTCCTTGCCGCATTCCGGGCAAGCAACGCTCGGATGGTCGCCATCGGTGGGGAGCTCGGGCGAAAGGTCGCGGGTGTAATCGCAATCCGGATAGCGGTCACAACCCATGAAAAATCCATTGCGGCTGATGCGCTCGAGCAGATGTCCCTTCTCGCATTTCGGGCAGAGTTCGGTGGTCTCGATTCCTTTTTTGTACGACTGCATGTCCTCGCGAGCGACGCCCAGATCCTTCATGAAGCGCGTATAGAATTCGCCGACGGCTTCCTTCCAGGGCAGCTTGCCTTCTTCGACTTCGTCCAACTCCTCTTCCATGCGCGCGGTGAATCCCGGGTCAAAAACATCCCCGAAGCTTTTCACCAGCAGGACGCTGACTTTTTCGCCGAGCATTGTCGGAGTGAAGCGCCCCATTTCTTTGGTGACGTATTCGCGCTCGACAATCGTGGAGATGATGGCGGCGTATGTGGAGGGCCGCCCGATGCCTTCTTCTTCCAGCTCTTTCACCAGCGTCGCTTCGGTGTAACGCGGAGGCGGCTCCGTGAAATGCTGTTCGGAACGCACGGGGGGCGTGGCGTCGTTTCCATCGGCCGGTTCGAGCGCGGCCAGCTTCAGGATCTCGTTTTCGCTCACGCGCGGCAGACGCTTGCCTTCTTCATCCGTGTCATCGCCCTTTTCCAGATCTTCTTCGCCCGAGCGATAGGCTGCCAGGAATCCAGCGAATTTTTCAACGGATCCGGACGCGCGGAACATGTAGTCTCCGGCGGAGACATCGATCGTCGTTTGGTCGAAGACCGCGGGAACCATTTGCGACGCGACGAAACGCTGCCAAATGAGTTGGTACAGCTTGAACGCTTCGTCGTCCAAATACCGGCGCACGGAATCCGGTGTTCGCGCGGCGTCTGTGGGACGAATCGCTTCGTGGGCATCCTGCGCGTCTTTTTTGCCGCGATAGTAGTTGGGCTTCTCCGGCAGATACTCCGGGCCGTACTGCTGGGGAATCAGAGCGCGCACTTGGTCCAGCGCGTCGTTCGACACCCGCACGGAATCGGTGCGCATATAAGTGATCAGGGCGACCGAGCCTTCTTCGCCCAACGCAACGCCCTCGTACAATTTCTGCGCAATTCCCATGGTGCGCTTCGCCGTGTAGCGCAAACGGTCATACGCAGCTTGCTGGAGTTTGGATGTGGTGAACGGCGGCGGGGCAGTGCGGCGCTTTTCTTTCTGGACGACTTCTGAAACTCGCCACTGCGCATTCTTCAGCTCGTTCAATATCCGGGCGGCGTGCGCGCCGTCGGAGATTTCGATTTCCTGGCCGTTGTACCTGGAAAGTTTGGCGTGAAAGATCGGGGGCTCGGCGGCTTGCAAGCGCGCGTGGATGGTCCAATATTCTTTGGGAACGAACGCCTTGATCTCCAGCTCGCGCTCGGCGATCAGGCGCAGCGCCACTGTTTGCACGCGGCCTGCGGAAAGGCCGCGGCGCACTTTGTCCCACAAGAGCGGCGAAATCTTGTATCCCACGATGCGATCAAGCACGCGGCGCGCTTGTTGCGCGTCCACCAAATGCTCGTCCACTTGGCCGGCGGATTCAAATGCCGCGCGAATCGCCTTGGGCGTGATTTCGTTGAACATCACGCGGAAAATCTTCTTCCGCATGTCCTTCGGCACGTCAACCGCCACCGGCGGAGCTTTCGTCTTAGCTTCCGCAGTTTCCGCGGCGGTCTGGCGTCCTCTGCGGCCCCAGCGGTTCACGGCCGGCACATAGCCATCGAAAAGTTCGGCCTTCGGCATCGTCAAAACTTCCGTCAGATGCGCGCAGATTGCCTCGCCTTCGCGATCGGGGTCAGCGGCCAGATACACGGCATCCGCGGTTGACGCGGCTTTGCGCAGCTCGTTCACAACTTTATCTTTGCCGGGAATCACGACGTAGGTCGGTTCAAAAATTTGTGCCGGATTGTACCGACGCACTTTTACTTCCGGCTTTTTCTTGGCGCCGGCGCGCTTCTTGGATTTTTTCTTCTTGGGCTTTTCGTCGTCGGGCGGCAACACAATGCCGATATCTTTCTTCGGCAGGTCCATGACGTGACCAACAGAGGCCTTAACGCTGAAATTGCGGCCCAAATATTTGTTGATCGTCTTGGCCTTAGCCGGCGATTCGACGATAACGAGCGATTTTGCCATGCGAGTGTTGTAAACCTAATTTGGATTCGAAGATACCTTTGTGCCCTTCTAAGCACCGCGCTGCGCGCGTTCCTGCTCGCTGGCTTTCGCGGCGCGCGCTTCTCCGCAATTACATTGGATGTCGCGCGGAGCGAAAAGAATGCACTGCCGAAAGATGCGGGAGGGGCAGAACTAGTTTACTCCGCGTGTCAAGCCGCTCAAACGGGCGACGCGAGTCGCGGTTCCACAGCGGCATCGCATCGCCAGTTCCGCCCCGGTGCGCGCTCGCCTTGGAGCGCACACGAATTAAGGTAGAATCGATGCCCGAGCGTTCACACTATGGCGATGAAAATGAAACTTGATCTACTGGCAATCGCTCCGCATCCGGACGATGTGGAGCTAACCTGCGGCGGCACACTGCTGGCGATGGCGGCGGCAGGATACCGCGCCGGCATACTCGACCTGACCGAAGGCGAAACCGGCACGCGCGGCACGCCGCAAACGCGGCTGCGCGAAGCGGCGCGCGCCGCGAAGATTTTGCGTGTTGCGATGCGCCGCAATCTCTCTCTTCCCGACGCGCATCTGCGCGTTTGCGATGAATACAAAGAGGCCATCGCCAAGGTCATCCGCGAGTTTCAGCCGCACACTGTGATCCTGCCGTATTGGAAGGGCCGGCATCCGGATCACTACATCGCGTCCGAGCTCGGCTATGAAGCGTGCTTCATCGCCGGCCTGAAGAATTACGCGCTGGAGGGCGAAGCGTTTCGCCCGTTCAAAATTATCTACGCCGCCTCGTATGCCGATGTGAGGCCCACGTTTGCCGTAGACATCACGAACTATTACGAGCAGCGGCGGCGTGCAGTGCTGGCCTATGCGTCGCAGTTCCACGCCGCTGCGCGTGAAAAAAGCTCCAAGGTTTGGCTGCCGCTCGATCAGTTGGAGCAGCGGATGAACCTGTACGCCCGCCGCTACGGGCACATGATCGGGGTGCAGTACGCCGAAGGGTTTGTGGTGAAGGAAATTTTCGCGGTGGACGACGTCGTACGCATGCCCGTGCGCTCGATGTGACGAAACGCGGCGCTTACACCAGCGCGCGCAGGAATTGCTTGCCGGGCAATTGGCGAACGATGCCGCGCATTTCCATTTCGCACAACGCCGCCAAGACTTCTGAAGAATTTAGGCGCGTAATTTCCACGACATCGTCTACGTGCACGGCCTGATCGGCTTTCAGCAGCGCGTAGATTTTGCGCTCGATCTCGCCCATCGACTGCTCGATCAGCAGCTCGCGCTCCTGGGCCGGCGCCTGCTCGACGGGGAAAAGTTCGGTGCGCACGGGCGTGGGCAGCTCCTCGATTACGTCTTCCCAACCGGCGGCGAGTTTGGCGCCTTGGCGAATCAATTGATGCGGCGCGAAGCTCACGGACTCGGTGACGTTACCGGGAACGGCGTAAACTTCGCGCCCAAATTCCATGGCCAGGCGCGCGGTGATGATCGAGCCGGAATACTGTTCGCCTTGCACGACAACCGTGCCCAAGGCGAGGCCGGCGACAATGCGATTGCGGATGGGGAAATTTTCCGGCGCGGGGTGCGTGCCGAGCGGAAACTCCGAAATAATTACGCCGCGCTTTTCGACTTCCGCGTAGAGTTTCTTATTTTCTTTGGGATATTGAACATCGATTCCAGTGCCGAGGACGCCGATCACCGCGCCGCGCGAAGCGGTGCACGCGCCGCGCTGCGCGGAAGCGTCGATGCCGCGCGCCAAACCGCTAGCGATCGCTAGGCCGCGCTCCGCCAAATCGCGGCCTATGCGCTCCGCCACTTGATTGCCGTAAGGCGTGGGCCGGCGCGTGCCGACGATGGCGATCACGTGGCGATCGAGAACGCTGAGATCGCCGCGAGCGTAGAGCAGTGGCGGCGGATCGTAAATCGAACGCAGCAGCTTGGAATATTCCGGCTCATCCCAGTGCAGAAGTTTCACATCGAGCTTGCGGACCTCGGCGAGTTCCTTTTCGGCAGCGGAAAGCGCGCGCTGCGCATGCAGGGACTGCGCGACCGGTGCGGGCAGGTGACAGGCCTCAAGCTCGGTGAGGGAGGCGCGAAAAACTTTTTCGGGCGAGCCGATGCGCGCGAGCAGGCGTCCGGTGAGACGCGCGCCCAATCCGGGCGTGAGGGCGAGCCCCAACCAATAGAGGGAAGCATCGAGTTCCACGGCGGCGACGACACTACGCGCAAGTTGACGAACTTGTCAAGTCTCCGGGCGGGAGAGGGAGGCTCGGGGTGAATGGGACGCAAACGATTAATGGTTCGCGAGGAAGGACGTCAGTGCAGCCGCAAGGATAAATGAGGCCAACCAAACGAGAGACGCGAGAAACCTCAAATAGAGCGGACTCTCAGGGAACTTCCGATGAAATTCCCGGGCGGTGCGCCATCCGCGGTGCGTTCCCCAATGCTTCCTAAAGTCGTCCCAGGTCACAAGCATAAGCGGGATTTGGTCGTCCGCTGGCCGATCACGATTTAGGGCATAAATCATGCTGTTCATGGTAAGCGTGCCCACCAGGCCGCCCCATCCCCCGATAAAAGCCAACGCGAATCCGATCAGCTCTCGATTGGACATCGTCCGTCCCGACGAAACACCTTGCTCGACGCCCCGTGGCTCTGCGACTTAATTTTACGCTTTTGCAGGAAATAGGGCGCTCTTACTCGTCGCCGTTCGCTTGCTGGGCACTGATCGAACGAGAACTCGCGGCAACATCTAAGGCCACGGCGGGATGGCGGCGGACGGTGATACACTACGGCGCCAGAGATGAACTGCCCGTACTGTTCCGCTGCAGTTTCGGCGACGAACAAATTCTGTCCGTCGTGCGGCAAGTCGCTCAACCTCGATACGACGCCGACGATTTACGGATCGTCGCCCGAGACGCCGCCGGCTGCTTCACCTGCGCCGCCCGCAACGCCGCCTGCTGCGACTCCCGCGACTCCCACCGCACCCACGACTCCGACGACGGGAAAAGATGGGCGCTTGGTGCCCGGCACGATTTTGACCGATCGTTATCGCATCGTCGCGCTGGCGGGCCGCGGCGGCATGGGCGAAGTGTATCGCGCGGAAGATTTGAAGCTGGAGCAGGAAGTGGCACTGAAGTTTCTGCCCGCGGCGCTGGCGCAAGACGCCGACGCGCTGGCTCGATTTCGCCGCGAGGTGCGCATCGCGCGGCAGGTTTCGCATGCTAACGTGTGCCGCGTTTTCGATATCGGCGATTGGGCCGGCGTGCCGTTCCTCACGATGGAGTATGTGGATGGCGAAGACCTTTCGGTTCTGCTGCGGCGCATCGGGCGATTTCCCGCGGACCGCGGCACGGAGATTGCGCGCCAGGTTTGCGCCGGCCTGGCTGCGGCGCACGATCACGGCGTAATTCACTGCGATTTGAAACCAGGCAACGTGATGCTGGACGCGCGGGGCCGCGTGCGCATTACCGATTTCGGCCTGGCCGGCCTGGCGGGCGATCTTCGCGAACCGGGCCAGGCCGGAGGAACGCCCGCGTACATGGCTCCGGAGCAACTTGCGGGCGGACAACCGAACGTCAAGACGGACCTATACGCGCTGGGCTTGGTGCTGTACGAGATTTTCACAGGGAAGCGCGCGTACGACGCCGCCACGCTGCCCGAACTGATTCGCTTGCGCGAATCTTCATCGCCAACGAGTCCGACGACCTTCGTTCACGACCTCGATCCGCTGGTCGAGCGCGTGATTTTGCGCTGCCTCGAAAGGGATCCGGCGAGGCGGCCGGCGTCCGCACTGCAAGTGGCGGCCGCGCTGCCCGGGGGCGATCCGCTGGCCGCGGCGCTGGCAGCCGGAGAAACGCCTTCACCCGAAATGGTTGCCGCTGCGGGCGAAACGGAGGGCCTGAAACCCTCCATCGCGGCCGGAATGCTGGGCGTGTTCATTCTGGTGCTGTTCGGCGTGATCTTCCAGTTGGCGCGTTTCCAGTCACCCGCGAACATGGCGTTGGACGATTCGCCGGATGTCTTGCGGGTGAGGACGCAGGACCTGATTCACAAATTCGGTTACACCGAAGTCCCTGCGGATTCTGTCGACGGCTTTTATGCGCATACGGGCCTGGCCTCCTACGTCCTGGCGCACGACAAATCCATTGGCCGCTGGCAGAACATTCGCGAAGGGATTCCGTCCGTCGGCGGTTATTGGTACCGGCAGAGCCCGCGAGATTTGTATCCGCTGAATCCTTGGGGCGAAGGATTCACCGACAATGTGCCGACGCGTGATGATCCCGCTCCCGACATCAGCGGAATGGTCGCGGTGGAACTGGATACGCAAGGACGGTTGGTCAGTTTTGAAGCCGTGCCGCCGCAACGCGACGCGAATTTCGCAACGGTTGCACAGGCGGCGGATTGGTCTTCGTTGTTCGCCGCCGCGGGCCTCGATCCTTCGCAATTCCACTCGGTGACGCCGCAATGGTCGCCGCGAAACTTCGCCGATACTCGCGCGGCGTGGGAGGGAACGCCCACCGGGCAGTTGAACTTGGCGTTGCGCGTCGAAGCCGCTTCGTACCAAGGCAAGCCGGTTTCGTTCGCGCTGATCTGGCCGTGGACGACGCCGAGTCGCATGGAAGAATCGAAACCCGCGCAGCGCTTCAACGTCGCGAATGCGATCAACATCAGTTTGTTCCTCGGGATCATTGTTGCCGGCCTGCTGATCGCGCGCCACAATTTGAAATTGGGCCGCGGCGATCTGCGCGGCGCCACGCGTTTGGGGCTCGCAATCGTGGCGCTGCGACTCGCCGGCTGGTCGATCGAAGCGCACCACGTGCTGACGGCTGACGAAATCGGGCTGGTGTTCAAAGCCATCGCGCTGGCGCTGTTCAATGGCGCGCTTGGCTGGATCGTCTATGTAGCGCTGGAACCGTTCGTCCGGCGCCGCTGGCCGCATATTTTGATTTCGTGGAATCGGTTGCTCGCCGGTCAATTCCGCGATCCCCTGGTTGGCCGCGACATCCTGGTGGGGTTGGTTCTTGGCGGTGTGATCGGAGTTGTGGACGTATTAGACTACGCGTTACCTAGTTTGATAGGCAAACCATTGCCCACCCCAAACTACGCATCCGTCGTTTACTTGAATGGGTTGCGACACGTCGTCGGTGACGCACTCGTCGTGCTGCCGTCACAATTCATGCAGGCGCTTTTCCTTTTCTTTCTCTTCTTTTTGTTGCGGCTGATTTTGCGCAAGGAGTGGCTGGCGGGACTCGGCTTTTTGGTAATTTTCAGCGTGATGGACGGCTTGCGGGGCGACTATCCGGCGCTTCAAACGGTCCTGACGGCTCTTACGTGCGTGGCCGTACTCCTGACACTGACGCGCTTCGGGTTGGCTGCGCTGACCGCGGGATTGTTTTCGGCCACCATTCTCGGAGGCGCTCCTCTGACGGCGCACCTCGGCGCCTGGTACAGCGGGCCAACGTGGGTTTGCTTGGCCGTATTGCTCGGGCTCGGCGTCTATGCGTTCCAGATTTCGTTGGCTGGCCGCAAGCTCTTCTCTGAATCCGTATTCGACTCGTAACGCCGGATGGAAAGTTGGCATCCTTCGCCGCCTGCTGCGCATCTCTAACCCGGCGTCTTTAACCTGACAACAAGGGCTGGCGCGGTCTTGCTTCTTTCCGCCGGACAGAATAAATTATGTCGCCGATTTCGCTGAAGAGTGAAGTACTTCAGCAAGTACGCTTGAGAGGGGGTTTTACCGCACGCGCATGACGAACCTAAATCTTTCGTACGATCCTAGTATCAGCCGCCGACGAAGCCAGCGGGTGATCATGAGCATTCCGGTCACTGTAAAGTGGCAGGGACCGAACGGCGAGGAAATCGAGGAAACTACGGCAAGTCTAGTGCTGAACGCGCACGGCGCGCTGCTGCCGATCGCAAGGCCGCTGAAGGCAGGACAGACGCTGCGCCTGATCAATCGGACCACGGATCGCGAACAACCGTGCCGGGTGGTGCACCTCGGAGAAATGACCGGCGGGAAAATTCACGTGGGGCTGGAATTTCTGCAACCGGCGCCGGAGTTCTGGAACATTTCGTTCCCGCCGGAGAACTGGTCGTTGCAGGATGCGTCGGTGAGGAAATAATTTGGCGGATCGGCGCAGAGGCGGCGTGATTTAGAAACAATTTAGAATAGGCGGGCGCCACCACGATCGTTGCGGGCGCGGCGGCGGCGGCGAGCGCGCGGTCTTGATATCATGTATATTGCAGGCTGAGCGATACACGGCCATGGGCAAACTGCGCGTCTCCGTCGTCGAATTCTTGAATACGGCTCCGCTGGTCTGGGGTTTCACGGACGGCCCACTCGAGGGCCGCTACGATCTTTCTTTCGCGGTGCCCTCGCAATGCGCCGAGGATCTGCGCGCGGGGCGCGTGGATATCGGCGTGATCCCTTCGATCGAATATCAACGCATTGAAAATTTGGTGATCCTGCCGGGCATGGCCGTGGCGGCGCGGCGCGAGGTGCGCAGCATTCTGGTGGTGGCGCGTCGGCCCATCGAGCGCGTGCGGCGCTTCGCATTGGACGTCGATTCGCGCAGCTCGATCGCGCTGGTGCGTTTGTTGTGCCGCGGATTGTGGGGAATCGAGCCCGAATTTGTGGATGCCGCGCCGGATCCGGCGGCGATGCTGGCCGACGCGGACGCCGCGCTGCTGATCGGCGATCCGGCGCTGCGCGTGCGCCTGAAAGTGGACGCGCTGGCCGGCAAGACGCCGGGCGGCGAAGGGTGCTGCGGCGGCACGGAGGATGAGCAGCCCGTCCGAGGCGTCGATACCTTGTTTGTCTACGATGTCGCGCAGCAGTGGCGCGAGATGACGGGGCTCCCGTGCGTGCTAGCAGTGTGGGCGGCGCGGCGCGGCGTGCTGACGCGCGAAGTGCTGGCGGATTTTGCGGCGTCGAAGGCTTACGGCTTGGCTCACCTGGGCGAAATCGCGGAGGGCGCGGCGCTGAAGTTGGACTTGCCGCCGCGAGCGCTGGAAATCTACCTGCGCGAAAATATCGATTACTCGCTCGACGACGAAAACTTGCACGGGCTGGATTTGTTCTACCGGCTGGCCGCCGGGGCGCACCTGATTCCGCAAGCCCGGCCGATCGAATTTGCCGCGCAATCGGCCGCCGTCGCGCGAGCGGCGCGGTAGAAATTATCGGTCGCGCGAGCCGCGCGGCAAGAATCCAAATAAGAGGGACAGCCAACACCGCGTGGGAATCACGGCACAAGAAGCTCTCGACCTATTCCAGTCCGACGACCTGATCGGCATCGGCATGGCGGCGATGGACGTGCGCCGCAAGAAAACCGATCCGCGCGTGGTGACGTATCAGATCGACCGCAACATTAACTACACGAATTTCTGCACGGAGTATTGTTCGTTCTGCGCGTTCTACCGGCCGCTGGGCTCGCGCGAAGGTTACTTGCTCTCGTTCGAGACAATTTACGAAAAAATTGAAGAGATGCTGGAGATCGGCGGCACGGGGATTCTGCTGCAAGGCGGCCTGCACCCGGACCTGCACATCGACTATTACGAGAACTTGCTGCGCTCGCTGAAGGAGCGCTTTCCCCGCGTCCACTTGCACTGCTTTTCGGCGCCGGAAATTCTGTGCATTGCCGAAGTTTCGGGACTTTCCGTGCGCGACACCATCGCGCGGCTGATGGCCGCGGGCCTGGATTCGATTCCCGGCGGCGGCGCCGAAATTCTGGACGACGAAATTCGCGCGCGCATTTCACGTCTGAAGTGCACGGCCGACGAATGGGTGGAAATGCACCGCATCGCGCACGAGCTGGGCATGCGCACGACGGCTACGATGATGTTCGGCTGCGGCGAAGAGTATCGCCACCGCGTGAATCATCTGGAACGCATACGCCGCATTCAGGAAGAAACCGGAGGCTTCACGGCCTTCATTCCCTGGATGTTCGCGCCGGAAAACACGCCGCTCGGGAAGAAAGTGCCGGAAGCCACGGCGTTCGATTATTTGAAAACGCTGGCGATCAGCAGGCTTTATCTGGATAACATCGATCACATTCAATCGAGCTGGCTGACTCCGGGAATTAAAATTTGCCAGTTGGGCCTGCAATTCGGCGCGGACGACGTGGGCAGCATTCTGATCGAGGAAAATGTGGTATTCGCCGCGGGCGTGCGCAACCGCACCAACGAAGCCGAACTGCGGCGTATTATTTTTGACGCCGGCTACACTCCCGCGCAGCGCGACACGCTGTACCGCTCCTATTTCCTGAAATCCTAAATTAAGTTGAAAAATTAACTGTGGGTCGTGCGGCGGACCGGCTCGATCGTCACAACGACTTCTTCGCCTTCGACAAGTTCGAGCGGCATCACGGGAACCAGCGCCCCGCCGGCAAACTTCGCGCGCGTGCGGATCGGACGCGCAGGAACTGCCGCGCCGGCATCTCGCCCGGACGTATTGTCCAGCGCCGCGTTGGCCACGGCATCGGCGTCGCGATTGCGTTCGCGCGGGATGTGTTCGAGGACGAAATACTCCAGTGACTTCGCGGCTTTTTGCGCGCGCTCGTGCAGGGGACGCAAATCGGCGCTTCGCACTTTGTAGTGGCCTTGCATCTGCCGAACCAATAATTCCGAATCGCTTTCGATGCGCAGGCGGCGAATGCCGCGCGCCGCGGCGGCGTCAAGCGCGGCAATCAGCGCGTAATACTCCGCGACGTTGTTCGTTGCGCGCCCGATATATTTTCCAAACGAGTCCAATCGCACGCCGTCGGGCCCACGCAGGATTACGGCGTAGGAGGCCGGGCCCGGATTGCCGCGCGCCGCTCCATCAATCTGCGCGACGTGCGCGGGCTCCGAAGGCGTGGCCGCGGCGGGCTCGTGGAAAAGGCGGCCAGCGTGTTTGTGGAAGCGTTTCATGTCACTCGAGGGCGAGCAAGCCGGAGGCGGCACGGCGCCGCGCGACTAACCTTCACGACTCTCCGCGTCCTGCGCTGCGGCGCCGGAAGCGGAAGCCGACGCCGCTGCTCCGGCGGAATCGGCAAGCCACAGAATGCGCGTGCACGTCTCGCAATGAAAAATATCGTCGGAGCCCGCGCGGCCCAGATCCTGCACGACGTGCGGAAGAATTCGGACGCCGCACTGCCCGCAACTTTCATTGCGCACTTCGGCGAGACCGATTCCGTGGCGGCGCGCCGCAATTTTCTGATAGTCCGCGAGCAGGTCTTCAGGCACGCCGCGGGCGGCTTCGTAATATTGAGCCTGCGCATCGGCAAACTGTTTTTCAACGGCGGCTTTTTCGACTTCGATTGCGCGACGTTCGGCGGCAGTGGCGGCTTCGGCTTCGGCCAGGGCACGGACGGCCGCCGGGACGCGCCGCTCAAATTCTTCGCCGGCCATCATGCGCTCAAGCAGACGATCTTCGGCGCGCGCCATTTCGGCTTCGGAGTTCTGGATCTCGTGCTGGAGGGCCTTGAAGGCTTCGTTGGTTTTGACTTGAAAACTCTGGTCCCGGTATTTCCGCGCGCTTTCTCTCCATTGCTCGACGTCCAGCTCGTATTTCTTGCGGTCTTTATGGCTGCCGACCAGGGCGTCCTTGGCCGCGGCCAATTCGCCGCGCGCAGCTTCCAGGCGCGCATCGGCCTCGGCAAAGCGGCGAGGGAATGCGGCCAACTGCTCGCGCAGTTCATTCAGGCTTAGGTCCACCGCCTGTAACTCAGATAGATGCTTCAGCGCTGGATTCATCGAACGGCTATCTTAACACACGCCTTCCGCCGGACCCGTTTGCCGCGAAAGCTGCTGCTGGGGCGCATCCAACGGCGTTAGTCGCCCTGATGAATCTCCATGTTCTGGTCAATCCACATGGAAGGATAGTGCGGAGGCGGGACAATGGGCTGGCCCATCTTCGGGGGCGGAGGTGGCGGCGGCGTGTAGGTCGCGGTGACTGTAAAGCCGCCCGGGGAAGTCGCAACCGCGTACGTGTAACCGTCGCGGCCGGCGCGCTGGATGGTGAGCGAACCGCTCGAAGTGAGCTGGTCGAGCGAAGCGTAGTAGCCGTTTTGGGCGTTGTAGGCGCGCTCGGCTTGTGCGATCGACGTCAAATCCATCTGCACGCCAGTAACGGACACGGATTGGGTGACGGTGGTGCCGGGAGCGGGTGCGGCCTGCTTGAGGAAGTAAAAGTAGGCGCCTAAAGCGATTAGGGCCACCAATAAGGTTGCGATAAGCGATTTCATGGCAGCTCCAATTATAGAACCGCGGCGCGGAGCGCCGGGCGGATCAGACGGCGCGTGTGCTCAGTTCGTCCACAATGGCGGCGACGGGCGAAAGCGAAACGGAGCCCAGCGAAAAAGAGCGCTCTGCACGGAAATCATCAGGCCCCGCTGGGCATAGTAGCCGATACGGGACAGGGTTCTCGGGCGAACGTAGACACTAGACGGCCAGTCCGGTAAAACATCGTGGCGGTCATCCCTCGTTCCAGGAGATATTTCATGACTACGCGTTCACCCTTCGGCGCAGTGGTGATCGGACTGTTGATTTCTGCGATGGCGTTTCCGCCGGCCGGCTGGGCACAGGCGCAGGTGCCGCAGCACGCGGGCCAGATCGCGCGTGTAATTCCTTCGGTGGATATTAGCCGCGGCACGCAGCAATTGACGGCGGAATTGAAGACTCCTGTGGATTGGGGCGACGTGGTGAAGACGCAGCCCGACGGACGCGCGCGGGTGGGCTTGGACGACGGCTCAATGCTCAATATCGGCGCCGATTCGACAATGGAAATCACGCAGCACGATCCGGCGCAGCAGCAGACGCAGGTCGATCTGACGTATGGCCGCGTGCGCGCGACGGTGGTGAAGTTTACGCGGCCCAACGCGAAGTTTGAGGTGCATACACCGGTGGGTGTGGCGGGCGTGGTGGGCGGCGATGCGTATGTGTTTATCGAGAATGACGTGATGAGCGTGATCGACTTCGAGGGCCGTATTCACCTGTGCAATCTCGCGCAGCCAGTGCCGGCGTGCGTGGACCTAGTGGCGGGACAAATTGCGACGGTCCGCGGCAACAATGCGCCGGATGCAGCCACGCAAGCGACGCCGGCGGAGCTGGCCGAAGCCCTCGCCTCTACGACGCTGGATAACGCCGGAACCGGCGCGCCTCCCGCGCACCATCTGACCACCGGAGAAATCATTGGCTTGACGATTGTCGTTGCGGTTCCGGCGATCGTGCTGCCCATCGTGTTGAAAACCAAGCCTGCGCCGGTGCCCGGGAACAATTGCCCGCCGGGTACGAGCTTTACCGCGCCCTGCTGAAAATTGCGCAGAGGGCCCACATATTGCCGCGAGCGCGGCTGGGCCAAGGATGCTTTTTGGAACGTGGCCGCATCCAAAAGAGAGCGCGGCGCGTCTGTATACTATGGGGCCAAAGCGCCGGCTGGCGACGAAAATCAATCCGTGAACAATCGACCTCGAAATCTCTCGATTATCGCTGCGTCTTTGTGTCTCGCGTGGTGTGCCGCTGCAGCCGCGTGGGGCCAGGCGCCTGCACCTGCCCCTTCGTCCGCCGCGCCGTCATCGCCGGCGGCGCGGCCGGCGCAACTACAAATCGTGACGCGCACGCTCGCGAACGGCCTACGCTTGGTGATGGTGGAGAATCACGACGCCCCGGTGATCAGTCTGCAGATGTGGTATCACGTCGGCTCAAAAGATGAGCGGCCGGGACACACCGGCTTTGCGCACTTGTTCGAGCACCTAATGTTTCAAGGCTCGGCGCACGTCGCGCCGGAGCAGCACACGCGCGTGCTCGAAGCGCTGGGCGGGGAATCGGACGCCTTCACGCAGGATGACGTGACCGTGTTCTACGAAACTTTCCCGAGCAACGCGCTCGAGCGCGTGATGTGGCTGGAAGCCGATCGTATGGGCGGTCTGCAAATCACCGAAGAACATTTTGAGTCCGAGCGCGAAGTGGTGAAGGAGGAGCGCCGGTTGCGCGTGGACAATCGGCCGTACGGGCGCGTGATCGAAGATCTTTACGCCGCGGCGTTCACTGTGCACCCGTACCACCACACGACGATCGGCAGTATGGAAGATCTGGATAAAGCCACGCTGGCCGACGTGACGGAGTTCTTCCACACCTACTATCGGCCGGACAACTGCACGATGATTTTGGTGGGCGATTTCACGGCGGACGACGCGGTGGCCATGGCCCAGAAATACTTCGGCGGCATTCCCAAACCTACGGCGCCAGTGCCGCGCGTGACCGCCGTCGAGCCGCCGCAGACCGCGGAGCGGAAACTGGTGAAGGCTTATCCGGATTCGCCGCTGCCCGCGTTCGTCTATGGCTACAAGATGCCGGCGGAATATTCGCCGGATTCCTATGCGCTCGATTTAGTTTCAAACCTGTTGGCCAGCGGCGAGAGCAGTTGGCTGTATCGCAAACTCGTGTACGAAGATCGCATCGCCGTGGAAGTGGATGGCGGCGGGAATTTCACCGAGGATCCTAATTTGTTTTTCGTGATCGCGGTGATGAACCAGGGGCACACGAACGGCGAAGGAGAAAAAGAAACGCAGGGTGTGCTCGACCAAGTGAAAGCGTCTCCGCTCAGCGCGCACGATCTGGAAAAGGCCAAGAACCAGCAAACGGCGGCGTTCATTCTGGGGCGCGACACTGACGAAGACGTGGCTTCGGCGCTGGGGCCTTACGCCGTGATCGGCGGCGATCCCACTTTGTACAATTCCGATCTCGATCGGTATTTGCGCATGACGCCGGAAGATATCGAGCGCGTGGCGAAGCAATATTTCGTCGCCGAGCACGCGACGCTGCTGGAAGTGGAAGCGCCGCCTGCGCCGGTGTCAGGCAACTGAGAATTCTGGAGCCGAGATTGAGTTTGAATCGCAGATTCGGGCTGTGCTTGGCGCTCGCAGGCGGCGTTGCGTTTGGCGTCGTTGGCGGCGCTGTGCGTGGCGCGGCACAGCAGAGCGCCCCAACACCGGCGCCAGCTTCTGCGCCCGCTCCCGCCACCGCGCCCGCGCCGACACCTGCGCCAACTGCGCAGCTTGTGCCGCAGATGCCGCCGCTTGCGCCGCCGCACACGTTTGTGTTCCCCAAAGTCGCGAAAAAAACATTCGAGAACGGTTTGACGGTGTTCGTGGCTTCCGATCCCGACCCGGCCCACGCCCAGCCGGAAGTGAGCATCGAATTGCTCTTGCCTGACGCGGGCACGGCTGCCGATCCGCCGGGCAAGCCCGGCGTTGCGGCGATGACAGCGAGTCTGGTGACCGAAGGAACTGAGCGGCGTTCGGCGCAAGAGATCGCGAACGCCATCGACTTCGTCGGCGGTTCGCTATCGGCCGACGCTTCCGAGGACTGCACGACGATCGAAGCCACGGCGGTGAAGAAAGATTTCGACACGGCGATGGACCTGCTGTCGGACGTGACGATGCACGCGACCTTCGCCACGCCCGAACTCGCGCGGCGCAGGGAGCAGGCGCTTTCCGATCTTTCGATGTCTTACGACGACACGGAATATCTAGCATCGGCAATCTTTCGCCGAGTAGTGTTCGGCGGAAATTCCTACGGCCTGCCGGGCGAAGGCACTCCAAAGACGGTGAGCGGCCTCACGCGCGAAGACATCGTGGCGTTTCGCGACGCCCACTATTTCCCGAAGGGCGCGCTGCTGGCTTTCGCCGGCGCGATTACGCCTGAAGAGGCGTTCGCGGCTACAGAAAAATATCTAGGCGCGTGGCAGACGAAGACTGCGCCGTCCGCGCCGTCAGCAGGATCAAGTGCGGGTGCGCCGCGCCCCAAAGGTTTGCGGATCTTCTTGGTGGATAAGCCCGACGCGGTGCAAACGCAGATCCGCATTGGGCGGCCGGGCATTGCGCGCAATAATTCCGACTACATCCCGTTGCAGGTGACCAATCAGATTTTCGGCGGCTCGTACAACGCGCGGCTGAACACAGCGGTGCGCCTGAAGAAGGGGCTGACGTACGACGCGTCCTCGGGCTTTCCCAGCTATCGAACGGCCGGCGATTTTCAAGTGACCACGTTCACGCGCACGGACGAGACCGTGCCCGCGACGCAATTGGTGCTGGACGAACTACGCAAGATGTCATCGGGCGACGTAACGCCGGACGAACTCGACGTGGCGAGGGATTTCTTGGCGGGCGTCTTCCCGCTGCACGCCGAAACGCCTTCGCAAGTGGCCGATCGCGTGGTCGGAGCCGCGTTCTACGGTTTGCCTGCGGATTACCTGGAGACTTATCAGCAGCGCATTCGCGGCGTCACGGCCGCGGACGTGAAACGCGTCGCGCAGACGTTTTTCGATCCTCAGGATTTCGATTTAGTTTTTGTGGGCAACGTTGCCGGGCTGCACGATGCCATCGCCAAGCTCTTGCCGGGAGCAAGCGTGATCGAGATGCGTGCCGAAGATGTGGACTTGCTCTCGCCGACTTTGCGAAAGCCGAAATCGCCATCATCTGCCGCGCCGGCGAGCCCGCCCGCGGCAGACACCGGCGCAGCTCCGCACAACTGATCGTTGCAAGAACGCGGGTGCGCGCGTGCATCGGCAGGAGCGCAACAGCGTTGCAACTGCGCGAAACACAAATTTGAGATTGACGGGTAAGCGGCATACACTGATTGATTCATGATGTCGCGCTAGACGCCGTCTGGTGAAGGAGTCCCTTGTTGAAACCATCTGTAAGACTCATTTTCTCCGCACTTCTGCTTTTGCCCGCGGCGCTGCTGCTCGCGCCGCCTGCCGCGTGGGCGGGCGGAACCGCCGCCGGTCACGCCGCGCCGGTGGCAGCCACCGCTCCTGCTCAAGCTGCGCCCGCGCCGGCCCTTGCGGCGATGAGCCAGGAGCTGGATCGCGAGATGCCGATCCTGAGCAAGGCCGATCCGCCGGCGTACTTCATCCGCTACACGCTGACGTCCAGCGATCGGAGTGAAGTGTCGGGTTCGAACGGAGCGCTGCTTTCGAGCGATCACAATTTTTCGCGCTGGCTTGAAGCGCAAGTGCGCGTGGGCAGCTACACGCTGGACAATACGCACCAAGTGGGCAACGCGCCACCGGCCGACCCTGCGAGCTACGGCCGATCGGCGCCCATCGAAAACGATCCGGGCGTGCTGCGGCGCGCGGTGTGGGCCGAAACGCAAAAGCAATATCGCGCCGCCGCCGAATCGTTCATCAAGATCGAAACGAGCAAGGACGTGCAAGCCCAGGCGCCCGAAGGCACGGCGCCGGATTTTTCACAGGAGCAACCGCACGTCTCGTACGGACCCGAAGTTAAGTTGCAGTTTGACCGCACACCGTGGGAAGCCAAGGTGCGGCTGTACACGAAAACGTTCCGCGAATCGCCGCAAATCATAAATTCCATCGCGACGTTTACGGCCGAAGCGGAAAACCAATATCAAGTGTCGAGCGAAGGCAGCAGGCTGCAGTTCGGAAATATCCGATATCGCCTGGAGCTATTCATTCAGGGCAAGGCCCCGGACGGAATGGATATCGATCGCTATTACAATTTCGATTGGACCGATCCGGCGGATGCACCGACGGACGCGACCGTGCTGGCCGAATGCGCTGCGCTGCGCAAGGAGTTGGAATCGCTGGTGGCTGCTCCGCTGGTGGAACCGATCCTTGGCCCCACGCTGCTGACCGGGCGCGCCGCTGCGGTTTTCTTCCACGAAGTGTTCGGCCATCCCGACGAAGGGTTTCGCCAGAAGGACGTCAACGAAGGGCAAACGTTCGCGAAAAAGATTGGCCAGCAACTATTGCCGGATTTTATTTCGATCTACGACGATCCCACGCTGCACCGCGTCGGCTCGACCGTGCTTCTCGGGGATTACCCGTTTGACGACGAAGGCGCGCCTTCGCAGCGAGTGACGCTGGTGGATCACGGCATCCTGAAAGATTTCGAGATGTCGCGCCAGCCGATTCTGGGATTTCCGCAATCGAATGGACACGGGCGGCGACAGATCGGCTACCAGCCGGTTTCGCGGCAGGGCAATTTGATCGTGGAGAGCAGCAATGCGGTGTCAAACGCCGAGCTGCGAAAGATGTTCATTGCGGAGATTCAGAAGCAAGGCAAGCCGTTCGGCCTTTTCATCGACGACATCGAAGGCGGCTTTACGATGACCGGCCGCGGGCAGCCGCAAGCTTTCCAGGTGACGCCGCTGGTGGTTTACAAAGTGTACGCCGACGGCCGGCCGGATGAGATGGTGCGCGGCGTGGACATCGTGGGGACGCGGCTGACGGCGCTCTCAAAAATCATCGCCACCGGAGACACGCCCGAAGTGTTTAACGGTTACTGCGGCGCGGAATCGGGCTCGGTGCCCGTGGCCGCGGTGTCGCCGGCAATCCTGATCTCTGAGATGGAAGTGCAAAAGAAAGAGACGGCCACGGACCGCCCGCCGATTCTTCCGCCGCCGGCGCACGACCCTGACGCAAAGGGAGGCCAGCGATGAGCAGCTCGATGAGAATCACGGCCGCGATTTGTGCTGTGTGGTTGCTGGGTGCGGCCGGAGTGTCGCTACGCGCCGCTCCTGGCGGCAACGCCAAAACCGTTCCGGCAGAACCCACGGCGCAACTGCCGGCTCCTGCAAACATGGTGGACCACACGCTCGACGCTATGCGCGATGAGATGGCGCGCTCACGCGATCGCTTGGCCATTCCGATCGCCGACCAAAGCGCGCCCGTAAAACCCTATTACATCGAATACCGCTTGCTGGATGTCGACGAGCGAACGGTGACGGCGCAATTCGGCGCGTTGATCTCCTCCACCACCTCGCGCAATCGTTTGATGAGCGTGGACGTGCGCGTCGGAAATTATCAGGTGGACAGCTCGAATTTCATCGGCAGCGAAGGGTTCAGCGGCTTCATGGGCTCGACGGGCGAAGTGGGCATCGACCACGATTACGATTCGCTGCGCGAGGATCTGTGGATCGCCACCGATCAGGCATACAAAGAGGCGCTGGAGAACCTTTCCAAGAAACAGGCGTTTCTGAATCGCCTGGCCAACGCGCCGACCATCGCAGATTTTTCGCAAGAGGCGACGACCAAAGACGTTGAGCCGCTCGAGCAACCCGATTGGACTTCGCGTGACTGGGATGCGGAGGCCAAGAGCGCTTCGGCGGCGCTGCGCGCATTCCCGCAAATTTACGGCTCGCGCGTGACCTACCGGCTGATTTTCACCACGTCATACTTGATGACCAGCGAAGGAACCGTGATGCGGACAAACAAATCGCTCGCGGCCATCGAGGCGAGCATGGAAAGCGAATCCGACGACGGCACGGGCGTGCACAATTTCTACGCCGTCTATGCCAATACCGCCGGCGAGCTGCCGGCGGCAGCGGCCGTACATGACGCGCTGCAAAAAGCGGGGCAAGAGCTGGTCACACTGCGCGCCGCGCCACCCGTGCCGGATTACGAAGGGCCGATCCTCTTCGACGCCTCAGCTTCCGGCTCGCTGCTGGCGCAAATCCTCGGGCCATCACTTTCTGGCGCGCGCGGACCGACTTCCATGGTGCCGATGTTCGACCAAATGATGGATCGTCTGGGCGGCAGGAGCGACTGGACCGGAAGGGCGGGCACGCGCGTGCTGCCGATAAGCGTCAGCCTGGTGGACGACCCGACGGCGAAACAGTGGAACGGACAGGAACTGATCGGCGCATACGACGTGGATGAAGAAGGCGTGCGCGCGCAAAAGGTGACGGTGGCCGACGACGGTCTTCTGCGCCAACTATTGATGTCGCGGCGCCCCGGCCCCGATTTCGATCATTCGAACGGGCATGGGCGCTCGGCATTCCTGGGCGATCCGCGACCCATGATCAGCAATCTGTTTTTTGTCGCCGACGACACGATACCTCCTGCGGGTCTCCGGCAGAAATTTTTGGATGCCTGCAAACAAAATGGGCAGACCTGGTGCCTCGAAGTCCGGCGGATGGACAACCCGGTGCTCGCCATCCCCGAGCAAAGCGATATGTCGGATTCCCTCGCGCTGGCCGCTTCCGGCGCGGCCACCGGCGATCGGATGCCCTTGCTGGTGTACCGCGTGTATGTGTCCGATGGCCACGAGGAGTTGATGCGCGGGGCGCGTTTGGCCGGGCTGACGGTGAAGACGTTGCGGAACCTCGAGGGCATCGGCAGCGACCCGACGCTGTTTTCGTTCGCGCAAAGCCAGGTGGAAGGCTTCGGCGGCACAGCGCTGGCCGCGTTTGGCAGCGCCGACGAGGGCGTGCCTAGCTCGGTGATCGCGCCATCGTTGCTTTTCGACGACGTCGAAGTGCACGGACCGCGCGGCGAACCGGAACGCATGCCGTTGGTGCCCCCACCGCCGCTCGATTAAGATCGCCGTATCCCGGGGCGATTGGTTGCTGCACCGCACGCGAGTCTTCGGCGCGCGCCCACTTTTCTTCCGAGCGTATAATCGACGCGCATGACCAGCGCCGACGAATTCTTCGACAATCTCCGGCGGCAGACAATCGTCGGCCACTCCGCCAAGCAAAAGGCCGCGCTGGGCTCGGTCGGCTCAGCCTTGGTGCTGGTGCTCATCAAGGTTGTGCTGGCGGTGCTCACGCACAGCCTGGGCGTTCTCTCCGAAGCGCTGCATTCATGCCTTGATCTGATCGCCGCGATTCTCACATTTCTATCCGTGCGCGTCTCGGACCGGCCAGCAGATGCCAGCCATCTCTATGGCCACGGTAAAGTGGAAAATTTTTCGGCATTCGTCGAGACGGGACTGCTGTTGCTCACGGCCTTGTACGTCATCTGGGAGGCATTCCAGCGCCTATTTTTCCGCCATGTGGAAATCGAGCCGAGCCTTCTGGCGATCGCCGCGCTGGGCGTCGCCGTGGTCGTGGACGTTTTTCGATCACGCATGCTGGCGCGCGTTGCGAAGCAGTATCGCAGCGACGCTCTCGAAGCCGACGCGCTGCATTTTTCCACCGATGTTTGGAGCACGCTGGCGGTGATGCTGGGGATCGCGGTGGTGTGGCTGGGTCACCGGACGGGAATTTCTTGGTTGCGCTACGCGGATCCGATCGCGGCGCTGGGAGTCGCGGCCGTCATCATTTGGGTGGGGTCGCAGCTCGGGCGGCGCACGCTTGACGCGCTGCTCGATGCTGCGCCCGAAGGATTGCAAGAGCGCCTGGCCACGGCAATCGATCAGATTGACGGCGTGATCGGGACCGAGCGCGTGCGCGTGCGCCGCGCGGGCAATCGCCATTTCGTGGACGTTACGATCGGCGTGCCGCGCACGGCCACGTTTGAGCATGTGCATGAAATCAGCGACTCGGTCGAGCGGCGCGTAGCGGAAATTATTCCCGCCGACGTGATGGTGCATATGGAGCCGCGCGCGGCGCGCAATGAGCATCTATTTGACGCCATCCGCGATATCGCCGACCGCCGCAGCTTGCCAATCCACGAACTCTCCGCGCATCAATTCGACGGCCGGTTGCAGATCGATTTGCATCTTGAGGTGGATGAAAAAGCCACATTGCGCGAGGCGCATCGCCGCGCGAGCGAACTCGAAGAAGAAATCAGCAATCTGCCCGGCGCCGCTTCCGAAAAGGGCCCGGCGCATGTGAACGTGCACATTGAGCCGCTGGGCGCGCACATTCCCGATGCGGACTCCCGCGCCGGCGAGATGAAAGAATTGGCGCGGGCCATCGAGGATTACATCAACAGCTTGGTGCACGAATTCCACGAACTAGTGGACTGCCACGAAGTGCGCGCGCATCGCGTGGAGAACAAAATCCTGGTGGCGTGCCACTGCGCGATGGACGGCAACCTGCCGATCACCGAGATCCACGACGTCACTGCGACTCTTGAGGATCGCGTGAAGGAACATTTCCCGCGAATCGTTCGCGTCAGCATTCACCCTGAGCCGGTTGAAGAGCGTTGACGAGTGTTGACCGCCGCTGATGAGCCAAGCCCCGTGAACTCCTCGCCGTCTTACCGTTGGCTGTGGATTGGCGCAATTGCGGCGGCATTGGCGCTGCGCATCTTTTTTATCCTCACCACCAATCCCATGGCCGGCGATAGCCCGATGTACGAGGAACTCGCGAAAAATTGGCGCAGCAGCGGAACTTTCGGCCTGGTGCTGGGCCAGGAGACTCCAACGCCGGTGGATATTCGCACGCCCGGCTATCCCGCGTTCTTGGCCGCGGTCTCCGAGGTATTCCGGGACGGCGTGAAGGCGCAGATTTTGGTCCAGGCCGTCGTGGATATCGGAACCTGTTTGCTGGCCGCGATGCTGGCTGGTTGGCTTGCGCCGCCGGAGCGGCGCAAGCGCGCAATGTTGATTGCCGTGTGGCTGGCCGCGCTGTGCCCGTTTCTTGCGAATTACAGCGCGGTGGTTCTTGCGGAAGTTCTCGCCGCGTTCTGGACGGCGGCGGCGCTGGTGCTGCTGGCCGGCGCGTGCGCAGGAACTGGGCACGTGAACTGGAGACATGCGGCTAGCGCCTCCGCGGCGAACGATGTTCCGCGCAATCGATTGTTATCGTTCCTTTCGAACCGATGGTTTCTGGGCGGATTGGCTGTTGGCTGTGGGACGCTGGTGCGGCCGGAGACTCCGCTGCTACTGATTGCTTTAGCGTTGCTGCTGATGTGGCGATGGCGGCGCGTGGCGGATTGGGGAAAGCTGGCGCGCGCGGGAGCGCTCACCGCGGTGGGTCTGGTGCTTCCGCTCGCGCCGTGGACGGCGCGCAACGCGATCACGCTGCACGAATTCCAACCGCTGGCCGCTCGCTACGCGCAACTGCCGGACGAATACGTTCCGCGCGGATTCATGGCATGGACGGGAACATGGATGGTCCGCTATCGCGACGTGTACCTGACGCCGTGGAGCCTGAGCGTGAATCCGCTGAATATTTCCGATCTCCCCGCGTCGGCATTCGATTCGGATCAGGAGCGCGAGCGCGTGAAGGATCTGTACGACGAATACGACGCGCATTGCTGCGATTACAGCCCCGAATGGGACGCGCAATTCGCGGAATTGGCGCGCGAGCGCACGGCGCGGCATCCATTGCGGACGTATCTGAAAGTACCGTTTGAGCGGACGTTCACGCTGTGGCTGACACCGCGCATGGAATTCTCGTATTACACGGAAAGGTTTTGGCCGCCGCTGGAGCAATTTCACGAATATCCCGAAGACTTCGGCGTGACCCTTCTATTTATCGCCATCGGCATTTTTTATTCGGCGCTGGCAGCGGCTGGCATGTGGCGTGCAATCGCGCAGCGCGGCGATTGGCCCGCGCCGCAACTCTGGGCGATCGCATTGCTGATTGTCTACTGCGTCGTGCGAACCGCTTATTTCACGCATATCGACACAATCGAGCCGCGTTACGTACTGGAATGCTATCCGGCGGTGTTCGCGCTGGGCGCCATGTTTTTTGCCGGCCCGAAGAAAATCGCCTAGCTTCGCTCAATCGGCTGCCGATTCAGATTCGTGCGCTTGCCGGATTTTTTGTGTACAATCCGGGCCAATTCAGCTTCCCCAATGAACCCCTTTAGCGACCTTTGGAACCGCGGTGCAAGAAAGCACCTGGCTTTCGCCTTGCTCGCCGGATTGGTTCTCAGGATTTTCTTCATTGTTTATCCGCCGGCGCCGGATATGGATTCCGCGCTGTATCAGGAACTCGGCCGCAACGTCGTTGTGCACCACATATACGCATACGCTTCCGACTCAGGCCTGATCTCCACCGATGTGCGCGTGCCGGGCTACCCGCTTTTTCTGGGCTTCCTCTATATCTTCTTCGGGGACTCTCAGCGGGCCATCGTGATAGCGCAGGCGCTGGTGGATTTGGGCACGTGCGTTTTGATTGCGGCGCTTGCGGCGTCTCTGGCGCCGGAACGCACACGAAGACGCGTGGCGATTGCGGCGTTGTGGCTGGCCGCGACGTGTCCATTCATCGCCAACTACGCCGCGACCGCGCTCACGGAGGTTCTGGCGACATTTTTCAGCGCGGCCGCGCTGTTAGTTTTGGTTTTGGCGCTGCAACGCGAGCCGGCGCCCGCAACCTCCGCGCGGAAATTAGGCTCCGGGCGAATGTGGTTCTTCGGTGGCGTGATTGTGGGGCTAGGCTCGCTGGTTCGCCCCGAAACACCCATCTTGCTGGCCGCGCCCGCGTTGGTGCTGGCCGCGCGGTGGTACAAGCCCGTGGACTGGCCGCGCTTGGCGCGCACCGGACTTCTGCTGGCCGCGGGGGTGTTGGCGCCGCTTGCGCCGTGGGCCGCGCGCAACTGGATCACCCTGCACAAGGTGCAGTTTCTGACGGCACGGTACGTCCAAATGCCCGGCTCCTACATTCCCGTGGGTTTCTACGCTTGGACGAAAACGTGGCTGGTGTCCTACAGCGACGTGGAGAATGTGCTCAACCGATACGAGCAGGAACCTCTCTACATCGAGTACTTCCCTCCGTCCGCTTTTGACTCCGCGGAGGAGCGCGCGCGCGTGCAGGCGCTGCTGGAAGATCAGCACAACGATTCTTTTGTGTTCTCCGCAGCGGCGGACGCTCAATTCGCCGAACTTGCCCGCGAGCGCACAGCGCGGCGCCCATTCAGGACGTATTTGACGGTGCCCTTCCGGCGCGCGCTGACGCTGTGGTTCACTCCGCGTACGGAATTGCTGTTCTACGAGGGCAATTGGTGGCCGCCGATCCGGCACTGGGCGGATTATGACGCGGATTTCGCGGTTGGCTTGCTGTATACGACGCTGAATTACTTTTACGTTGGGCTCGCGCTCGCCGGCGCATTCATGATGCGGAAACGGCGCGGAGTAGCGCTGCTGGTGGTATTTATCGTCACTCGCACGGTCTTTCTTGCCCTTGAGCACTTCACCGTCGAGCCGCGATTCGTCCTTCCATGCGTCCCCGCGGTTCTGGCACTCGGGGCGATGGTGTGGGCGCGGTCTGTTCGTCAGAAAGCTCCCGCCGTTTGATCGGTTGGAATGATGAACCTTGGCATCTTCCGCCCGGAAGCGCTGCATCGAAAACCAGGAAATACTTGAGCAGTGATGGGATGACTCAGCGGCTCGCTCAGGGTAACATCACGTTCTGAAGCTTTTCGGAGAAAGCCACAGGCAGGTCTTTGCCGGACCGTTTGCCTGGATTTTCCCGATGGAAAATCACAAGCCCATTTTCTACGACGAGCAGCGGCGCCGTTGGCGGCGGCTGCGCTGGATCATCGAAGTCATCGCGGTGGTCTTGGCGGTGATTCTGGTGGTGTTTACGGTGAGCGTGCTTCACCGCGTCACGTTACCGGGAGAGGCGCCGCAAATCGGCGCGCGGCCGGGCCTGCGTCCGTTCCTAAGCACGGTGCCGAAAACGAAGGCGCCCGTAAGACGGCCGGGCCGCAGGCGCCGCGTGAATGCGCTCGGCTCAGACACTCCACCGGCTAGCTACGATCCGCTGCGCGCCGCGTTTTACGTCTCGTATGACGCTACGAGCCTCGCTTCGCTCCAGCAACATTACAAGGACCTGGACGTGTTGATCCCCGACGAACTGTTTTCGTATTCGGCGGACGGGGAGTTGAAGGGCGCGAACGGCGCATCCGGCGACAACATCCGGATCGATCCGAAGTTGGCGGAGTGGATGAGCAGCGTGCCCGTCGAATTTCCGATCATGCCGCTGCTTCAAAATACCGACGGCACTTCCTGGCGTATTCCGGAAACGGTGGCCATGCTCGCGAATCCCAGCGCCCGGCACACCCTCGTTGAGAATCTGGGAAGCCGCATCCTCAAACAAAACAATCCCGGCTTGGTGCTGGATTTCGAGGAGATCCCTCCGGGCAGCCAGCACGATTTCTCACATTTCGTCGGTGAACTTGCCGCGTGGCTGCATGGCGCCGGCCTGAAATTGATGGTGGCGCTTCCGGCGGGAGATCCCGACTATGACTATGCGGGAATCGCGAAAATTTCCGATGCCATCATCGTGATGGATTACGACCAATATTCGCAGAACACCGAGTCCGGGCCCATCGCCGCCCAAGAGTGGTACGTGGACCGCTTGCAGGCTATCCTCAAAATCGTGCCGGCGCAGAAGATCGTCGCCGGCCTGGCCAATTACGCCTACGACTGGACCGAACCGATCGGCAAAGCCCCACAGCAGCCCGCGGCCATCGATACATTTCAGGAAGCTTTGGTGACCGCTTCGGAATCCGACGCGACGATCGATTTCGATTCCGACACGCTGAACCCACATTTCTCCTATTACGACGAGCACAACCAGGTGCACAACGTCTGGATGCTCGACGCCATGACGGCATACAACGAACTGCGCGCCGCAGAGCGGCTGGGAGTGCAGGGCACCGCGCTGTGGCGGCTGGGCATGGAAGATCAATCCCTATGGCCGATTTGGGACGTGACACGGCCCGACGATGCGGCGCGCGCGCGAATGGACGAAATTCCGTATGGATTCGACTTGGATATGGAAGGCAGCGGAGACATATGGAACAACATCACCAAGCCGTATCCCGGCAGCCGCTCGTTCGATTTCGATCCGTCGACGAACCTGATCACGGACGAACACTATGACGTGCTTCCCATGCCCTATCGAATTTTCCAAGTGGGCGCGCAGCCAAACAAAATTGCGCTCAGTTTCGACGATGGGCCCGATCCCCGCTACACGCCGCAAATTCTGAACATCTTGAAAGCTAAACACGCGCCGGCCACGTTTTTCGTAATCGGCGAGGAAGCCAACAACTCCCTGGATTTGCTGCGCCGCGAATACGACGAAGGCCACGAGATTGGCAATCACACGTACACGCATCCGGCGTTCACGGCCACTCTTCCAGCCGCGCAGATCGAACTACAATTGAATTTAACCGAACGGTTGCTCGCCAGCACGTTGGGAATCAAAACGCTGCTTTTCCGGCCGCCTTACGGCATCGACCACCAACCGGAAACCGCGGACGAAGTGGAGATGCTGCCGGTTCCGCTTTCGATGGGCTACATACTGATCGGCGCGCAGATCGATCCGCATGACTGGGGCGAAGTGGGAGGCGTTGCTCCGCCGCCGGCGCAGGCAATTGTGGACCGGGTGTTGCAACAGGCGCGCTCGGGCGTCGGAAACATCGTGCTGATGCACGACGGCGGCGGAGACCGCGGCCATACGATTGCGGCGCTTCCGATGGTCATCGACCAATTGCGCGCCGCCGGATACGAATTGGTTCCGGTTTCGGAACTGGTCGGCGAAACGCGAGCCCAGGCGATGCCGGAGTTGAATTTCAGAGAGCGATTGGTGGCCCGCACAGATGGATTGATCTTCGTGTTGTTCGAATGGCTGCGCGACGTCATCGCGTCCATCTTTGTGCTCGGGATTTTTCTGGTGAGTTTGCGTACCTTGATCATCGGGCTGCTCGCTCTGGTTGAAAAGCTGCGACCTACACCGCCTGATCAACCCGGTTACGCGCCGCACGTGAGCGTGTTGATCCCCGCATACAACGAGGAATCTGTGATCGTCGAGACCGTGCGTTCGGCGCTGGCCAGCGATTATTCGCCGCTCCAGGTCATCGTCGTGGACGACGGCTCGGCGGACCTGACCGGCGAATTGCTCGACCGCAATTTCCTGGCCGACCCGCGGGTCCGCATCATTCATCAACCGAACCGCGGCAAGCCCGCGGCGCTGGGCCACGCGCTCGCGGAGGTCAAGAGCGAGGTGATCGTCACCATCGACGCCGATACGCGGATCGAACCCGACGCAGTTCGCCAACTCGTGCGGCATTTCGCCAATCCGCGCGTTGGAGCCGTCGCCGGCAACGTAAAAGTGGGTAACCGCAATCGCTGGATCACCCGCTGGCAAGCGCTCGAGTACGTCACCAGCCAGAACCTTGAAAAACGCGCCTTCGATCTGCTCAATTGCATCCCCGTCGTTCCGGGAGCCCTGAGCGCCTGGCGCGTCGAGGCCATCCGCGCGACCGGCGGCTTTACTGCCGATACCGTGGCCGAAGATACGGATTTGACAATCACTATCCGCCGCTCGGGCTGGTCGATTCTTTACGACGAGGAAGCCATTGGCTGGACCGAAGCTCCCGAAACTCCCGGCCAATTGGTTCGCCAGCGCTTCCGCTGGACGTTCGGCACGCTGCAATCTTTCTGGAAGCATCGGGATACGCTGGGACGCTGGCGCTACGGCACGCTGGGATTCGTCGCATTGCCGAATATTTTCTTGTTTCAGTTTCTGCTGCCGCTGTTTTCTCCGTTCATCGATCTGATGTTTCTCGGCTCGCTGCTCCTTTGGGGCCTCGCACAAATCCATGGTCCGCGAGTGCCGCTCCTTGATTGGACTACGGCCGACGTCGAACTATCGCTGCTGTTTTTTGCGGGCTTCATGCTGATCGACATACTGACGTGCGTCATCGCGTTTTCGCTGGAAAAACGCGAGGATTGGTCGCTGCTATGGCCCATCCTGCTGCAGCGCTTCTACTATCGGCAGATGATGTACGTCGTGTTGTTCCGCGCGGTGATGGGCGCCGTGAAAGGCCGATCGGTCGGATGGCGCGGCGTCGAGGTGGAGGCGCCGAGAACGATGGCGCCGGTTTAAGTTTGGTTCACGGCGATCGCGCCCGCTTGATTGCTCCGGGGGAATTTCTTCAGAAACGCGGCGCGGAGATGCGGCCGCCTAATCTTCCATGTTGTGTTGCAGGGCGCGGACGGCCTTGAGCACTTCCGCTGCGTGACCTTTGGCGGGCGCCGTCTCCCAAATCCTAAGGATCTTCCCGTCGGGGCCGATCAAAACCGTGCTGCGCACGATTCCCAGAAAACTCTTGCCGAGGAATTTCTTCATCCGGCGCGCGCCGTAGTTTTCGATCAGCTCAAATTGCGGATCGCTCAGCAGCGTGAAGTTCAGGTGTTCCTTTTTCTTGAAGCGCGCCTGCGCTTCCACCTGGTCGGCGCTGCAACCCAACACCACCGCGCCCAACTTTTCAAATTCGTGCTGCGAATCCCGAAATTCACCCGCCTCGCAGGTGCAGCCCGGCGTGCTGGCCTTCGGATAAAAATACAAAACGACGGTGCGTCCGCGAAAATCGGCCAGCGAAATCGGGCGGCCGTCATCACCGGATACGTGGAAATCAGGAGCGGGATCGCCGACCTTCAGCATTTTGGGCCTCCTGGATGAAATCTTGGATATTCGCTTTGGCGTGCGCCTGGGCATCTGCTCCGCCCATCAACCGATCAAACGCCGCAATATTTCCTGTACCACCTGTGGATTTGCTTGACCACGCGAAGCGCGCATCACCTGGCCCACGAAATAATTCAACACGCCCTGGCTCCCCGCGCGAAGCTTTGCGGCATTGTCGGGGCTGGCGGCCAGCGCTTCTTGACAGATGCGCTCGATTTCGGAAATGTCGTCGATCTTTTGCAGGCCCTCGGCGGCAACGATTTCCGCGGCGCTTTTGCCCGTGCCGAACATTTGCGGCAGGATTTTCTTGCCCATGGCCGCGGTGATCTTCTTTTCGTCGATCATTCTTAGTAGCGATGCAAATTCAGCAGGCGTCACCGGGAATTCCGCGCCCGATGTCGCGCTCGCGCCCGCTTCATTCCTCTGGCGCAGCAATTCCGTCTGGATCCATGCCGAGGCCAGGCGCGCGGGCGCGCCAGCGCGAACGGTTTCCTCGTAATAATCGGCCAGTTCGCGCGTGTCCGTCAGCACGCCGGCGTCATACGGAGTGATGCCGTACTCGCTGACGAAGCGCGCGCGCCGCGCATCCGGCAGCTCCGGCATTTGCGCGGCGATTTCGGCAAGCTGCGCGGCGGAAACGCGCACCGGCAGCAAATCCGGATCGGGGAAATAACGATAATCGTGCGCGAATTCCTTCGAGCGCATCGGCTCCGTGCGTCCGGCGGCGACGTTGAACAGGCGCGTTTCCTGAGCGATCGTTCCCCCGGCTTCGAGCACGCCGATTTGCCGGGTGATTTCGTACTCGAGTGCGCGTTGCAAATAGCGGAACGAATTCAGATTTTTCACCTCGGCCTTGGTGCCAAGTTTTGTTTCCCCGCGGCGCCGCACGCTTACGTTCGCGTCGCAGCGCAGCGAGCCTTTTTCCATGTCGCAATCGCTCACGTCAACGTATTGCATCACTTGCTTCAGCGTGTTCAGGTAGGCGTACGCCGCGGCCGGAGTGCGCAGGTCTGGCTCCGAGACGATTTCGATCAGCGGCGTTCCGCCGCGATTGTAATCCACGTAGCTTTTTTCATCCGAATCGGGAAAGCCTTCGTGCAAATTCTTGGCCGCGTCATCTTCGAGGTGCAAGCGCGTAATGCCGATTCGCAGCGTCGCGCCTTCCGATTCAGTTTCGAGCCAGCCGTTAATGGCCAACGGCAATTCGTACATCGAAATCTGATAGCCCTTGGGCAGGTCCGGATAGAAGTAATTCTTTCGCGCGAACCGCGACGATTCCTGCACTTGCAAATGCAGCGCCAGCGACGCACGCACGGCGAATTCCAGCGCGCGGCGGTTCATCACCGGTAGCGCGCCCGGTAAGCCGAGGCACACCGGGCACGTATTCCGATTGGGCGCGTCGCCAAAGCGCGTCGAGCAGCCGCAAAAGATTTTCGTTTCGGTCTTTAGTTGGACGTGGACTTCAAGACCGATCACCGGCTCGTATGCGGCCAGCACTTCGGCCGCAATGCGCGGGGCGTCTTGGGTAACTTTGACCATGGGAATCTTGGATTATAGCATCGCCCATGGCATCTCTCGAACGGTTGGCCCAGGCGCTCCGCGCTGCGCGACGCACGGCTCAGGGACTTGCGTGCGCGTGCTCCCCGGGAATGTTGAACTTGATGCCGGTCAGGAAATTCAGATGGAGCGCCGGGTAACCGAACGCCTCCTCGTACTTCCGATCGAGCAAATTGTTCAAGCGCCCGTAAATTTCCACGCCACGCGGCATTTGGTAAGCGAAACCGCCGTTCAAATCCACGAAGCCTCTATTTTCAAACAAACACTGCATATCCAGCTCGCAAGCGTACGTTCCATAGTTGGGCTCGACGTCGAGATCCGCGCCGTGCACCACGGCGTTTGCATTGAGCATCAACCGGCGATGGCGCCAACTGAAATCGAAACCGCCCAGATTTCGCGGACGGCGAGTCAGAGGCTCGCCAACCACAAACGGAACCAGCGGCTCGCTCGCGTTGTCCAGCGCCAGAATGGAGGAATTCAGCCACGTGTAATTCATCGTCAACTCGATCGACCGCGTGGGCCGCAGCCGCACGCTGCTTTCGATTCCATCGGCCCGCGAGTTCGCAATATTCGCGTAAGTGAACGTGCTGAGCGTGGTGCCTCCCACAAATACGATCTGGTCCGTAAAGCGATTGTAGAAGTACGTGACGTCAAGCACAGCCTTGCCATCAAGAACATTCTGCTCGACGCCGGCATCGAAGCTGGTGCTTTTCTCCGGCTTTAGGTTCGGGTTCGTACCATCAAGCTCGAATCCGTTCGGCGGGCGAATACCCGTGCCAAAGCTGCCGTGAATTCGCGTGGCGCCGGCGAAGCTGTTGCTGGATTGCCGCGCAATATAGGCGACGGAAACTCGCGGGTCCACCTGAGTGATTGAAGCCGCGGGAATTTCAGGGTCTAGCGGCAGGGTGCCCGTGCGAATGTTATCCACGCGCAAACCGGCAGTGAAAAACCATCGCGAGCCGGGATTCCAGCGATCTTCGGCGAAGAACGCGTATGTATCGCGCGGCAAATCGAATGGATTGCCGTCGGCGTCGTCAACGTATGTGTCCTGAAATCGCTCGTGGTCGAATTCAAAGCCGGCGATGAAAACATCCTTCGGCGAAAAAGTGATTTCGCTTTGCGTTTTGGCCACCACGTGCAGGTTGTAAGTGTTCTCATCGCCGTACTGGGAAAAATACGTGTAATTATCGGTGGAAGTGCTGACGGTCGTGACCTGCCGAAACCAATTCGAGAACTGCTCGGTGTAATTCGCCTGATAGCCGAAAAGATCTTGCCGCAAACTCGATGCCGATGCGGCGATTCCGGGAAACAGTCCATCCGGGTCAGAACCGTACGGCCCTGGACTCGCGTCCGCGCCGCTGTCACCAAAGAAATGAATTTCAAAGCGGCGGCGCGGGCTGCGTGAATAACCAAGGGTGATGAGCGATGTTTGATTTCGATAGTTGTCGTCGATCACCGGACCGCGATCGCTGAAGCGCGCAAGATCGTAGGCCCAGTTGAAGCCGCCCTCGGAACCGGCGCCGCCGGTCGCAAGGCGCAAAGTTTCATTGCTGCCGCCTTCGCTGAGGAAGGTGAAATGCGGAGCGCCTTCGCCGGAATCGCTGATCACGTCAATTACGCCGGCAACTGCGTCTTCGCCATAGAGAGCGCTCTGCGGCCCGCGCGTGACCTCCACGCTTTCCACTCCGTCCACCGGCAGCGGCGAAAGATTGAAGCCGCCGCCAAAATCGTTCAGCGGAATTCCATTGATCATCACCAGGTTGTAATTGGAATCGCCGCCGCGGATGAAGGCACTGGACTCGGCGCCGCGTTCACCCGCTTGAGCGAGCGCTAAGCCGGGCACGTTGCTCAGCGCGTCGTACACACTTTGCGCGCCCCGATTTTCGATTTCTTCTTGGCTCACCACGCTGACGGTAGAGCCAAGCTGCGGCGCAAGCGCGCCGCCGAGCGAAGCGGACACGACGACTTTGTCCTGCACCGCGCTCAACTTCAGGTGCAAATCCGTCGTGTGCGTTTCGCCTCCCCTCAATTCAATTTCGGCGGATAGCTCGCTAAACCCCGGCGAATTCGCCACCACCGTAAAAGTTCCGTCGCGCAGCCCTTCAAAACGATAACAGCCCTGCGCGTCGGTGCGAGTTTCCGCGATCGCGACCAAAGACTCGATCAGATTCACTTTCGCGCTTACTACGATTTGCCCGGAGGGATCGAAAACGGTTCCTTCAATCGCCGCCCCGGAAGATGCGGTGGGCTTCGCGGCCGGCGTGGAACTCGGCGCCTGCGCGAACAATGCGTGCGGCAAAAATGCTGCGACGGCTAAGAACAGCGGAGCGAAATTTCGGAGTCTCATCGGATCCCCTTCTCCTGCCTCGCGCAGGAGTTGAAGGTTGGCCGGCAACCGGGATCGTTTCCGGCTTTCTCGGCTTGCGGACTCCGCCGGTATCCTGGCTCAGCGGCACCTCACGCGCGCGGCCTTCCCATCCCGATTGCGTCACGAGACAGTGGCTCACGCGCAGTGCACTCCGCTTTACAGTCGCGCGGCGGCGACGGCATTTCACCGTCTTCCCGGGCGCGGAGTCCGCGGTTTGTGTGGCCGGAGCCGGCGCCGCGGCGAATTACTTTTGATCGCCGCGTGCGCCAAGCTCCGGGTGAATCGAGCGTTTGCCCGATCGATTACGTCGATCGACCTCGCGTTCGCTCGCCGCTCTCGAGTCCAATGGAACCCGCGGGGCGCGAGCGCAAACTCACGCGCGGCCGGCCCGCGGGTCCCGCTTCGACTTCGAGCGGCGCCTCAAAAACTTGCTCGAGCAAATCTCGCTGATACACCGCCGCAGGCGTCCCGACGCGCAAGCATTTCCCCTGATGCAGCAGGACAACCTGATCGGCGAATTCGGCGGCCAATGCCAGTTCGTGTGTGACGACGATTACGGTGTAGCGATTTTCCTCCGCGAGCCGGCGCAGCCGCTCGAGCAGTTCGACTTGCGCGCCGATGTCCAGATGCAGCGTCGGCTCATCGAGCAACAGCAGCAGCGGCTGCTGCGCCAGCGCGCGCGCCAAAATGATGCGCTGCTTTTCGCCGCCCGAAAGCTGGTCCATGCGGCGATCGGCCAGATGCTCCGCGCCGACTTGCGCCAATGCGTTGCGCGCCAAGTTCACGTCTTCGCTGTTGGGCAAATGCAATTTGCGCCCGTACGGGTGGCGCCCCTGCAGCACGAATTCGCCCGCGCGTGCGGGAAACACCAGCGGCGCATGCTGCTGCACCACGGCGATGCGCTGCGCGCGCGTGCGCGCGTCGAGCGAGCGAATCTCGATTCCGTCAAGCAACACGCGCCCCGAAAGCGGCGCAAGCGATCCGGCGATCATCTGCAGCAGCGTCGATTTTCCGCTGGCGTTCGGTCCGAGGATCGCCACGAGTTCGCGCTGCCGCGCCTGAAAACTCGTGGCGGTGAGCGTGAACGTCGGAATCTGCCGCCGCGTGGGCGAGTAGGCGTAGCTGGCCTGCTCCACCGCAAGGCGCGCGGTATCGTCCGCACGCCCGCGCGTGTCTTGGCCTTGCATTGTGCTCGTACCCGACGCGCTCATCGCATGCTCCGCCGCAGCAAGAAAATGAACAGCGGCGCGCCGGCGATCGCCGTCATCGCTCCGACCGGCAATTCCGTCGGCGCGACCACCGTGCGCGCCAGCGTATCGGCCAGCACCACGCCGATGGCTCCGGCAAGCGCCGACGCCGGAATCAGCAGCCGGTAATCGGAGCCGAACAGCAGGCGCATCACGTGCGGCACCAGCAGCCCCACGTAGCCGATGGCTCCGCTGGCGGAAACGGCCAGCGCGGTGAGTCCCGACGCCGCGACGTACACCACCAGCTTCACCCGCGTCACGTCCACGCCCAAATGCATCGCCTCGCGCTCTCCGGTGACGAGCAAATTCAGATCCGCAGACGTGGTGTAAATCGCGCCGATTCCAACAACCAGCGCGACCACGAAAAACCAGCGCAAACTGGGAGCCAGCGGAGTCGAGAGATCGCCCATCAGCCAGAACGCCATCCCGCGCAAATCGCGGCTTGCGAGCGTGGTCATCAAAAACATGATGATCGCCGAAAGAAATGACGCCGTGATGATGCCCGCAAGCAGCAGCGTCGTGCTGTCCAATTGCCCTTCGCGCCGCCCGAGGTAATAAACCGCGGTGATGGTTAGGATCGCGCCGATGAACGCGCCAATCGGCGTGGCCAGCACAACCTGCGGCAACAACTGCAACGCCAAAATCGCGCCCAGCGCCGAGCCGCTTGAAACTCCGAGGACATAAGGATCGGCCAGCGGATTTCGCAGCAACGCCTGGTATCCAGCGCCGGCAACCGAAAGCGCCGCGCCCACCAGCGCGCCCGCCAAAATGCGCGGCAATCGCAAATCGAAAACAATCAATCGGTAATCGCTGGGCAGTTGGGCGCTGCGGCCGATCGCCACGCGCGCCAAGCTCACGACGAGATCGCTCACCGAAATCGGCACCGCGCCGAGCTTCAGCGCCATCACCGAGACGGCGAATAAAATCGCGGTGAGCAGGGCGCACACCCAGCCCACGCGGCGCATCGTCAGCGGGCGCATGTGGCGCACACCTCCGATCCTTGCGCGGGCGCGATCTCGCTTGTGTTGCCCGTCGCGCCGGCAGCGAATGCTTCGGGATGCAGCATGCGTGCCAACTGCTCAATGGCGTCCACCATTCGCGGAGCGGGCCGATCGATTGCGTCGGACACGATCGCGATCCTCCCGTTGCGCACGGCATCCAGATCACGCCAACCGGGCAGCTTGGACAACTCTTCAATCGGCGGAGCGTTCGCATCTCCCAGCGAGCCGGCGAAGACTAGATAGTCGGGCTGAAGTTTCAGGACATATTCAAAACTGATCTGCGGCCAGCCATCTGCGATCTCCACTACCGACTGCGCCCCGGCATGAGCCAACGCGTCGGCCAGAAACGTGCGCTTGCCGATGGAAATCAATGGCTCGGTCCACACCACGAACAGCACTCGCCGTGGGGGGATGTTCGCTAGGCGCATCGTGAGGTCGAAAAGGCGAACGCGCATTTCTTGGTCCACCGTATCGCCTCGATCGCCCGCGCCGATCAGACGCGCAATGTGCGAAGTGGACAGGAGCACATCGTCAATCGACAGCGGATCGGTGACGTAAACTGCCAGCCCCAGCCGCGCGAGCGCCTCCACCGTCTCGCGCCGATTCATGTCTTTCGTCGCCAGCACCAAGTCAGGATGTAGTACGACGATTTCCTCCAAGCTCGGCGCGAGTGAGTCGCCCACATGCGCGATGGTCTTGGCTGCAGCGGGAAAATCGTCGGCGCTGGTGTCGCCCACCAACCGATCTCCCGCGTCGAGCGCAAAAACCGTCTCCGTCAAACTCGGCGCCAGCGACACGATGCGCCGCACCGGCTGCGGGACCTCGACCGTGCGGCCAACTTCGTCTGTGACTTCGATCTGCGCGGGCGGCCCACCCGCCGGCACGGCGCACCTGGCCGGCGCCGCAAGCGCGCACACCGCGGCCGCAGCAATCCACACGCCCACACACGTGCGAAAAATGGTTTGTCGCCGCTCGATCATATCGATCCGTGATTTCATCGAGAACACTTTCACCAACAAAAAGCCCCACCGAAAAAGTGGGGCGCAAGGCCACACTCTTTCTCGCGAAGAGTGTCAGCACCAACGGTGACGCGGGCGGGTAACCTGACTTGCGGCAATTGCGCCGCTTACAGTGGCGGGACCGTGGCCGATTTTCACGGCCTTCCCCGCACCCACGTCTGCTGATTGTGACGAGCCAGTGTAGTTCGCGCCCGTTCGAGTGTCAACGTGTCAACGATGCGCGCCAAAACGCGGCGTGATAGCATCCACCGATGCTTGCGAAACCAGGTGTGCTTCTGCGAATCGAAGACGCGGTCGTGCTCGCGCTCAGCGTGATTCTTTATCACCACGTTGGCGGCGGTTGGGCGCGCTTCGGGTGGCTGTTCTTGGTGCCGGATATTTCGATGGTGGGTTATGCGTTGTCGGTAGGTTTCGGCGCGCGTCTCTATAACATCGTCCACACATACACGGGACCCATCGCGCTCGCCGCCTTCGCGATTCTCAGCCGGCGGCCGGAGTGTTTGCCCTACGCGCTGATTTGGACCGCGCACATCGGCATGGACCGCCTGCTAGGATTTGGCCTGAAGTACCCGACCCGTTTCCAGGACACACATCTGCAACGCACCTGATCGTCGCTACCGCCGAAATTGGGTTATGCTTTCTGACCATGCATGATCTCCACTATTTTCGCGAGCACCTTGCCGAGTTCGAGCAGATGGCCGCGCGCCGCGGCGCCTCGATCGATTTCGATGGATTCCGCGCACTCGATCGCCAGCGGCGCGAGCGCATCACCGGAGTTGAGCGCCTGAAATCCTTGCGCAACAAGACCGGCGAAGAGATCGCGCGCCGCAAGCAAGCCAAGGAAGACGCCGCGCCACTGCTGGCCGAAATGAAAAGCGTCGCCGACGAAATCAAGATAGCCGACGAAGAAGTCACCGTGCTCGACGCGCGCCTGGCCGATTTCATGCTGACCGTTCCCAATCTGCAGCACAGTTCGGTGCTTCCCGGCCACGACGCCTCCGCCAATATCGAAGTGCGCCGCTGGGGCGCGCCGCCAAAATTCGCCTTCACACCGCGCCCGCATTGGGAAGTGGGCGAAGGCGCGGGCATTCTGGATCTTTCGCGCGCCGCGAAAATCGCTGGGGCGCGCTTCGCCGTGTATCGCGGATGGGGCGCGCGGCTGGAACGCGCGCTCGCATCATTCTTCCTCGATACGCACGCGGCCAACGGTTATACCGAGCTATTGCCGCCGTTCGTCGTGAACACCGCGTCTCTCACCGGCGTCGGCCAATTGCCGAAGTTCGCCGCCGATATGTTCCATTTGGAAGGCACCGACCTGTGGCTCACGCCCACGTCGGAAGTCGAACTCACCAGCTTCTACCGCGAAGAAACTCTGAACGCCGATGCGCTGCCGATCAAGCTCTGCGCGTGGACCGCGTGTTTTCGCTCCGAAGCCGGCGCCGCAGGGCGCGATACTCGCGGCATCAAGCGCCAACATCAGTTTCAAAAGGTCGAGATGTTCAAATTCACGCGGCCGGATCAAAGCTACGCGGAATTGGAATCGCTGGTAGCGGACGCCGAAGGATTGCTGCAAAAGCTGGGGCTGCATTACCGCGTCGTTCAACTCTGCGCCGGCGATATGGGCTTTGCCGCGGCCAAGACTTACGATATCGAAGTCTGGCTGCCCTCCACCAACGATTACATGGAGATTTCCTCGTGCTCGAATTGCGAGGCGTTTCAGGCGCGCCGCTCAGGCATCCGCTTCAAGCCCAAGGGCGGCAAAAGTGAATTCGCGCACACGCTCAACGGCTCAGGCCTCGCCGTCGGACGCACTTGGATCGCGCTCGTGGAAAATTATCAGCAGGAAGATGGCTCGATCGCCATCCCCGAAATCCTGCGCCCCTACCTCGGCACGGACCGCATCCCCGCCGCGGGCTAGCCCGGCGGCACGTCCGAGCAAGTCACAGTCCCAAAATATCTGACGCAAAACAAGATGGGCCTGAGCGCCGCGCTTAGGCGCACCGCTCAGGCCCTCGATCCAATACTTTCGTGTTCGGTCCGATTCGTCGCGATTCGCGACGAGTGGATCCGGCTTACTTTACCGGCGTGATCGTATCCACGTGCAAACCGCCGCTCGCCGTAAGTGTGCCCGTCACCGTCACTTCGCTGCCGAGATCGGCGTCAGCATTGACGATGCCTTGGTTGTCGATGGTCAAAACTTTCTTGGACGCGTCGTCGACGAAAACCCAGGACTGTCCCTTGTTCTTAACGCAATCGATGGCGCACGCTTTGTGACCGGCGTTCGCGCCCTTCGCTCCGCAGCTGCTATCGCTGATCCAGCCTGTCCACGACATGGAACTGTCCGCAGCCTTCACCGCGATCCCGGCCACAGCCAGCACCACCGTCATGAGCACCAGAACGCTTATCGCTTTTCTCATTTCGTATTTCCTCCGATTCAACGTGTGAGATCGAAAGTCGCCCGGCGAACAATCCGCCTCCGAAATACGCCGACCGCGAACCATCCCCCTGAGCAAACTACGAAGGGCGACAATAGCTGGATGAGGTGCCGCCTTCGGGAAAAATGATGCACTGATATGGTGGAAAAAGCAATGACGACCGAGCAACACCCGTAAATTTGGCTAACGCGTGTATTTACTATCAGTTACGGTGTTTGGGCAGGCCTGATTTGCTCTTCAACGTCGGCCCAAGACCGGGATCATTCAGTCCGCTACACGCGTGCCGTTGTTGACACTCGTGGAGGCGCTGACTAAACTGCGCCCGTTGCGAAACTGGATCAGTCCGGGCGTTTCGCAGAAGACATCTTTTCCACGGCAACAGTTGGGCCAAGTGGAAACCGGGGACCAGAGAATTCATTTCCGCTCGGCTGTGCGCCGGGCACATGATCCGCGCTTGGACCGGCGCGCGGCCGGTTAGTTCTAAGCGATGTGCTCCGCGCAGTCCGGGAGCCAAGGAGAAAAACGCTGATGGCCACTGTGGCGAAAGCCCAACCCCAACCGGTGATTCCGCGAATGGCGCCGCGGGAGGATCTGAACACCTTCCGCATTTCGCAGATCCAGTTCGATATGGCGGCGGAATATTTGAAGCTCGATCCGGGCCTGCGCCAGATCCTGCGCACGCCCAAACGCGTACTCGAAGTCTCCATCCCCGTGAAGATGGACAACGGCCAGCTGAAGGTCTTCACCGGCTACCGCGTGCAGCACAACATCGCGCGCGGCCCCGCCAAGGGCGGCATCCGCTTCCATCCCAATGTGACGCTGGATGAAGTGAAGGCGCTGGCGGCGTGGATGACCTGGAAGACCGCAACCGTAAATATCCCGTTCGGCGGAAGCAAGGGCGGTGTGATTTGCGATCCGAAGCGAATGTCCCGCGGGGAACTCGAGCGGATGACGCGGCGCTACGCGTCTGAAATTCTGCCACTGATCGGGCCCGAGCAGGATATTCCCGCGCCGGACGTTTACACCGACGCGCAAACCATGGCCTGGATCATGGACACTTACTCGATGACGGTCGGCTATTCCGCGCTGGGCGTGGTCACCGGAAAACCGATTTCGCTCGGCGGATCGCTGGGCCGCCTGGAAGCCACCGCGCGCGGCTGCGTGATGGTGGTCGAGGAAGCTTGCAAGGTGAAGAAGATTCCATTGCGCGGCGCGACGGTCGCGATTCAAGGATTCGGCAACGCGGGCTCGATTGCCGCGCGATTGTTTGCGGAGAAGAAAGCCAAAGTTGTCGCGGTGAGCGATTCGCGCGGCGGCGTTTATAACTCGCGCGGCATCGATCCGCTCAAAGCCCTGCGCTACAAAGAACGCTCCGGCACCGTCGTGGGCATGCCCGGGGCTTCGCGCATCAGCAACGACGATCTGCTCACCCTGAAGTGCGACATCCTGGTGCCCGCGGCGCTCGAAAATGTGATCACGCTGCACAATGCCGACCAAATCAAAGCGCGCATCATCGCCGAAGCCGCCAACGGTCCCACCACGCCGCACGCCGATGAAGTGCTGGCGCGCAAAGGCGTCCTGGTGCTGCCGGATATTTTGGCCAATGCCGGCGGCGTCACGATGAGTTACTTTGAGTGGGTGCAGGACTTGCAAGGCTATTTCTGGGAAGAGCACGAAATCAATCAGAAGCTCGAAGGCGTGATGAAGCGCGCTTACTCCGGTGTGCAAGAAACGATGCGCAAATTCCATGTGCACTCGCGCGCTGCCGCATACATCCTGGCCGTGGGCCGCGTGGCGGAAGCCACGTTGATCCGTGGTTTATTCCCCTGAAGCTCTCGCTGCGGCGCGCGTGCGTGCGCGTCGCGGCGCTCCTCGAAAGAATCTTCTTGCGCGCAGCGGATTGCTGCGCGTACATTGCAGTTGCCGGCTCGCTCCGCTGCACGAGCGACGCCGGCTCCGCTTTCTGCGGATGATTTTTTCGCGGGAGATCATCGCCGTTGTCCAATCAAGCCCACGCAGCTCCGCCGATTGTGCTGACCATCGCCGGTTTCGATCCTTCGTGCGGCGCGGGCGTCGCGGCGGATCTGAAAACTTTCGCGGCGCACAATTGCTACGGCGTCGCCGCCATTGCCGCGCTCACCGTGCAGACTACGCAAGGCGTCAAGTCCACGCACATCACTCCCGCCGCCACGCTGCGCGCGCAACTTGACGCGCTGGCCGAAGACGTGCAGCTCGCCGGCATCAAGATCGGCATGCTGGGGAATCGCGGAAACGCCGTGGTGGTCGCCGAATTTCTCGATCGCGTGAAGTGCGCAAGCGTCGTGCTCGATCCCGTGGTGAAGCCGTCGCTGGGCGGCGCGGACTTGCTCGACGCCTCCGGCCTGCGCTATCTAGCCGAGGAATTGCTTCGGCGCGCGACAGTCGTCACGCCCAATATCGCCGAAGCCGAATTACTGGCCGGAATGGAAATTCACGATGCGGCCGCGATGGAAGCCGCGGCGCGAAGGATTGTCGAGCGCGGGGCGCGCGCCGTCGTCGTAAAGGGTGGCCACATGGATAAGCCTGTGGACGTGCTCTTCGACGGCACGGAAGTCATGTCGCTCGGCGGAGAGCACGTTCGAACGCAAAATACCCACGGTACCGGTTGCACGTTCGCCGCGGCGCTCGCCGCGCAGCTCGCTTGCGGCCGCTCGCTTTCGGAATCGGCCACGTTGGCCAAGGCCTACGTCACCAAAGCGATGGAATATGGATTCCCCATCGGCAAAGGCCCCGGCTCGCTGGACCATTTTTACCGCAGTCACCACGAGGCGCCCCCGCGCGGCATCCACGAAGTGCCGCAACACGGAATGCATCCCGCCGCCGAGCCCGCCACGCGGTAGGAATCAGCGCCTGGATGCTGCTGATTAAAATTCAGCGCTAGGCGCGCGGCGTGGCGTCCCTGCTCGTGCGGAAGATGGTGCGTTTGGGTTTCAGGTGTTCAGGAGCGCGAACGTAAGCCAGTCCGCGAGCAAAGCCAACACTGCGCACACACATAATCTGAGCCAAACTTTTTGACGCTTGAACGCAAACAACCACGAAGCCATGCCAACGAGGAACGCTTCGCAGCTCAGGGCAACCCCCAAGGAAACGTAGGTGTAGATCGCCAATCGCCTCACGTCGGAATCATTTCCCCCCAGGACAAAAAGGTCCCCGTAGGCCATGCCGTTCACCACATAGCTCCACCAAGTCCCCGCGGCGGCGAGCAGCAGCACAGCGCAACCGATCAAAACGAGTTTTCGGCGCTTCGTCATGAGGACCGAATTGTAGTACGAGAAAGGAATTAGCACCATGATCTGCGGAAACACGCGGTTGACGCCGCGCGAAGCCGCCCCGTATAATGTTGGTTCCCACAAACTTGCAGGAGGAAAGATGTACGCCGTCATTCGTAGTGGCAGCAAACAGTATCGTGTGGCCCCGGGCGAAACCGTGCGCGTCGAAACGCTGCCCGGCAAGGTGGGCAGCAAGGTCACCTTCGACGATGTGCTCGCCGTGCGCACCGATGAGCCGAAACTCGTCACCGGAGACGCCCTGGGCAAAGCCACCGTCACCGGCAAGATCGTCGCGCAAGACCGCGCGAAAAAAGTGATCGTGCTGAAATTCCGCAGGACCAAACAGTACAAGATTCGCACCGGACACAGGCAGAACTACACGGCCGTCCAAGTCGGCGAAATCAAGCTGCCTTAATCGGAAAGAGGATTCCTCATGGCACACAAAAAAGGCGGCGGCTCATCCGTCAATGGACGCGATTCACAAGGCCAGCGCCTCGGCGTGAAGCGCTTCGGGGGCGAAGTGGTCCACGCGGGCACGATTCTGATCCGCCAGCGCGGCACGCGCCACAAACCCGGCCGCAACGTCCGCCGCGGCAAGGACGATACACTGTTCGCCACCATCAACGGCGTGGTTCTGTTCGAGGACAAAGGCCGCGACGGCCGCTACATCAGCGTGCTGCCGCCCGCCGAGCCCGCGCCGCAAGCGTAAACCGCGTTCGCGAAATTTTCCCTTCTGCGTTCAGCCAACAACTACTAGAGGATTCCCGTCTGCGTGGTTTAGTGCGTGGATTTGCTTGCGCCGCGCTTTGCAGCGAGCACAAACGCTTGCCCGTGCGCGGCATTCAACTGGACTGTCTTCGCAAGATCGATGCGATCGAGCGGAATCACATTCGCTCCGCCGTAATTTGTGAAGTAGTGCAGCTCGCCGCCTTCCACCCAGTAGGCCGTCAAGCCGTAGATTGAGCCGTCCTTGAGCTGCAGCATCGTGACCTGCGGTGCCGCGGCGGTGGTCGCATCCGTCTCGGCAGCGTCGTCAGTCGAATCCGCGACAGGTTCGTCGCCCGCCGCGTACGGACCGGCGTCCTCATCGCCAACGTCCGAGCCCAGCCAATCGGCCGTGGGCCCTAACATCATTCCAAACGTCCCTCCGCTGTAGCAATCAAACGCGCCGGCGTAATTGATGAACGATTGATCGAACGCATCCCCGACAAACGGTCCGCAGAACGGTCCGCCGTACGCGCCCAAAAACCAAACGCCGAAATGCGGGTACCGATGAAATCCGTTTCGGAACGAGCGATGATCGTCGGAAGCGTGGCTGATCCATTTCAGGCGGTCAGCTTCCGATACATGATTGGCCTCGACGATAGAGGCGGACACGCGGGATGGCGGCGCGGCGACTCGGGAAGGAATCATCTGCGCGGTAAAGCGCGGGCTGGCGGCAAATCCAAAATCGCTAAAGCGTATGCCCCCACTATTCGTGAAGCCGCTGATGCCTCCGCCGGTGCCCGCTTCGCGCGCGCCTGCTTCTATATGCGTTGCTGTTCCTGGATGAGTGAAGGAGGGACCACTCGAGCCGTGGAAGCCGCCGGATTCGGCAACACGCCCCGTCGCGCCATACGAACCGCTCGAGCCGCCGGAAACGTGACCGGAGCCACCGCCGGAGGAATGGCCTCCGGCGCTAAATCCTCCGTGCGATCCGCCGCCGCCCCCATGACTCGAGCCGCCGCCATGTTGCGCGACAGCCGGCATAGCGGCCAGCGCGAATACACAAAGACCCGCCAATTGACACAATAGCTTCATAGCAGGCGGGGACGCCGGGGGCATTATACTCTTGCCGGGCTGCGCGAATCACGGATGTTTAATTTAGCCGCTGCCGGCCCCGGGGCAGGTCGCAATCCGGCCGTGCGGTAGCGTATTCTAATCCCTGCGCGATTTTGCAGATTGTCCCGGCAAGCCGGCACGCCGGTCTTCGGAGCGCGTCACTTAGAATGTTTGTCGACGAAGCCAAAATTTACGTGAAGGCCGGCAACGGCGGGAACGGCTGCATGGCCTTCCGCCGCGAAAAATTCGTGCCGCGCGGCGGACCCTCCGGCGGCGACGGCGGCGCAGGCGGCAGCATCGTGCTGGAAGCCACGCCGCATGACAACACGCTGCTGCGCTATCGCTTCAATCGCGAATTCCGCGCCGACCGCGGCCGACACGGCGAAGGCTCCAACTGCACGGGTCACTCCGGCGATGATATGATCCTCACCGTGCCCGTCGGCACATTGGTGTTCGACGAAACGTCCGGCGAAGTGCTCGCGGACCTCGCCAAGGCGGGCCAGCGCGTCACCGTGGTCCACGGCGGACACGGCGGCCGCGGCAATCAGCATTTCGCCAAGCCCTGGCACCAAGCCCCGCGCGAATTTGAGCCCGGCCAGCCCGGCGAAGAGCGCCACCTGCGCCTGGAATTGAAGTTGCTGGCCGACGTCGGCCTGGTCGGTTTCCCCAACGCCGGAAAGTCCACCCTGATTTCGCGGATTTCCGCCGCGCGCCCCAAAATCGCAGCATATCCCTTCACCACGCTCGAGCCGCATCTGGGCGTCGTCTCCGAAGGCGATCCGGCCCGCGGCGATGCGCGCACATTCGTTGTCGCCGATCTGCCCGGCCTGATCGAAGGCGCGCATACCGGCGCGGGGCTTGGTACGCGTTTTCTGCGCCATATTGAGCGCACGCGATTGGTGGCGCACTTGATTGACACGAGCGACGCATCCACCAGCGACCCGGTGCACGATTTTGAAATCATCGAAGGCGAGCTGGCCGCCACCAGCACCGGCCTCGCCGAAAAAACCAAGCTCGTGGTGGCCACGAAGCTTGACGTGACGTCCGACCGCACGCGCCTCGAACGCTTGCGCGATTTCTGCGCTGAGCGCTCGCTCGAGTTCCACGCGATTTCCGCGGTCACCGGCGAAGGCGTCGCCGCGCTGGTCCACGCCATGGCTGACGCTCTGGGCCGCTTGCCCGCCGCCGAGCGCCCCACGGACTCCGATCCGGAAGAATCTGAGCCCGCCGCGCGGACGGAGGATCATTGAACGCGCGCGCCCGCCGCGGGCAACGCATCGCGCTGTTCGGCGGCACATTCGATCCCGTACATTCCGGGCACATCGCCGTGGCGCGCGCCGCGATGCGCCGCTTCGATCTCGATCGCATCTATTTCATCCCCTGCGGCCAGCCCCCGCACAAGCGCGGCCGGCAGCTTGCGCCGTTTGCGCATCGCTATGCGATGGTGGCGCTGGCCTGCGCCGGACAAAATCGTTTTGTGGCATCGCTGGCTGAAGCGGGAAAAGACTTGGCGGGCCGCGAAGTGTTCTACTCGGTGGACACCGTGCGGCGATTTCAGCGCACTGTGCTCGAGACCGGCGATCATCTTTACTTCCTGATGGGCGCCGATTCGTTTCTGCAAATCAAAACTTGGCGCACGCCGGAAATCCTACTGGGACTGTGCGATTTCATCGTGGCCAGCCGGCCCGGCTTCGCCAGCGAAGCGCTGCGCCGCGCGGTTCCGGCATCGGTGCTGCCGCGCACACAAGATTCTCCGGCGGCACACGTCGCGGGAACTCTTGCGCTGCGCCAAAGCACGGTGTTTTTGCTGGACGCGGTTTCGGATCCAACGTCCGCCACAGACGTTCGCCGGCGGATCAGGCAGGGCCGAACCATTCGCGGGCTTGTGCCGGCCCGCCTCGAGGAATACATTACGCAACAGGGCCTTTACCAACGGTGACCACGGACCCGCTTCGACACGAACTGCGTTGGGCCGTCGAGGCAGCGCAGAGCAAGAAGGCCGCTGCCATGACGCTGCTCGACCTGAGCCATCTCAGCGCGTTCACAGGATCGTTCTTGCTGTGCAGCGCATTCAGCACGCGCCAGGTGCAAGCTATCAGCGATGCCATCGAGGAAGCCGGCGAGCGCCAGGGCATTCGTCTGGCGCATCGCGAGGGCAAAGCCGGCGCCGAATGGGTCCTGCTCGATTTCGGCCACGTCGTCGCGCACATCTTCACGGAGCGCGCGCGCAACTTCTACAATCTTGAGCGCCTCTGGCGCGCCGCGCACCGCATCGATATCCCTGACGTCGAACCCGCAGCCGCGCAGGAGGCGCCGTGATTGACGCCGCTAGCGTCTGGGTGTCGGGCGATCCGGCCTCCGCGGCCGTGTTCGAGCTGGCGCGCCGCGTGGCGCAGACGGCAACGACGGCGCTGATCGTCGGCGAAAGCGGCACGGGCAAAGACCAAATCGCCCGCGCCATTCATCAGATGAGTCCGCGCCGCGACGCCGCGCTGCTCAAAATCGAATGCGCCAGCCTGCCGCAGGAACTTGTGGAATCCGAACTCTTCGGCCACGAGCGCGGCGCTTTCACCGGCGCGGTGGAGCGCAAACGCGGCCGCCTGGAAATGGCCGCCGGCGGCACAATCGCGCTCGACGAAGTCGCCGCGCTTTCCACCGCAACGCAATCCAAGCTGCTGCGCGTCCTCGAAGAGCGTTCCTTCGAGCGTCTGGGCGGCACCGAAACTCTGACCATCGACGCGCGTCTGCTGGCGCTGACCAACGCCGACCTCGGCCGCCTGGTGACCGCCGGCCGCTTCCGCGAAGATTTGTTCTTCCGTTTGAGCGTGCTGACGATTCGCGTTCCCCCGCTGCGCGAGCGGCCCGGTGACATCGTGCCGCTCACCGACCATTTGCTCGCGCGACTCGCCGCCGTTCACGGAAAGCCCGCGGCGAAACTAACCGAGCCCGTGCGGCGCATGCTCGCCGGCTATTCCTGGCCCGGAAACGTGCGCGAACTCAAGAATGCACTCGAGCACGCCCTGGTGTTCGCCGCCGCGGACGAGCTCGAGCCGCGCGATTTTCCCGAAAGCGTGCGCGCCGCCGATAGCCAACTCGGCGCCGGGCTGCATTCTCTTGACGAAATCGAAAAGGAAGCGATTCGCGCCACGCTCGAAGCCACGCGCTACAAAATCACGCGCTCGGCCGAAATCCTCGGCATCAGCCGCAAAACCTTGCTCGACAAACGCAAAAAGCACGGCCTGCACTGAGCCAATCCGCCATGCGCATTCGCCTGGTGATGCTCGGCAAAACGCGGCGCCCCGAAATCCGCGCCCTCGTGGAAGACTATGTGGCGCGCATTCGCCGCTACGCTGAAGTGGATTGGATCGAGCTGCGTGAAAATTCCGCGCCTGCCATGCGCCGCGCCGAACCCGGGCCGGGCGCAACCGTCGTGCTGCTGGACGCCGGCGGGCGCACGCTAAGCTCCGAACGATTTGCCGGATGGTTGCGGGAAGCGCGAGACGGCGGCGTGCGGGAGTTGGTTTTTCTGTGCGGTGCGGCCGAAGGTTTTCCGGAAGCGTGGCGGCGCCGCGCGGGAATGAAGATTTCGCTTTCCGCGCTGACGCTCTCGCACGAGCTGGCTCGCGCCGTGCTCGCCGAGCAGCTTTATCGCGCGTTCACGATCCTCTCGGGCCATCCCTATCCGAAGTGAGCCCTGGCGGCCCGAGCAATCACGCGGCGTTGCTGAAAAATATTTGGGCTACGAAGCCACGGGCGCGTGCCGGCGCGCTTCGATGCCGTCCAACGCCCGCCACAACGCGTGCGCGGCCTTCTCTGCTGCGTCCAGCGCCGGCTGCTCCTGGTCGGGATGCGCTGCAATCAAGCGCTCCAGATGATCGTGCCACACTTGGCTGTGGTACACGTCCGCCGTCGCGTGCAAAGTAAAATACTCGCAGGCCGCTTCATCGGCGCCATACTTCTGGCGCAATCCGCGTGCTTTTTCGACGGCGATCTCCGGCACTTGCGATTCGTACGCATAGAACGCGCCGAGAACTTCCGCCGGCCGGCCCGTCCGCGACACGATATCGAACGTGTCGATCAAATCCAGCACTTCAGGAAGCGGGCGGCTTGTGACCACTTCGGTGGGTTCCGCGCCCATCGCGCGCGCAAATTCCAGCCAAATCGCGTGGTGCGGACGTCCGCCTGCTGCGTCCATTCCCAATTCGTCGGCCCTATTTTCAAGCACGGCCGTGCGCAGTTCCCCGTCAGGTAAACGCCCGGCCAGCGCTTCGAGATACTCGGGGAACGCCGCCACGTGGTGATAATAGTCGCGCGCGTATTCCCGCAGGTCTTCGCGCGTCAATTCCCCCGCGGCCCACGCCTTATAAAACGGGTGGCAGAGCAGGTGGTACTTCTCGGTGCGCCGCTCAAGTTCTTTCCAAAATTTTGTGTGTGGCATGGATTGGCCCTCCTCATGACAGCCTGACACTCTCTTATTCCGTGTGGCGTCTCGCGTGTCTTCAGTGTAGCGCCCGGCGCAGCGCCCAGTCCAGTGAGTCACGAATCGGTTTCCGATCGGCAGGGCTTATCGGTAACCGGATTCAGTTTTCTCGAATGCGGGAGTATCGAACAGGTGTGGAGGGTGCGCGACGGTCAGGTTGAGGCGCCGCTGGAAAGGTACCGTCAGCCTGAAACGCAAAATGCGGCGCGGGAGAAGATCCCGCGCCGCATTCAGCATATCTTCGTAGTCGAAGCCGTGGGCGGTGTTTCGGTTGTTCACAGCGAGAATAGACCGCGCTCTCAGGCCCCCGGACGGTGGCCCTAAGCGATGCGCTTGCGCGCGATCATCAATCCCATGAATGCCAGCCCGGCCAGCATCAGAGCACCTGAGCCCGGCTCTGGCGTGGGTACGGGATCGACAAATGAACCGCCCGACGCAACAGCGTCTTCGTTCGCCGTGCCGACTCCGTTCGCTTCGGCGAAATTCCCGGGCGTGCCGGAATCGAGCGAGAGGATCCACGTTCCAGCGTTGTCATACGTATCCCAACCATCGACGCCGGAGCACGAGTCCAGCGTCTGATAGGCGAGCGCCGAGGAAGGGTCGGGCGCGCTGCAATTGGGGTAGATGGACGAAATGTTGGCCTGGAGACCGCTCGTGAGCGCCGCGTCCGAAAAATCAAAAGTAAGCCCTTCCCACTGGACAGTTGCGGTGATGGAGTTGGGGCACCCTGCGGAATCGCAGTCGATCACGCCCGACGCTGGCGCCTGGCCATACGTCGCGGTGAAATCGATCGTGGATGTCGTATCCGCGCGGGCGACCGTCACTCCGATCGCAAAAAAGAGTACTATGCCAATGATTCCGAAAAGCTTTCGCATCTTCCAAATCCTCCTCGCCGCCGTCGGCGTAAGACGGTTCTCCTCAGCCTTCGCAGCTTTAATACGCACGGCCCGTGCCGATCTCAATGTGCTGCAAACAATGGACTTACGGGCGTGACGCCGAACGAGCACGGGAAACTGAATTCCGCGATTTGCCACAGCGTTCCTTTTGTTTTCCCACGTTGAAACTGCGATGCCGAAGAAAAGTAATAGTACGTAGTAACGGTACTTTGCCAGTTTGTTGACTCGTACACAGCGGTGTTTTGCGCTCGAAAAAAGCCCCTACAGAATTGTTTGCGGCTCTAGATTCGTGGTCACCGTGTGGCCGGCCCCGCCTATCCTGGAAGCTTGCGGCCTAAACATCACGCGGACTTCGAGCTGCCGCTTACGCAGCATCGTCGTCTTACCTCACAGCGGGAGCCATCTCGCGATGGTGTTCAACGACGCTCACATCCGGCCGATATGTTCTCCGCCACCAATAAATGAGCTCGAGAATCGCATAAGCGGCGGGCAGAAACGTGGCCCAGAACACGGGATACCGGTAGCGCGCCTCAAATTGCACGAAGTAATGAACGAACGGATAGAGCAGCAACGTCGAAGCGAACAACCAAGCGGCGCGGCGATTCTTCCGGAACATAAGCGCGAGCCCCGCGAAGGAAACAATCGTGAGAATGCCTCCAGGAATTGCGTAGCGAAGACTGTTGAGGTAAGGAAACCAAAACTTCAGAAAACGCCGGCGTGTCAGGGACGCGAATGCGCGAGGATTCGATGAAATCCAAACCAGAGCTTGGCGCAATTCTTCTCGATTGAACCGAATCTCCCCCTCATCGAATACTTTCCCGGCCACAGCCTGATTGGCATTGGGATGCGTCATCTGATGGCAACCGGCCTCCAGGTTTCCGTGCAACGTCGGCTGGGCGCACGAATTGTTCGATGTGGAAAGCTCGAGCCCAAAATTATCGCGCACAAAAAATATCGCATCGAACCGTTCGTAATTCCGAATGAACCATGGCAGGCACGCCACCGCCGCTCCCAAGACGATCACCGCCATCGCCTGGCGCGCCCGCATCAATCGCTCTGGTGCGTATCCAAGCACGGCGACGATCAGCCACGCACAGAGCAACAGTACGCACTCCGGATTTGCCAATATCGCGATGCCCCAAAAGAATCCGAGGAGCGCCGAGCGCTGCCATTCACGCGGCGCGTCGAAGTACGGCAGCGTGAGCGCTGCTAGAGAAACCATCAGAGCGCCGGTGAACAGCGACTCCCATTCGGGAAGCACGCGATATGGTTGAAAGACGATTCCAAACGCGGCGGCCAGGACGCCCGGCAAAACACCAAGTCCGAGCCGCTTGGACAGGACGGGCAGCAACGCCAACTGCAGCGCGAGGAAACCGATATTCAGAAGCCACAGTGTGATCGCGCCGGCCGCGCCTATCCCAAACAACTTCATGATCAGCGCATAAAGAAACACATAGGCCGGCGCCGTATGTGCGGTTGGCCCGGTTGGCAGCGCCTGGTAGGGATCGGCATAGGTTCCGCGTTGCGCGAGGCTCAATGCAACGCGCGTCATTTCGCCGCCGTGCGTCAGATCGTAGAACGCGGGTCTGCCCTGCGGCGAAAGCGCGTAAATCGAAGCACCCAGAATGAAAATGATAATCGCGAGCTGTGTTACGGAAAGCGACCGGCAAAAACGGCTCAGCGCGCCGTGACTCGAAACGCCATTGTGCCATCGCATGTTTTCCAGTCTAGGAAAGCCTGCGCGAACGCGCAATTGTCTCCAGCGGCCGCACCGCTTATCGGTACCGAGCGGGCTTCCGCCATTTGCATTGTCATGGTCATGCCATTTCAGACCGCTCCAACTAGTGGGAAGCTGAAACTCAAACTGAGGCGCTACCGCCCCGCCGCTGCCGTGTGGCCCGGCCCCGCCCCGTGGTATGCTGCTGGCTTCCGCCTCCGCGCCGCAGAGCGTGGCCGCTTGATGGCAAAATCCCCATGCCCGACGACAAGGGACTCCTGATCGTCTACACCGGCCCGGGCAAGGGCAAGACCACTTGCGCCTTAGGCACCGCGTTCCGCGCCGTGGGTCAGGGTCTCCGCGTGCTGATGGTACAGTTCATCAAAGGCTCGTGGCATTACGGCGAGCTGGACGCCGCGGAAATGCTAGGCGAGGGGCGTTTCGAGATTCGGCCGATGGGCCGCGGCTTCGTCAAGCTAGGCCAGGGCCAGCAAGACCCGGAAGACGTGCGCCTGTGCGAGCAGGCCTGGGAATTCGGCCGCGCGCAAATCGAAAGCGGGCGGTACGATTTGGTCGTGCTGGATGAGATCAATTACGTGATTAGCTACAAGATGCTCGATGTAGAGAAAGTGGTCGCTGCCCTTGCGGCGCGCCCCCAACGCGTGCACGTGATTTGCACCGGCCGCAACGCTCACCCCAAACTGGTGGAACTTGCGGACCTGATGACGGAGATGCGCGAGATCAAGCATCCGTACACCAAGGGCCTGCTGGCGCAGCGCGGTATCGACTACTAGGTAGTAGAACGGAGATTCCAGGTGGCCTGGTTCAAGCGCGAAAAAAAATCGGTCGACCATCCGACCCCGCCCAACGAGCGGACGGTGAAGACCGAAGGTCTGTGGACGAAGTGCTCCAATTGCCGCGCGATCGTGTGGAAAAAAGATCTCGAAGCCAACGCCTTCGTCTGCCCCAAGTGCCAGCACCATTTCCGCGTCAACTCGAAAAAACGCCTCGAGCTGCTTCTCGACGGACACTGGGTCGAGCACGACGCCGGGCTGGCTTCCAGCGATCCGCTGCAATTCACGGACACGCGCCCCTACGCCGCGCGTTTGCGCAAGGCCCAGCGCGATCTCGGCATGGCAGACGCCATCGTCACGGCCGAGGGCCTGCTCAACGGCCGCAGCGTGATTGTTTGCTCGATGGAGTTCGGCTTCATCGGCGGCTCGATGGGCGCCGTCGTCGGCGAAAAAGTGACGCGCGCCATCGAGTTGGCCATCGAGCGCCGCCTGCCCTTGGTGGTCATTTCCTGCTCCGGCGGCGCGCGCATGATGGAGGGCACCATCAGCCTGTTGCAGCTCGCCAAAGTTTCCGCGGCGCTCGCGCGCCTGGATGAAGCGCGCCTTCCGTTTATTTCCGTGCTCACCGATCCCACCACCGGCGGCGTCACCGCCAGCTACGCCATGCTGGGCGATCTGAACATCGCGGAGCCCGGCGCGCTGATCGGCTTCGCCGGCCCGCGCGTGATCGAGCAAACCATCCACCAAAAATTGCCCGAAGGTTTCCAGCGCTCCGAATTCCTGCTGCAGCACGGGTTTCTTGATGCCGTCGTCCATCGCAAGGACATGAAGGCTTACATCGGTTCCGCGCTCGATTTCTTCCTCGCCTAGCGCGCCGCGCGTGGGTTTTCCCTCATGACTCCTCCCACGACGCGTCTTACCAATTACGACGACGCTGTCCGATTCTTGCTCTCTCTCGGCCGAGAGCTGGCTTCGCCGCAACAGGCGCGCGCCACGAAATTCGGCCTTGAAAATATTCGCGCCCTCACCGAACGCCTGGGCCATCCCGAGCGCAAATATCATTCCATGCACATCGCCGGCACGAATGGCAAAGGCTCAACCGCAGCGATGCTCGCTTCGATCCTCGCGTCCGCCGGATTGCGCGCGGGGCTTTACACTTCGCCACACCTCGCGCGCATCAATGAACGCATTCGCATCGCCGGCGGCGAAATCTCCGACGACGATTTCGCCGCGGCCCTGGCGCGCATTCGCCGCGCGATCGAGGAACTCCTCGCCAGCGGCACACTCGCCGCCCATCCCACATTCTTCGAGTGCGTCACCGCTATGGCCTTCGATGAATTCGCCCGCGAGCGCGTCGAGTTCGCCGTCTTCGAGGTCGGCATGGGCGGCCGCCTGGACGCCACCAACGTCATCGAGCCCGAAATCGCCGTGATCACGCAAATCGCATTCGACCACGAAAATTATCTCGGCCATTCCATCCAGGAAATCGCGGCGGAAAAAGCCGGCATCATCAAGCCCGGCGCGTGGGTGGTGAGCGCCGCGGAAGACCCCGTCGCGCGCACCGTGATTCGCGCCCGCGCCGAAACGCAGCGCGCGCGCCTAATCGAAATCGATGAGTTGTTCCACGTGAAACAACTCGGCAGTGGAGAATCCCCGGGCAGAACACGCTTCGAAGCCATCGAAAAACTCTCCGGTCGCGCGATCGAGCTGTCCCTCCCCCTCCCCGGCCGCTTCCAGCAGCGCAACGCCCTCGCCGCGCTCGCCGCCGCGCGCCTGCTCGCCGAGCGCGGCCACAAAATCGACGACGACGCGATCGCCCGCGGCATCGCCAATGTCCGATGGCCCGGCCGCCTCGAACGCATCGGCGATCGCCCCGCCGTGTATCTCGACGGCGCGCACAATCCCGCCGGGGCCCGCGAACTCGTAGCCTTCTGGGACGCGCACTTCGCCGGCGTGCCGATTCACTTGGTCTACGGCGCGCTGCGCGATAAACCCGTCGACGAAATCTGCGGCCTGCTCTTCCCCCGCGCCGCCACAGTGATCCTTACTGAGCCGCACCAGCCCCGCGCTCTCTCAGCTTCTGTCCTCGCCTCGATGACCGCGCATCACGCCAGCAGCATCGAAATTGTCCCCGATCCCGCCGCAGCCCTCGAGCGCGCCATCCGCCGCGCCGCGCCCGACGACGCCGTCTTCGCCACCGGCTCGCTCTACCTCGTCGAGGATTACCGCCGCGGCTGGGCCAATCTCCACGCCGCCCGCGATTCATCGCCGACGCCGCGCAAAAGCTCGCGTTAATCCGCCGCCACACCGCGGTATCTAGTCAGTTTCCGATTATTCGACTCGCCGCAAATTGCACGCCACAGCGTGGTATAAAGTGAAGACTGGTTGTGTGTCGTCAAGGATTACCAAGATCCATTTACGAAAGGGGAAGCCAGAAAGAATGGAAGCCAGACTCTTCCGCGTCCACGAGTGAATACACGCAATGCGACTTTATCTGATCAACCCTTCAAATCCGCTGGTCGTCATCACCAAAGTAAAGGAAAGCCGCTGGAACCGTTTCCGCGTTTGGAAACCCCTCGGCCTGATGGTTCTCGCCGGACTGACCCCGCCCGAGTGGAAAATCACGATCTTGGACGAGAACCTCGGCGTGCCGGACTACTCAGCGATGCCGCGGCCGGACCTGGTGGGCATCACCGCTTGCACTTCCCAAGCGAATCGCGCCTATGAAGTGGCCGCTTACTTCCGGAGACTCGGCGTGCCCGTCGTCATGGGCGGCATTCACGCCACCATGTGCCTCGAGGAAGCCATGGAGCGCGTGGACTCGGTGGTCACGGGCGAAGCTGAGAGCGTCTGGCAACAGGTCCTCGAGGATGTTCAGCAGTGGAATCTGAAGCCCCGGTATGACGGCGGGCTCGCCAAGATCGAAGATGTCCCCGCAGCTCGCCACGATTTGCTGAACAGCGGATACGCCTTCGGAGCGATTCAAACCACACGCGGCTGCCCGCTGAATTGCACCTTTTGCAGCGTCACAACCTTCAACGGCTCTCGCTACAGGCTGCGCCCCATCGCGGATGTCGTCCGCGAATTTCAGTTGATCCGCGAGAAACGTGTTCTGGTGGTGGACGACAATCTGATCGGCACGCGCCCTGAACATATCGCCCGCGCCAAGGACTTGTTCCGCGCCATGGCGCAGGCGAAGCTGCGAAAGGAATGGGTGGCCCAAGCCACCATCAATTTCGCCGACGACGAAGAACTCCTGTCGCTGGCCGCGAAGGCCGGGTGCCGCGGCGTCTTCATCGGCTTTGAATCGCCATCGCCGGAAGGACTTCAGGAAATCAGCAAGAAATTCAACATGCAGCAGGGCCGCGACTTCCGCGCCTCCGTGCGGCGCATCCAGCGCCACAGAATACTGGTCGTAGGATCCTTCATCATCGGCCTGGATGTGGATGAACCGGGCATCGGCAAACGTACCGCCCAGATGGCCAGCCAATACGGAATAGACAATCTCAACACACTGTTTCTGACGCCGCTGCCCGGCACGCGCCTGTGGAACCAATTGAA
>JBEKDK010000002.1:0-128305 GCA_050014395.1 Candidatus Acidiferrales bacterium | reverse complement strand
ACACGATTCCTCGATACCGCGGCGCTCGCGCGAGCTTTTGATCTTGAGCGGCAACTTCGGTCGATTGACGCGATCTTTGAGCGCGTTTTCGGTCCCGCAGCGGCGCATAAGAGCTAAGGCGCTTAAACACAGAGAACACAGAGAGCCAGAGAAGGCAGAAAGCTTACGGCGCGCGGTACTCGAATCGCTCGAAATCTCCCGGCACAATTTCCGCGAGACCTTTAGGCGCGCGCAGCACGCGTTGCGAGCGCATTTCGTCATACCGCGCCTGGCTTTCGGCAGTATTGGCGACGCGCTGCGCGTGGGTGACGTGATATTGGATCACGAGATTTTTCAGGTCGCGGATTTTCACGCCGGCCAATTGCAGGCGCATATCCACGTCGGAATCTTCCCATCCGGCACCTTGAACTTCTTCGTTGAAACCATTGATGTGCTCCAGATCGGCCTTCACGATTGAGAAATTGCTGCCGAGGATTGCGCGGCGCGAAGACTCGAACATTTCCGGCAACATAATCCCGTGCTCGATGCATGAGGCTTTTCCCGTCATCCCAAGCCACACCAACTTCAGTGGGTTGAGGCCGATGCCGTGCGCCGAGATTTGCGCGGCGTCGGGAGCCGCGGAGCGCTCGATGTGCACGCGGCGGCCGGTGATCGCCGTGCCGGGTTTGACGAAGCGCAGATGATTGCGTACGAAGTCCGCGTGCGGAAGGCAATCCATATCGAGGAAGATCAGGCGATCGAAGCGACTGACGTGGACCGCGCGATTCAGGATGCGCGCTTTGCGAAAACCCAAATCTTCGTGACGCACGTGCTGGATGGGTTGCGAAAACCGCGGCGCCCAGCGCTCGATCATCGGCGCATAGGGTTCGCGCGAGCCGTCATCGGCTACAACGATCTCAAAATTAAGGCAGGATTGCCGCGAGAGCGCCGCCAAGGTCCGCTCGACGACGTCGGCGTCGTTGTAGCAGGCGACGACGATCGAAGCGGGTCCCAAGCTGGATGCGGCGTCGATGGGTCCTCTCCGATTTTCGCGCGGCGAAGCGAATCCGGCGCGGCGCGCTCGCAAAACTGATTCGCTTCTTGCGGCGCTATTGCGCGCGCTGAACGTACCGTCCTTCGGACGTGTCCACTTTCACTTTATCTCCGTTGGAGATGAAGGGCGGCACTTGAATCGTCAATCCGGTTTCGAGCTTGGCGGGTTTCATCACGGCGCTGGCAGTAGCTTTTTGCAGCGTAGGCTCGGTATCCACCACCTTCAGGTCCACGGTGTCCGGCAGAAGCACGCCGATCGGTTTGTTCTCGTAGTACTCCACTTTCACTACAGTGTTCGGAATTAGGTAGTAGACCGTATCGCCGAGGATTTCGGCGCCGAGAGAAATCTGATCGTAGGTCGCCGTGTTCATGAAATGGTGGCCATCGCCATCGGCGTAGAGAAACTCAAACTCCACTTCATCGAACACCGCGCGTTCGAGAGAATCCTCAGCGCGAAACCTGTGATCCACGATCGAGCCGGTGCGCAAATTGCGCATTTTCGTGGCCATGGCCCCGCGCTTATTTCCGGGCGTGCGATGGTCCACGCTGTGGACCGTGTACAAATCGCCTTCATGGCGAATGATCATTCCGGGACGCAGTTGCGTCGCTCTTACTTCCGACATGGACTCTCCCTTGGCTGGAACCTGACCCTCGGCGGGCCGATGCCCCGGCTTCTCATTCGAGGCGGGTTGAAACTGCGGCGCTCTGTGGACTTCAGCGCGCCACCGGAACCAGTTAATTATACCCGACCGCGCGATGCGCGAAAACCAATCATCATGCGGCTTGCGGCGCGCAGATTACGGCGCGGTGTTTGCTGGGGAAGTGGGTGCGGCGTCGCGCGCGGCTTTGCCTTCGGCCATGATCTTTTCGATTTCGCTGGGATCGCGCGGCAGGCGCGCGGTCAGAAATTGCGCTCCCGTGGGAGTGATTAGAACGTCGTCTTCGATGCGCACGCCGAGATTTTCTTCGGGGATGTAAATGCCGGGCTCGAGCGTGATCACCATGCCGGCCGCGAGCGTGCGCGCAGGATCGCCGGCATCGTGGACATCGAGGCCGATGTGATGGCCGAGGCCGGTGATGAAGTAACGGCCGAGCGAGTGGCCTTCGCGATCTTTGCCGTGAGAATTAATGTAGTCGTAGGCGATTTGATAGAGGCTGCCCGGCCCGCGCGTGAAGCGCACGCCGGGTTTGGCGGCGGCGAACGCAGCGTTTTGCGCGCCGAGAACGATCTCGTAAATTTCGCGCTGCCGCGGCGTGAATTTTCCATTGGCAGGAAGCGTGCGCGTGATGTCCGCGGCGTAGCCGGAATATTGTCCGCCGACGTCAAGCAGGACAATGTCGCCATCCTGAATCTGGCGCTCCAGCTTGTTGTAGTGCATCACGGTGGAATTGAAGCCTGCCCCGACGATCGGGGCATAGGCTTCAGCTTCGCAGCCGCCCCAGGCGTGAATTTCCACCATGCGCGCGGCCACCTGATATTCGTAGAGGCCGGGGCGCATCATCTTCATGGCTTCGAGGTGGGCGTCGATGGAAACGTCGATCGCGTGTTGAATTAGGCCGAGCTCGCCAGTGGATTTGATTTGGCGCATCGCGCCGATGGCGTCACGCGCGTCTTTCCAATCGGCGCCGGATACGTCTTCTTTCAGCCAAGCGACTTCGTCGGCTTCGTGCGGATAACCGTCCTCGTCAGGCTCGGGGAGTAACGTGTACATCGTGGGATACGTGGACTTGAGTTGCTTTAAGACGTCGCGCAGGCGGGCGATCGGTTCGACGTCGGCAAAACCGGTGAGCTCGCGGATGCCCGGATCGTCAGGACCCAGGCGCGGGCCGTTCCATTTTTCTTCTTCGAGATTGCGCGGCGGAAGGAAAAGAATGTCCGCAGGCGTGTTCGCATTTTTCAATTTCGCATCGAGAGGCAATTCGACGAACGCGGCGCCTTCTTCGTTGTGGCCCGTCAAATAATAGAAATTCTCTTCTTGATTGAACACGTAAGAAGGATTGGCGTTTCCGTGGCCGGTGTAGCCGAATAGCACCACCGGCGCGCGGAGTTGCGCCGCAAGGCGCTGGCGGCGAGCGGCGTATTCGGAGATGGATTCGCGCTCACGGCCCGCGACGATCGTGGCGAGAGACGCGATCGTCGCGATGGCGAGTACGCTTGCCAAGATGTGCGCCATCCAGATTTGGTTGCGAGGGTGCGGGAGCGGATTCACGCGGGCCTCTCGGGCCGCCGCGATAATTTCTCGAGCGGCTCGCCCGTAAGGCGGAAGACGGTCCATTCGTCCATCGGCCGCGCGCCCAATGCGCGATAGAACTCGATGGCTGGGCGATTCCAATCGAGGACAGCCCACTCGAGGCGCCCGCAGCCGCGTTCCTGCGCTAGCGCGGCGATGTGCAGAAGCAGCGCCTTGCCGATTCCTTTGCCGCGATGCTCAGGCAGCACGAAAAGATCTTCGAGATAGATGCCGGGGAGCCCGAGGAACGTCGAGAAATTGTGGAAGAAGACGGCGAACCCGACGGGCGTGGCCGCAGGATCTGCGAGACGCGCCAAAATTGCTTCGGCCGCGGGGCGCGGTCCGAATAAAGCAGCGTGCAAGCCTTCAGCGGTCGCCGAAACTTCATGCGACAATTTTTCGTAGTCGGCGAGGCCGCGAATTAGATCGAGCAGCAAAGGAACGTCGGCCGGCGTCGCGGGAACGATTTGAATGCGGGCGTCTTTGTGCTGCAGCATTCGCAGATTGTCGCAGATGCAAGCACGCGAGGCCAGCACACAGGAATTGGCAACAAAACCCGCAGAGAACAGATCGCTTCAATGAGGTGTTCACTTCAAAGCGTGCGCGGGAAAATCTTAGTTAACCTAGGTTAATATGATCTGATATAGTGTGTTTACAGAGCGCGATGCGCCGGAGCGTCGCGCGCAGGGCGAGGAATGGATTGCTGAGCGATCGAACGACACGGCGAAGGAACCGCGGATGGGTGTAGGGCCAGAGGACAGGCTATCGCCGCAGGCGGCTGCGCGAGAAGGCGTCGTCATCACGCACGAGGACGTCGACCGGGCGCATGACCGCGTGCGTGTGTCCGAGGCGCGGGCGCAGCGCGGCGTGTTCCCACGGTTCCGGTTGCTGTGGCTGCTGGTGGGACCGGGGATTCTGGTGATGCTGGGGGAGAACGACGGGCCCAGCATGCTTTCGTACGCGGCGACGGGCGCGCGGTTCGGCATCGGATTCTTCATTCCTTTCGTTGTGCTGACGTTTTGCATGGCGATCGTGGTGCAAGAGATGACGATGCGGCTCGGGTCCGTGACGCATCGCGGCCATGCGGAATTGATTTTCGACCGCTTCGGGCCGTTCTGGGGCTGGTTTTCGCTGATCGATCTGGGGATCGGCAATTTTCTGACGCTGATCACAGAATTTATTGCGATTCGCGCGGGACTGGGATTTTTCGGGGTACCGGCGTGGGCCGCGGTGCTGAGCGCGTTCGTATTTTTGTGTTTGGCCGTCGCCACGCACCGCTATTGGACGTGGGAGCGAACGCTGCTGGCGATCGCGATATTCAATCTAGTTTTCGTCCCGGTTGCGCTGCTCACGCACCCCAATTGGCATTCGGTGAGCCATGCAATGATCACATGGAGACCGCTGCCCGGCGGATTGAGCCAGGACACGCTGATCATCATGCTGGCGGACATCGGCGCGACCGTGACGCCGTGGATGCTTTTCTTTCAGCAAAGCTCGACGGTCGACAAGGGGATGACGCAGAAAGACATTCATCTTGGGCGATTCGATACGGTGGTGGGCGCTACGCTGGCGGCGATCGCGGCGGTGGGGACGATTATTGCGACGGCTCCGCTATTCGCGCATCACATGACGGCCGAGAATTTTCAAGCGGCGGAATTCGCGCAGGCGCTTCGGCCGATCATCGGACACTTTGGCGCCGCGCTGTTTGCACTGGGCATCGTGGAAGCTGGGATGGTTGCGTCGGTGACGATTTCCACTTCGTCGGCATACGCGTTCGGCGAGGTGGCGCGCAGGCCGCACAGTTTGAATCTGCCGGTGTGGGAGGGGCGGTCTTTTTATTCCGTGTTGTTTCTGTGCGCGGCGATTGCCGGAGGAATTGTGTTAATTCCCGGGCTGCCGCTGGTGTACGTGGTGCTGCTGGTCAACGTGGTTGCGGTGCTGGCGATGCCACCGGCGCTGGTGTTTCTGTTCATGCTTGCGAATGACCGGGAAGTGATGGGCGAGCATGTTAGTCCGACGTGGGCGAACCTGCTGGCGACGGGCGTGGTGGTTTTTCTGACGGTTGCCGGCGTGCTCTTCGGCATCAGCGTGATCGCGCCGCATTTCTTCGCGTTTCTGGGCGGGAAGTAGGAGGGCGGCAGAATGGTCGCAAAAGAACAGGAACACGATTCGATTACGCCGTCCGATCAAGCATTGGTTTTATCGTCCCTCGAGCGAGAGCAACTCGCCGGGTTGAAAAAGCACTTGATTCCGCGGCGGCGACTGGCGGGGCCGGAGAAGTTTCTTATCTGGTCGCTGCGCGTCTATCTATTCTTCATGATGGTGGTGGTGGTGTATCAGGTTTGGGTTGGCTTACATTAGCTACGGGCTCGCCAAATCTCAAAAAAGTTTGACCCTGCCCTTGCGCAACTTCGTTTTGAACTCCCAGAAAGAATCCGTGCCGCGGACAGCGGTGCGCTTCAATTCATAAACATCCGCAGGTGGAAGCGCGTTGATTCTGGAGCCGATGCGCGCGGCGAAATCAATTCTGTTGCGACGGAAGAATTCGCGCATCGCGCTATCGGTGCTGGGGTCGCGCGGCATTCTGCCGTAGGGATAGGCAAAGACGCGGCCGAAGGCGCAACCGCTGGCTTCGAGAGCGTGCAGGCACTGGGACAAATCAGATTCGATCTGCGCGGGCGTATATCGCTCGTAACTTTCGTGGCGATGGCCGTGAAGTGCGAACTCGATGAGCTTTCCGGCGTGCTGGTTTCCCGCCGGCCGATTTGCCGCAAGCTGGCCGATCATTTCGTAGGAGATCAGCGGCTCGCTTGCGCCGCTCCAGCCGGCATTTCCGCCGATGAAGGCGGTGGGCAAAAAAATCGTTGCCTTCACGTCGTGCTTGACGAGAAGCGGATACGCAAGCTCGTAAGTGCTTACGTATCCGTCGTCAAAAGTGACGATGACGGGTTTGGCGGGGAGGGTGCGCAGGCCGTCGAACGACGCCTTCAATTCCGCGAATGAAATCGGCGTGTAGCCACTTGAATCGATATAGGCAAGCTGGCGATCAAGGCGATCGACGGAGATGGTCAGCGCGTCGTTCCGATCGAGAGAGACCTTGTGATACAGAAGGATCGGCAATCCGTTTGGCGCCGATATGAAGAGGCTGTAGCGATAGATGAGCCACAACAGAATCAGAAGCAGTGCGATGCCGCCGGAAATCAGCGTGGGTGAAATCATCGGGAAGGCAGCCGCCGGACGGCGTGAAGCAAGGAGTTAATCAGAGCGGATTCATCAAAATCAAGAAAAACGCGATTGCGCCAGGAAACGTGGAACGTGGATCTATCCGCGCGCCGCGCGTTGCTCATAAGGCGCTGCGGCGACCAAATCGTCAGAAAGTGTTGATGCCGGGCGCAATCGAGCAGGCTCGAGAGCCTCTGCGCGGCTGGGCGAGGATTCGAGAAGGGCATCCTTGGCGCGCTGCAAGTCGTAGGCTCGATAAAACTCCGCCAACTTAAAATATTTGACGGCCGGATACATCGAAGAAACCAGCGACCATGTGAAACCGGCGGGGCCGTCCCATATGAAGCCCTTCAAGAAATAGAGCTGAATGAACGTGAGCGGCATCGCAGCGACGGCACGGAGAAAACTCGAGCGCTCGCCGGGCCTAAAGCTTTGGAGCGCGGCCAGACTGGTATAGCGATTGAACTTCTCGAAATAGTCGGCGATGCTGGCGTAGGAATAGTTGTACATCGGCTGGCGCAGGCGCTCGGTGCGGCCCTCGAGATGCACCGACTCATGCACCAACTGATTGCGAAAATTTCCATACTTGCGATCGAACAACCTCAGCTTGGGTTTGGTGTGGCGGCGGCCGGTTCGCACGACCTGATCCCATAGCACCGTGGTAATAGGGATGTAATAACCGCTGCAGTCGGTCGCGCGCGCCAACTTGGTTTGGATTTCGTCGCGCAGGGCAGCAGGGATTTGTTCGTCGGCATCGATAGCGAGAATCCAATCGTTGGCCGCTTGCGACACGGCGAAGGCTTTCTGTTCGCCGTAGCCGGCAAATTCGCGGTGCAAGACTTTGCAGCCGAATGCCTTGCACACTTCAAGCGTTCGATCGGTGCTGCCCGAATCGACGACAAGCACTTCGTCGCACCAGGCTACAGAGGCAAGGGCTCTGGCAATATCCAGTTCTTCATTGAATGCAATTATGACCGCACTAACACTTCGCAAAACTGACCCTTCGGCGTGCAATTGGGCGACAGAAATCTCCGACCGTCACCCAAAGTTGAATCAAGGATACACGCGAACGGTGATCGTGTCTATCGTTCGTTGACCGCAGATTCGCCACGCACCTGGACAGGCAAGTTGCCAAAAATCATGCAAGAACTAGATAACTGCGACGGCACTTGAGAGTAGAATATCCTCAATGCGGTGCCAGGAGGGCGAAATGGCCATCGGTCGGAAGGCGGCTTCCCATCCATGGAAAAGCCAGACAATTCTCATGCGTGTCCGGCAGGCTTCGGGTGTCTATGCGATCTTCAATACCAAGGATTGGATTTATGTGGGGGAATCCGGCGACATTCGGAAAAGCTTACTCGCGCACTTCGATGGAGATAACGCGTGCATCAAACGGAACGCTCCGTTCGGCTTTCAATTTGAATTGACGCCCGCAAGCGAGCGGGTGGCGCGGAAGAAAAAGTTGATTGCTGAATTGGGGCCAATTTGCAATCGACGCGCGGGATGAATCAAGGTCTTAGGATCGAATCATTGTCAGGATCATTTTGAAGCGCTTGATGGCCTTGAGCGCGTGTGGCTGATTGGCCGGCATGAGGATAAGTTCGCCAGCCTGCAAGCGCTGAGGTTTGCCGGAAATCGTGATCTCCACTGTGCCTTCCAGCACCTGCACCAACGCGTCGAACGGCGAGGAGTGCTCGGTCAAACCTTGACCTTCGTCAAACGCGAACAGCGTCACATTGCCGGCCGGCCGTTTCATGATTTCGCGGCTGACGACGGCGCCGTCTTGATAAGCGACGAGATCGGCAGCTTTAGCCGCACCTGCCGCGGGGAATCCCTTGGATTTCGGTTCAGCGTCTTGGGGCATGGTTTTTTCCATTGCAGCGTTTCCGTGTCACGATGCGACCGGAAGATGCAACTGTGCGATCAGCTCGCGCAGGACGGCCGCAGACTTGGCGAGCGCATCTTGCTCGACCGGTGGCAGGTTAACTTCCAAAATGCGCGCGACGCCCTTCTGTGAAACGATGCAGGGAACACCCAGGCTGATTCCGCTCAATCCGTATTCGCCTTCCAGCACGGCCGAAACTGTGAGCGCGCTATTCTGATTGCGCAGGATCGCTGCCGCGATCCGCGTCAGGGCAAGGCCGACAGCAAACCAAGTGGCGCCCTTGTAGTCGATGATATGGTAAGCGGAATTTCTGACCGCTTCCGCAATCTTGCGCTTTGATTCTTCCCAATCCTCGCATTTTCCGCAGAGCCCGCAATATAGGTCGATGGGCACGCCGGCCATGTTAGTCATGGACCATGCGGCGACTTCAGTGTCTCCATGCTCTCCCAAGATGTAGGCGTGGACGTTGTGCACATCCACTTCGCAATGCTGGCTGAGCAGAGACCGGAAACGCGCGCTGTCCAACACGGTGCCGGAGCCGATGACGCGTCCGCGCGGCCAGCCAGAGCGTTTGTGCGCGACATAGGTGAGAATGTCCACCGGATTGGACACCACCACGACGACCGCGGGCGAATTCTGGCGCACAATTTCATCCATGATGTCCTGGATGATTTTGGCGTTGCGCTGCAAGAGCGCGAGGCGCGATTCGCCCGGCCGTTGTTTTGACCCGGCGGTAATGAAGATCAGGTGCGCGTCGCCGAAATCCGCAGTCTGGGCTTCGCGAATTTGGACGGAAGGAAAAAAAGCTTGCCCGTGGGCCAAATCGAGCACTTGTCCCATTGCCAGTTCGCGATTGGAGTCCAGCAAGCCGATCTCGTCCGCCAATCCGCTTTGGGCCAGCGCATAGGCGAAGGTGGAACCCACGGCGCCCGCCCCGACGATCACTACCTTTCTGGGTTTCCAGTTTTCAGCGGTCATTCTTCCACAGTAGAAGAACCCGGCGGCCGGCGCAAGCGGGGCATCCGGGAGCTTCTTGTCACGCAGCCTCGCACAGGTTACGCTCAATCTTGCCGGTTACGTGGTTTAGGTAGCTTCACTTTTCGGGGCGGTTACGGCGCGGCATTTTGAACGCGGGCAGGACGTCGTCGAATCGGAATTTTTGCCAGCCACAGTTTGAAAGGACTGAAAGTGAGCGATGCAGTGAAACGCACCGGGGGAAGATTTGTGATCATGCGAGCGATCATCGCGGGTTGCGCCGTACTGATCATGATAATCGCGGCAGCTGTGCCGGGGTTTTGCCAAGCGAGTCCCGATTTGCTGAACTTCTTTCGGCAGGATATTGGGCTGAGCGACGATCAGATCGCCGCGATCAGCAGTGGGCGGCCGGTCGCGAAGGCTCTGGATTCCCGCACTCCGGCCGAGGTGTTTTTGTTCGGCGCGGTCTACATCAAGGCCACGCCGGAAGCATATTACAGATTTGCGCGCGATGTGAACCGGCTTCGCCACTTACCGTACACCATGGCGCTAGAGCCGTTCAGCAATCCCCCGCAGCTTTCCGATTTGAATGGTTTTTCATTCGACGATGACGACGTGCAGGCGCTGAAGAAATGCCAGCCCGGCGATTGCGCGATTCAGATGCCCGCGAGTTCCATCCTAACGCTGCAGCGATCGATTGATTGGTCCGCCGCAAATGTGGATCAACAAGTGAACGACCTTTTGCACAAAACGGCGCTCCAGGATCTGCTGGCGTATCAGCGCGGGGGCGATCAAGTCCTGGGGGAATATGACGACAAGCCTGAACCGACCGCAGTGGCGCAGCAGTTCGCCTACATGCTGAGCTATGTGAAAGTGTTGCCGCAGCGCCTGCCGGATTTCTACCGCTATCTGCTTTCGTATCCCAGTGGCAAGCCCGCGAACGCCGAGAATATGTTCTACTGGTCGCGCGTCAAGTTTGGATTTAAGCCCACATTGCGCGTGGTGCAAGTGATTTCCATGCGCGGAAAACTTGACGACGATATCGCATGCGCTATCGCTGAGAAGCAGCTCTATTCGAGCCACTACTTCGAGACGGCATTGGACATGAGTTTTTGCGTGCGCGGACACAACCCGGCGCATCCCGGTTTTTATCTGATCGTGGCGATGGGATCCGAGCAGGCGGGCTTAACGGGCGTGAAAGGAACCATCATTCGCCACGTCGCGGTGGGCCGCTCGGTTTCAAATCTCGAAGACCAACTCGCGGACATCAAGAGCAAGCTGGAAAACAACCAGTAGGTAGGCGCTAGAAGCTGGGCACGCCGGTGGCGGAGGGGCGAACTTCGGCGGCGGCGCCGTCCGAGCCGAGTCGCAGGCGCTCAAACCAAATTTGGCCGAGCGACATCACGCCGGTGTAGAGATATCCCCAAACAAACAGAAGAAGAAACGGAATCGTGACGTAGCTCTCGTTCTGAATTGCGTAGAGGACCGTGGCGGCGAAATACAGCCCGAGCGCGACTTCCAGATACGGTCCCCAACCAGCGCGATTTCGATAGGATTTCTTGCGCCAACTGCCGGATTGGCCTTCGATGCGATATTTCGGCGTGCGGGCAAAATCGGATTTCATGCCGAACAGGGCTTCAAGCACCGCCCTAGCATTGCGAACCGACAGGCCGATCCCGATGGCCATCACAAACGGCATGTACAGGATCGAGCGATACCAGCGATGCGGATAGAGCGCGCGCTGCGCCGAAAGGTAGAAGCCAGAAATGGAAAAGCTCGAGGCCAGGAAGAGCGGCAGATCGATGATCATCATCTGAAACCAGCCCTGATAGAAGCGCACGATCATCGCCGGGAGCAGCAGTGTGGATAGCACCACCATCAGCGGATAGCTGATGTTGGCGGTGAGATGGAAGATGGCTTCGGCTTTCACGGCCCAGGGTTGATCGGAGCGCAGCACGCGCGGCAAAATTTTCTTACCGGTTTGCATCAGGCCTTTGGCCCAGCGCGCCTGCTGCGTTTTGAAGGAGTTCATTTCAACAGGCAGCTCGGAGGCGCATTCGACGTCGGGCAGATACATGAAAAGCCAGCCGCGGAGTTGCGCGCGATAAGAGAGATCGGTGTCCTCGGTGAGCGTGTCGTGCTGCCAGCCGCCGGCATCGTCAATCGCGCAACGCCGCCAAACGCCGGCAGTGCCGTTGAAATTGAAAAATACGCCGCTGCGCGAGCGAGCGCCGTGCTCGATGATGAAGTGGCCATCGAGCAAGATGGATTCCACTTGGGTGAGCGCGGAATAATCGCGATTCAGGTACGTCCAGCGCGTTTGCACCATCGCGACTTTGGGATCGTTGAAATACGGCACGGTGCGGCGCAGAAAATCCGGGCTGGGCAAGAAGTCGGCGTCGAAGATGGCGACGAATTCGCCGGTGGCGGATTCCAGACCGTAAGCCAGGGCGCCGGCTTTGAAGCCGGTGCGGTCATCGCGGTGCAGGTAGCGAATCGGGAAGCCCAGTGCGCGATAGCGATCGACGCAAGCGGTGGCGACTTCGCGAGTCTCGTCAGTGGAATCGTCAAGCACCTGGACGTCCAGCAATTCGCGCGGATAATCGAAGCGCGCGATGCAGTCGATCAATCGCTCGACGACGTAGCGCTCATTAAAGATGGGAAGCTGTATGGTAACCTTGGGCCAGCTTTCCATCGCGGGAGGCGGGCCGGGAACATTCCGGCGATTCTTGAAATAGTGGTAGACCAGCCAGTAGCGGTGCAGTCCGTAGGACGCGAGCACGATCAACACGGCAAAGTACGGCAGCGTCACCGCCAGATCGAACAAATTCATCTGGTAGAGGCCGCGAAAGGGATTCCGGCTGGCGTCGGTCAGCTTCGACCAATAGTTGGACAGGGGCCCGTGCGCCGCTAGCATTCCGAGATGAACCAAGAGCCGCATCGCCGCTACGTTACTCCATTTCCATGCTGACTCGCGAGCGCAGCCTGCCGCGCGGCCAGGGCGCCGCAGCTGTGGCGTTGCTGCTTGCCCTGGAAGCAATATTCCTGGGCATGGCGCGCTTGCGCGATCTTTCGGCGCACGTGGTTACCTTCATTCCGCTGGCGCTAGGCGCCGGCGTCGTCTACTTCATCGCTCTGTACGCCCTTGAACAATTGCGCGATTCCCGCGCTGGCTTCCTGCTGGTGCTGCTGGGCGCGCTGGCGTTTCGACTGACTCTATTGCCGCTGGCGCCCACGCTTTCGACCGACCTCTACCGCTATCGCTGGGACGGCCAAGTGCAAGCCGCAGGGCAGAACCCCTATTCGATTCGTCCGGACGATGCGCGCCTGGGCTATTTGCGCGGCGAGTCCGGCGGCGGATGGCAGCTGATGCCTGCCCACGAATTGCCGACCGTTTATCCGCCTTTATTGGAGCTGGTATTCCGCGCGACGTGGCGCCTGTTGCCTGGGCCGATCGGTTTCAAATTACCGTTTGTGCTGGCCGATTTAGCTGTGGTCGGAATGCTCGGGTTCTGGGTGCGAGAGTCCGGGCAAAGGATCGCCCGTTTGGCCATTTACGCCTGGAACCCCCTGGTGATTATTGAGTTTGCCGGCAGCGGTCACAACGATTCGTTGGCCGTCGCCGCACTGGTGGCTGCCATTTTGATTATACGAAGGCGGCCAATTGTGTCAACGATGGCGCTGGCGGTTGGAACCATGGCGAAATTTTTTCCGGCGACGTTGTTGCCATTGTGGTTTGTGCGCGCGGGCTGGCCGCGGCGCGCGCGCGGATGGATCGCTGCCGCCGCTGCCGCGGCTGTGGCGTTGGCATGCGCATGGCCGTACCGTACGGGATGGGCGGACTTTGCGCGCACCATGCACGCGTATTACTTGCCGGCTTGGCAGAACAACAACGCCAGTTTGTATTCTGTGTTGCGCTGGATTTCGGGCTCGCATGCTTTCGCCGTCTTGGTGGGACGCGTGGCTGTGGTGTGCCTGGCGGTGTGGCTCGCGGCGCGGCGGGCCGAGCCGGCGCGCGCGGCGTATCTGCTGGTCGCAACGATCCTGTTGTTCGCGCCGAACGGGTATCCCTGGTATTTCACTTGGATCGTGCCGCTGTTGTGTTTTTTCCCGAACACGGCTTGGCTGCTGCTGACGGTGCTCGTGTTCCTCTCCCACAACGTGCGAATTGGATATGACGCACTGGGTGAGTGGCGATTCAACCCGGCGCTGCAATGGCTGACGTATGCGCCGTTCTACGCCCTGCTGTTGGCGCAGATGTTCCTGCCTCGCCGCAAGGATTCGACGGCATCGTGACGCTGCGGCGTTTTCCCGCGCGGGCAATAAAAAGGGCGTCCGGAGATCGGGACGCCCTTTCTTGCTAAAGCGAGTTGATTCTTGCGGATTGCGTTTGGCCTACTGAGCGGGCGGTGTCTTGGCCGCGGGCTTCATGGCCGGCATCGCGGTCGTGCTCTTGGCTGCGGGCGGCGCGGCCTTCGGAGCCCAAAAATCGGGATTGGCCGCGATCATTTCTTTGGGGACGTAGCTTGTTTTGGGATTGACCTGCCAGAGCGTGTCCTCGACGCTGAGGTAGGATTCGCTGGCCACTTTGTCCATTTGGTTCTGACCATCGGCTCCGAGCGCGGCGGCGAACGTCTTGTCGCGCGCCAGTGCATCGTCCTCGTCCTTCAGCGACTTCATCGGAACGATGATGTTGTACGTGTCCGTGGCGCCCATCTCGGATTCAAAGGTAGCCCAGGAAATGTTGGCGCCGATCTTGGCGTAGGTCGCCTGAACCGTTTTGATCAGGGCCTCGAATTGCGAGTCATGGCCGGGTTTGATGTGGAAGACAATCGTTTCCCAGTACGTGCAATGCGCGATGTCCGCAGGAGTATTGTTGCTGAGGTCGTCGCGGTAGTGCCAAATCGTTTGGTGCACTTCGGTCGTGTATTGGGCTTCCAGGCTGTCCAAATGCGCGAACGTCGCAGTCACGCTGGCGTTCTTCATCATGTCGTCGTTTTGCTTTTGCATATCCGCAAATGAATCGTAGGCGAACAGATATTGCGCGCGAGTCGCGCCAGACATCGCTTCCATGGCGATGACGATGCCGGGCAGATTGGCCTTTCTCGCGGCCGTCACGTACTCCTCCGCTACCTTGTCGTAGGGAGTGGTGTTGTATGCCTTGATGTTGTCGGTCTCGATCAACAGAATATTCGGCGGCTTGGGCATGGCGGCCATTTTGTCGGGTGCAGCGGCCGGCGTCTGCGCGCCGAGAGTTGCCGAAGCTGTGAGTGCCAGGGAGAGCGCAGCGAGTGCTGTGAAACATCGATTCATATGGTACCCACCTCCACAGGGGGTCGAACTGCGAAATGGAAATCGAACCGAGCCGAACCTTCCGAATGCCGCGCACAATGCCGCATCAGGCGGATGGCGGCGGGGCTCGGAGGAAACGACCGGGGCAGGAGAGTGCACCCGGCGGGTGGGCGGCGTCAATGGGAATTTTGGGATACGAAAGTTTGGCGAGGGGCCGGAGACCGAAAGCGCTGCGAGGCGCGGCGCGAGCTTAAACGTTCAGCGTGAGTGTGACGTCGGGGCGCGGGCCGGGCGGCGGCATCTTCGAGCGGTCGACGGGGCGATAGAGAGTGTCGCGCTCGACGGGGGTGCGGCCGGCTGCGCGGATCAGGCGCTCGAGTTCGGCGCGAGAGGTGAACTGCTCTGTGGTGGCGCCGGCGTCGTGGTAAATCTTCTCCTCGACGACCGTGCCGTCCAGATCGTCGGCGCCGAAACTCAGCGCGATCTGCGCGACTTTGGGCGTCATCATGATCCAGTAGGCCTTGATGTGATCGAAATTGTCGAGGAGCAAGCGCGAGACGGCGATGGACTTCAGATCGGCGAAAGCCGTGGGCTTCGGGAGATGCGCAAGCGCGGTATTCTCCGGATGAAAAGCCAGCGGAATGAAGGCCACGAAGCCGTGGGTTTCATCCTGCAGCGCGCGCAACTGAAGCATGTGGTCCACGCGCTCTTCTTCATTTTCGATGTGGCCGTAGAGCATGGTGGCGTTTGAGCGCAGGCCGATCTGATGCGCCGTGCGCGCGATCGAAAGCCACTGCTGGCCGCTCACTTTGTGGTCGCAGATCACTTTGCGGACGCGCGGATGGAAAATTTCGGCGCCGCCGCCGGGCAGGGAATCGACGCCGGCGTCCTTGAGTGCGAGAAGCGTATCGCGGATCGAAAGCTTCGAGATGCGCGCGAAGTAGCCGACTTCGACCATGGTGAAGGCTTTAAGGTGCACGCCGGGACAGCGCTGTTTCAGTCCGCGCAGCATATCCAGAAAATATTCAAACGGCAAATCCGGGTGCAGGCCGCCGACCATGTGAAATTCCGTGGCGCCTTCGCGCATTCCGGTTTCCGCGCGCTGCCAAATTTCTTCCAGGGCAAAGGTGTACGCGCCGGGCGCTTCCGGACTGCGGCCGAAAGCGCACAAGCGGCAGTGCGCAACGCAGACGTTGGTGGGATTGATGTGGCGATTGACGTTGTAATAGCAGATGTTGCCGTGGCGTTGCTCGCGCACGCGATTGGCAAGCCAGCCGAGCGCCAATAGGTCGCTGGTGCGATCGAGCGCGATGCCGTCATCGAGGCTCAGGCGTTCGCCGGCCAGCGCCTTATCGGCGATCGGCTTTAGGCGGGCGTCCGAGATTTGAAGTTCGGCCATGGATCCATCTTACGGGTGCGCCACCCAGACGGCTGCGCCCCAGAACAGGAAAAACAGAATACTAATATAGCCGTTCACCGTGAAAAACGCAGCATTCACGCGGCTCAGATTGTTCGCACGCACAAGGGAATGCTCGTAAGCCAAAAGCGCGGCGATTACGGCGATCCCCACCCATGCTGGCCACGCGAGATGAAACGACGCCGCGAGGCACGCAAGCAGCAGAGTCATGAGGACGTGCATGCCGCGCGCGATTGTGAGCGCGTGCGCGATGCCGAAGCGCTTGGGAACCGAATAGAGGCCGGCATGGCGATCGAAATCGATGTCCTGGCAGGCGTAGAGCACGTCGAAGCCGCCGCCCCACAGCGTGACCGCGGCGCAAAGCAGCAGCATGCGCTTATCGAATGAGCCGGCAACAGCGATCCACGCCGCGGCGGGCGAAATTCCCATGCACAAGCCCAACACCAAGTGCGACCACGTGGTGAATCGCTTGGTGTAGGAATAAAAGAACACCAGCGCCAGCGCGATCGGAGAGAGTTCCAGCGCGAGCCGATTCAATTGCCACGCGGCGACCACCAGAATAGCCGAGGCCACAAGCGCGAAGCCCCAGGCGAAGCCGACCGACAGCGCGCCGGTGACAAGTGCGCGCTGACGTGTGCGCGGATTATCGCGATCGTACTTCAGGTCGGCGATGCGATTCACGGTCATGGCGGCGGAGCGCGCGCCGACCATGGCCACAACGATCCAGAACAATTGGCGCGCCGTCGGCCAGCCCGCAACGGCGCCCGGCACGTCAGAATAGCGCGCGGCCAGAAGCGCCGCGGTGAGCGCGAACGGCAACGTGAAGATCGAATGCTCGAACTTGATCATTTCGAGCACGGTGCCTGCCTGCCGGCCGGCATGGCGGATGCGACTCACGCTCACGCCCCTCGCGCCGCGCCTTTGCCCTGGCCTTCCCAGCGGAACGCATCGGGTTGCGGCAGGCCGAGTTGCGCTAGGGCGCGATCGACGAATTGCGCGACAACGTCGTCCAGCGTTTTGGGTTGATCGTAAAACGCAGGGATCACCGGCATGATCACAGCGCCGGCCTGTTGCGCGCGCAGCATGTTCTCCAGATGAATTCGATTGAAGGGCGTTTCGCGCAGGCACAGCACCAGACTGCGCCGCTCTTTCAGGCATACGTCGGCGGCGCGCGAGACGAGGTCGTTGCTTAGGCCGGTGACGATGGCCGCGAGCGCTCCCATCGAGCAGGGGATCACCATCATGCCGTCCACCGCGTAGCTGCCGGAAGCGATCGCGGCGCCAACATCTTTATTCGGTAGAAGCTCGATTTTCGTGGCCGGGGCTCCCGCGAGCAGCGCCGGAAGATCTTTCGCGCCCGGCGCGGCGATTCCCAATTCGTGCGCAATCAGGCGCGCACCCGTTTCCGTCACAATCAGGTGGATGCGTGCCACGCGCGCATCGGCTTCGAGTTTGCGCAGAGCCGTCTGCGCCAGGATCGCTCCTGACGCACCCGTGACTCCTAAGACGATGACCTTGCCTTCTGTGGGTTTCATGCCGATAGCCGAATTTTCGAGTCTAGGCGTCGCTTTCAGACGAAGTCAAGCCGCGGGGAGTAACCGCTGGTAAGGCGGATTCAGTCGAAGTGCGGCTCTGGCTAAGAAGGGCTAGTCCGGACGGAGTAACCTTGACGATCGAGCGGCCGTCCGCGCTTTCTGTGGAGACCAGTTTGCGATCGTTCGCGTCCTCCCACACGGTGAGCTTGGGGCAGGAAGTGCGCCAGGCGTCCATCACTTCGGCGTAACTGCGCCTGCGGGCTGCCACCCACTCCAGAAGATCGAGGATCAGCGATTCCACTATGGCGTCGGCCATGGATTTCTCTTTCGGCGCTTCATCCGAATTATATCGTACGCTGGCCGCCGGTCACCGCTCGGTGCGTGGCGGGTTGTGCACCGAGATGTCTCGCGTCGATTGACCGGCCCTGCCGCGGGAACTAGGATCGGAAGTGCGAATCGGCCCCCTCTCATGGCTACCGTCGAAGAAGACCTGAACCAACTCGAAAAGGATATCCGCACATTCAAGATTGAATTTGAGCAGTATTTTGGCGGCGGCAAGAAGCGTCCGCCCGCGGATACCGAGTGGCGAATCGACCTGGTGATGAAGCGCTATTCCGAGCGCGGATTGAACATGAACGCAAGCCAGAGGTTTCGCTATTCCACGATGGCGATGACCTACTCGAAGTACCGGCAAATGTTTCGCAAGCGGTTGCAAGACCGAGAGGAAGGCGCCATGAAGCGCCATTTCGGCGCCGCGGCCAAAGTGCTGGAGGCCCAACGCACTCGGGCGGACGCGCGGCTGCCCGCCAAGCAAGAGGTGGAAGCTTTCGCCGTGATCATCACCGACCCCGACGCCGAAACGGTCGTCGTTCGAGGTCTATTCGATGCGTTATCCCGCGCGCAGCAAAAGGCGGGCGAGGCTTCGCGCCAGTTGACCCTCGAACAATTCCGCGAGTTCATTCGGCAGAAGACCGTTCAGCTGCAAAAACAGAAATCGGGCCGCCCCGTGGAATATCGCATCGAAATGAAGAGCGGCAAGGTGAGCCTGAAGGCGCGTGTCAGATCCTGAATCCGATTTGCGCTGACTGACAAGTTCAACCCCCAGCCCGCGGTCTTCGCGCTTCTCCGATTCCTGCCGAGCGCATACAATGTTTGTTGTTTGTTCGCGATTACACCAGATTTCCAATTGACGGGAGGAGTGGGTGGCGATCGAGCGCGCGCTGATCAGCGTTTACGATAAGACCGGCCTCGCGGAATTCGCTCGCGTGATCGCGGCGCGGGGGATTGAGATCGTTTCCACGGGCGGGACGGCTCGCTCACTTCGCGAAGCGGGTGTGGCTGTGCGTGACGTTGCCGAGCTGACCGGCTGGCCTGAGATGCTGGGCGGGCGCGTGAAGACCCTGCATCCGAAAGTGCACGGCGGAATTTTGTTTCGTCGCGGCGAGGCGGCGGATCGCGCGCAGGCTGCGGAGCATGCGATCGCCGCGATCGATTTGGTGGTCGTGAACCTTTACCCGTTTGAGGCCACGGCAGCGAAAGCCGGCGTCAAGCCGGCCGATTTGATCGAGAACATCGATATCGGCGGGCCGGCGATGATTCGCTCGGCGGCGAAAAACTTCGAAAGCGTCACTGTGGTGATCGATCCGGCGGACTATGCGGCCGTTGCAGCGGAAATCACCGCAGCGAGCGAAACAACTCTCGCGCTGCGATTGGAGCTGGCGCGCAAGGCGTTTGCGTTGACGGCGCGCTACGACGGCCGGATCGCGACGGAGCTCGAGCGATTGTCGGCGACGGGCGGCGCGATTCGCCTGGATTCGCGCGCGCCACTGCCGGAGCGATTGCATCTGGCGCTGGTGCGGCGGCAAGCGATGCGCTACGGCGAGAATCCCCATCAGCAAGCGGCGCTCTACGTTCCCGCGGCGCAGACCGCACGGGGCCTGGCCGCCGCGAACCAGCTGCAGGGCAAGGAATTGTCGTACAACAATTTGGTGGACCTCGATGCGGCCTGGGCGATCGCACAGGAGTTTCGCAAGCCCGCGGCCATCATCGTGAAGCACAACAATCCGTGTGGCGCGGCCGAGCAGGATTCGCTCGTCGATGCGTATCGTCTGGCTCTGGCGTCCGATCCGGTGTCGGCTTACGGCGGCGTGATGGCGTTCAACCGGCCGCTGGATCGCGAGACGGCCGCGGAGATCGCCAAGATTTTCGTCGAGTGCATCGCCGCGCCGGGCTACGACGCGGCGGCGCGCGAACTGCTAGCTGCGAAGAAGAATCTGCGTCTTGTGGAGATCCCTGAATCCGCCGCGTCCGACGAAGACGCTCCCGCAAACGACCTCGAATTGAAACGCATCTCCGGCGGCGTGCTCGTGCAGCAGCCGGATCGTGGCGCTGTGTCCGAAATGGATTTCAAGTCCGTGACGCGGCGAGCGCCCACGCGCGAGGAACTGTCCGCACTGGAGTTCGGCTGGAAGGTTGCGAAGCACGTGAAATCGAACGCCATCGTGTTTGTGCGCGCGGGGCAAACCGTGGGCATCGGCGCGGGGCAAATGAGCCGCGTGGACTCCGTCAAACTCGCGATCATGAAAGCGCAGATGCCGCTGGCGGGCAGCGTGGTGGCATCGGACGCTTTCTTCCCGTTTGCCGACGGCGTCGAAGAGGCCGCGCGCGCCGGAGCGACGGCCGTGATCCAACCTGGCGGTTCGGTACACGATGCGGACGTGATCGCCGCAGCCGATCGTCTGGGTTTGGCCATGGTGTTCACCGGCGTACGCCATTTCCGGCATTAACCCGCGTCCAGCCGGGCGCGGGGAACCCGATTGCTGTTGCGTGCATCTTATTTGAGTGCCTGTTCGGCGCTCGCGTCATGCCCGCGTGATGACGTTCTGGAAATCGTGGCGGGAGGGTTTGACGGTCTTCCGCCCGATCAAGGATAATCTTTGGACCTGGTGAACTGATGACACTTAGTGGCATGAAACAACGCGTTCCGCGCGTGCCGGCTCTGCTAGCGCTCTTGATTCTGGTTCCGGGCGCAGCGCTGTTTGCGCAACAGGATCCGCCGCCGGCGAAGCTGGCGGGCGCAGCGGTTCCGTCCGGCGTTCCTAAGCTGAGCGCCCAGGACCGCGCGAACGCCTATTTCGACTTCACGATCGGCCACTATTATCAAGTGCAGTACGAAGTGACCAGCAGCGGCGACGACGCCGACCAGGCGATCGATTACTTCAAGAAAGCGTTTGAGTTGGATCCCGCAAGCGACGTGATCGGCGAACAGCTTGCCGAAATGTATTTTCAATCGCAGCGCATTCGCGATGCGGTGCTCGAAGCGCAGGGCCTGATCCAGCGCGATCCCAACAATCTTGGTGCGCGGCGGCTATTGGCGCGCATTTACGTGCGCACGCTGGGAGACATGAACGAATCTTCCGGTCAGAGCGATACGGCGCGGCTGGCGGCCGAACAGTACGCGGAAATTCTGCGCTTGGACCCGACGGACACGGAATCAGCGCTGTGGCTGGCGCGCCTGGATCGTCTGCAAGACAAGCCCGCCGAAGCCGAGCATACGCTGCGCGATGTATTGTCGCGCGAGCCGGCGAACGAAGGCGCCGTCGAGCAATTGACGCAGCTTTTGCTGGATCAGCAGCGCGGCCCCGAAGCGATCGCCCTGCTCGAAGCCATCCTCGCGCGCGGCGCAACCCCACGATTCTACGATCTGCTGGGCGATGCAGAAACGCAGCAGAGCGACGCCGCCAAGGCCGAGCAGGCTTACCGCAAGGCGGTTGAACTCGATCCCGACGATGTAAATCACCGCAGCGGTCTTGCCCAGGCGCTGCTCTCCGAGGACAAATATTCCGACGCGCTCGCTGAGTATCAGCATCTTGCGGAGATGGATTCTTCCGACCCTGACAACTATCTGCGGATGGCCGAAATCTACAAGCAGCTGCATCAATTGGACAAAGCCGAGCAGAGCGTCCTGGAAGCCGAAAAGCGCGCCCCCGGCAATCTGGAAGTGGTGTACGTGAAATCCGCGATTTACGAAGCCGAAGCGCGTTTTGACGACGCCATCCGCACGCTTTCCGATGCGGTCGCCGGCGTGCAGTCGGAATCGGAAGTGACTCCGACGCGGCGCCGCACGCTGGCCATCCTCTATGAGCAACTCGGCGAGCTGTATCGCGAAGACCAGAATTACAGCGCGGCCGTCAACGCCTATCAGGAATTGGCGCAACTGGGTCCCGAAGAGGATAAGCGCGCCGAACTACTGCAGATCGATACCTACCGATCGGCGCGCGACATGCCGCACGCGCTCGATACGGCCAAGAAAGCGTTAGAGCATTATCCCGGCGACCGCGAGGTTCTGACCGAGCAGGCGTTGCTATTCGGCGAAAACGGCCAGATCGACGCGGGCGCGGCCGCGTTGCGCAAATTGCTGGACGGCAAACCGGAAGATGACATCGAGATTCAATTCGATCTCGCGCAGATTTATCAGGAAGGGCAGCGCTATACGGAAGCGGAGCAGGCGGCGCGCGTCGCTGCTGCCGCGGCCACCAAGCCCGCCGAGCAGGCAATGGCCGGGCTGGTGCTCGGCGGCGTTCTGGAACGCCAGAAGAAATACGACGAGGCCGAGGCGCAATTCAAGGCCGCGCTGCTTCTCGATCCTCACGATGCTTCCGTGCTGAATTATTACGGTTATATGCTGGCGGATCGCGGCTTGCGCTTGGACGAAGCCACATCCTTGATCCAGCGCGCGCTGGTTGAGGATCCCAACAATCCCGCGTATCTCGATAGTTTGGGCTGGGCGTATTACAAGCAGGACAAATTGCCCGAGGCCGAGCAGTGGCTGCGCAAGGCTTTGAGCTTCGATGGTCACGATCCGACCATCCTCGAACACATGGCTGACGTGTACTCGAAGAGCGGCCAAACCGAACTCGCACAGGCTGAGTACCAGAAGTCGCTTGACGAATGGCATCGCGAGCTGCCGGCGGATGTGGAGCCTGACCGTATTGCCGATGTCGAGCAAAAGCTTTCGAGTCTGAAGCGCCACGTGGCCGAGCAAAAGTCGCCCAACGATTCCGCCAAGCCGCAGTAGAATAGCCATCCATGTCTGAAGTCCGTCTGCGCGCGTTTGCCAAGCTCAATCTCCGCCTGGATGTCGTCGGGCGCCGCGCGGACGGCTATCACGAACTGCGCACAATTTTTCAGACGATTTCGCTGCACGATACGCTGCGCCTCGATTGGAATCGCGGCGGAGGAATCGAGCTTGAAGTCGAAGGCAACGCGGCCCTGGCGGCGGAGCCGACGCGCTCGAATTTGGTTTATCGCGCGCTCGCCGCGATGCGCTCCGAACTCAAGATCAGACGCGGCGTGCGCGCGCGTCTTCAGAAGCGCATCCCTGCCGGCCGTGGCTTGGGCGGCGGATCAAGCGATGCGGCCGCGGCTTTGCTGGGCCTGCTGCGGCTTTCCAGGCGCAAGATCGAGCTAGGTCGTCTGGTAGAAATCGCGTCGCAACTCGGTTCCGACGTTCCATTCTTCTTGTTCGGAGGCCGCGCGGCGGGCTTGGGCCGCGGCGAGCAGATTCTGCCCTTGCCGGACGGGCCGCGGCTTGGGGTGTTGGTGTTTTCTCCGCGCGCGGTTTCCGTTCCCACGCGAGACGCTTATTCCTGGCTTGCGGCGTCACGCGCAGGAGGCCGCGCCGCATTGACAAACCCTGCTGTGGCCTCTAGACTTATCGAGTTCTGCGCTCTCTGCTGGAGCCCGCAGGCAGGCGCCCTCTCAAACGATTTTGAGCGGGCCGTCTTCCAGCGGCACCCGTTGCTGGGCCGTATCAAGCGGGAATTGCTTCGGCGTGGAGCGGCGGATGCTGCGCTGGCGGGTAGCGGTTCGGCGGTGTTTGGACTGTTCCGAAACCCAGCGCAGGCGCGTCGAACCGCCCATTGGTTTCCGAACGAAGAGGTTTTCGTCTGTTCCAGTGTCTCGAGGCGACAGATTCGCCGTGGTTTGGGCGAATCGGCCATAGTGTGACGGGATATTTGCGCGGAACAGCCGTGAAGCGATTACCGTGATCGACGATAAATTCAAGATCTTCACTGGAAGCGCCAACCTGCGCTTGGCCCAGGACATCTGCAAGCACGCGGGCGTGCCGTTGGGCAAAGCCAAGCTGGGGAAATTCAGCGACGGCGAGATCTATTTTCAGATTCTCGAGAACGTGCGCGGCGCGGACGTCTTCGTCGTGCAGCCGTGCTCGAATCCCGGCGATTTCCACCTGATGGAATTGCTGATGATGGTGGATGCATTCAAACGGGCCTCAGCGTGGCGCATCACCGCGGTGGTTCCGTACTACTGCTACGCGCGCCAGGACCGCAAAGACAAGCCGCGCGTGCCGATTTCCGCGAAGCTCGTGGCCGATTTGCTGGAGACGGCTGGGGCGTCTCGCGCGCTGACGCTCGATTTGCACGCGCCGCAGATACAAGGTTACTTCAACGTGCCGGTGGATCATCTTTATGCGGCGCCGGTGCTGGTCGATTATTTTCGGCAGAAGCGCCTGGGGCCTCTCACCGTGGTTTCGCCGGATGCAGGGGGCGTGGAGCGCGCGCGCGCTTTTGCCAAGCGCCTGGATGCGCCGCTGGCCATCGTGGATAAGCGGCGTGTGGACATTGACGTGAGCGAAGTGATGCACCTGATCGGCGATGTTCGCGGAACGACCACGCTTGTGGTGGACGACATCATCGATACAGCCGGAACGCTGGTGAAGACGGCGGAAGCGCTGTTGGCCGAGGGCGCGACGCGCGTTTTTGCGGCCAGCACGCACGCGGTGCTCTCTGGACCCGCGGTCGATCGGATTTGCAAGTCGGCAATCGAAGAAGTCGTGGTCACGGATTCGGTGCCGTTGTGCAATGCCGCTCGCGGTGTCGAGAAGATCAAGGTGCTTAGCGTTTCTGAACTTTTGGCGCGCGGCATTCTTTCGATTCATGAAGAAAGCTCGATCAGCGAACTCTTTATCTAAATTTGAATGCGGTTGCGAACGGGCGAGGGAAGGCCATTATGGAAATGATCGTCGTGGAAGCGGTCGCACGAGACCAGCGGGGCAAGAACGCGGCGCGGCGCGCCCGCGTCGCGGGACAAATTCCCGCGGTGCTGTATGGCGGCAAAGGCCACGCCGAAGCGCTGGCCCTAAACACCAAGCAGTTGACGTCGATTCTGCGCTCGGCTACGGGCCACAACACGATCTTCAAAGTGAAGCTGCCCTCCGGCGAGCAGGCGGCCATCGTGCGCGATTGGCAGGTGGATCCGGTGAAGGGTCATTTGCTGCACGTGGACTTGATGCGCGTCGCGATGGACGTGCGCATGAGGGTGAAAGTGCCGGTGCACACGTTTGGCGAACCGCAGGGCGTGAAGCTGCAAGGCGGAATTTTTGAAATGGTCACGCGCGAAGTGGAAATCGAATGCTTGCCCGCCGAAATTCCCACGGAATTTCGCGTGGACGTCACCGAGCTGATGATCGGCAAACATCTGCGCGCCAGCGATTTGCCGCTTGATCCGGCGAAAATGAAACTCGTGAGCGATCCACAGCGCGTGATTGCGCACGTTGTGGCGCTGCGTGTCGAAGAAGAAAAGCCGGCCGAAGCCGTCGCCGGCGCAGAAGTCGCCGCCGCTCCCGCCGAGCCCGAAGTGATCAAGAAGGGCAAGAAGGAAGCGGAAGAAGGCGAAGAGGCCGAAGGCGAAGCCGCGGCTCCGGCAGAGAAAAAGAAGTAAGGCGCCTGCGGACGCCTGGCGGGACCGACGCAAGAATCTGCCGTGGGGCAGGGCGGTGAATCAATGCCGAATGAGTTGCGGCTGATCGTCGGTCTTGGCAATCCGGGCCCGGAATACGCCTGGACGCCGCACAACTTGGGATTTTTCGTCGTGGATCGCCTGGCCGAATCGGCGGGAATCCGCGTGGAACGGCCGGAAGCGAAATCGTATGTCGGCCGCGGCAAGATCGCAGGCCAAGAAGTTGTTCTGGCGAAGCCGCAGACGATGATGAATTTGAGCGGCCTCGCGGTGGGAGATCTGCTCCACCGCTTCGACTGCGAGCCGAGCCAATTGATTGTGGCGTACGACGATGTGGCGCTGCCGTGGGGAATGATTCGCGTTCGGGAAACGGGCTCGGCTGGCGGGCACAACGGATTGAAATCGGTGATTGGCGTGGCAGGCACGATGGATTTTCCCCGCGTGCGGTTGGGAGTCGAGCCGGAGCACCCTATCGAGGACTTGGCGGCCTACGTCCTGCGGCCGATGCGCAAAGGGAATCTGGAAGCCGCGGCGGACATGATCGATCAAGCGGCTGAAGCAGTGAGCGTGATTCTGGCGGAAGGCGTCTCCGTGGCGATGAATCGCTTCAACCGCCGCGCCACGCCGCCGGACGACGACGAAGGCGGCGGCCACAACGGTCACGAGCACGAGCACGGCGGAGAAGGCTAAAGCAGGCGAACGAGTACGAGGCGTAGCGGAACGCACACAGCGGCTGGCTACGCGGAGACACAAGATCGATACGAAAGTGACACACGGAAACGAGGAACCATGGACGAACGCGTTTATGATCTGATTTTCATCTGCCAGCCGGCCACGCCGGAAGAGGAGATTGATAAGCTCGTGGCCACGCTGCAGCAGACAGCGACCGAGCGCGGCGGCACGGTCGAAAAGACCGAGAAGTGGGGCACGCGGCGCCTGGCGTACCGCGTCGCAAAAAATCGTGAAGGCTACTACGTCTATCTGGTGCTGCGCTCGACACACGGCGACATGGTGAAGGAACTCGAGCGGCGCCTGAAGGTCTCCGACGTGGTGATCAAATTCCAGACGATTCGCCTGGACGAAGAGTTGAAGCGCCAGAAGAAACTCGTGCAGCGCCGCGAACGCCGCGCTAGCCGACGGCCGCGCAAGCCCGCCGCCGCGCCCGCTGCTCCGCCTGCCGTTCCTGAACAACCGGCAGCCGCAGCTAGCTGAAACGAACTTAATTAAAGGGAGAAATATCGATGACGGACGATCCATCTACAGAACAGGGAGCGGAGAAGCCGAGCGACGCGCCTGCCGGTGATAGCGCGCCGCGGCCAGCCGAACGGCCTGCCGGACCAACCGGCGGATCCGGCGGCGGACGCTCCGGCGGTTCGCATTCCGGCGGTTCACACGGCGGCTCGCATTCAGGGTCGCGCGGCGGTCCGCGCCGCGAAGGCGGCGGACCAAGCGGTGGCGGACCAGGCGGTGGCGGCCCGGGGGGCGGAGGACCGCGCCGCGGCAAGCGCCAGTATTTTCGCAAGAAGAAAGTCTGCCGCTTTTGCGTGGAGCGCGTGGACTTTATCGATTACAAGAAAGCCGAAATGCTGCAACCGTTCGTGCAAGAGCGCGGCAAGATTCTACCGCGGCGCATCACCGGCACATGCTCGCGCCATCAGCGCTGGTTGGGCGAGGCCATCAAGAGGGCGCGCAATATCGCATTGCTGCCGTTTGCCACAGAGCTGTAGACAGGCCGCGGCGCACAAATAAATCACGGGGTGGAGATTTCGATGCAGATCATCTTGCAGGAAGACGTCGAAAAGCTGGGCACGCGCGGCGAGGTTGTCGAGGTCGCGGTGGGCTACGCGCGCAATTTCCTTTTGCCGCAAAAGCTGGGCATCGAGGCTTCCGCCGCGAACCTGAAGCGCCTGGAGAAAATTCGCGTGACGCTATCAAAGCGTACCGCGACCGAGAAAGACGCCGCCGAGAAGCAAGCGGAGCTATTGCGCGCCGTCAGCGTCACGCTCACGCGCAAAGCTGGCGAGAACGATCAATTGTTCGGTTCCGTCACGGCGGCCGATTTGTCCGAAGCCCTCGCGGCGCAAGGCTTCCAGATCGATAAACGCCAGATTCAACTCGCTGAGCCCATTAAGCTGGTCGGCGAGTATCAAGTTACCGTCAAGCTGGTTCACGGCGTTACGGCGGAATTCAAGGCCATCGTTCAGAAGGAAGCCTAAGCGCGCCGCCCACGCCGGGGCGCGCTGCGGCCCGGCCACAGTAATCCACAGTTCGAAATAAATTCCACAGACGCCGTTTTTGCCGATCGGCTACTCTCTAGCTTCTGCACACGCGCGCCCGGGCCTTGCCAGTTGGTCCGCGGTAGGCGAAGATAGGGCGAACGATATGGCTGCCGGTCCCGTTCTCGAACGGCCTATGCCGCAGAGTCTTGAAGCCGAGCGCAGCGTGCTCGGCGCAATTCTGCTGGATAATCACGCGCTGGATCCCGCCATTGAGCGGCTGCGTCCCGAAGATTTCTTCCTCGACAATCACCGCCGCATCTTTCAGGAAATGATGGTTCTGGGCGAAGCGCAGCAGGCCATCGACCTGGTCACGCTCACCGATCGTCTGCACCGCCGCGGAGAACTTGAAGCCGCGGGCGGCGCGGCCTACCTTGCGCAGCTCGTCGATGGCGTGCCGCAAGTGAGCAACATCGAGCACTACGCGCGGATCGTGAAAGAGAAAGCGGTGCTGCGCAACCTGATCCACACCACGCATGCGATCCAGCAGCAGGCGCTGGAGGCGGAAGAGGACGCCGACGCGGTCCTCGATCGCGCCGAATCTTCGATCTTCCAACTCGCCGAAGACCGCGTGCGCGAAGGCCTCATCAGCATGAAGGATGTGGTTCACAACAACATGGACCGCCTGCACCGGATCATCACCGAAGGGCGGCAGGTGACCGGCCTGGCGACGGGTTATCCCGAACTCGACAACCTGACTTCCGGATTGCAGCCTTCCGAATTGATCATCTTGGCGGCGCGGCCTTCGGTCGGAAAGACCGCGTTGGCGTTGAACCTCGCGGAAAATATCGCGGTACGCAGCAGCGACCCGGGCCGCGTGGCGATTTTCAGCCTTGAAATGTCCAAGGAATCGCTGCTGATGCGCCTGCTGTCATCGCTTGGCGGAGTCGACGCGCACAAATTCCGAACGGGCCATCTTTCGCGCGACGATTGGGGCGACATGACCAACGCCCTGGCGCAATTATCGCAAGCGCCGCTATGGATTGACGATTCCGGCGCGGCGACAGCGGTTGAAATCGGCGCAAAGGCGCGGCGGCTGAAGCGCGACAAAGGCCTCGATCTGGTGATCGTGGATTATTTGCAGTTGATTTCGGTGCGCGGGCGCTTCTCAAATCGCAATGAGGAAGTCACCAGCGTCACGCGCAGCCTGAAGGCTCTGGCCAAAGAACTGAAGGTGCCTTTCCTGGTGCTTTCGCAATTGACGCGCGCTCCGGAACGCGAAGATCGCCGCCCGCAGCTTGCCGATTTGCGCGAATCCGGCGCGATCGAGCAGGATGCCGACGTCGTGATGTTTATTCACCGCCCCAACGCGTTCAAGACCGAGGAAGCGCCTGAGGAACGCGCCAAGTCCGAGCTGATCATCGCCAAACAGCGCAATGGCCCAACCGACAAGGTGCATTTCGTTTTCCGCGCCAATCACACCCGCTTTGAAATCGCCGCGCCGGACAGCATGGAGCCGCTCTGATCGTCTGACGGCCTGCGCCCTTCGCCATCCTGTGTCACAATGTGAAGTCCGCTGGAGCGCCGTGCGCTTTCCGTGCGCGGCGCGTTTTGTGCCGAACGGCCAATTTGAATTACTCTGGGACTCTGGTCCGTGGCGTGCAAGGATTGCTTCGTGCGTGCGGCGAGGAAAGGGGAGTGAATGGCGTCTCGAATCCATTTCGACGGCCGGCCCGTGTGGGCTGAGGTGAGTCTGGGGGCGCTGGCCTACAACCTTCGCGCCATTCGCCGCTGGGTCAATCGGCCGGAAGCGCAGGCCGGGCCGGGCGGATCATCCGGCAAATCTGGGAAATCTCGCGTTCAACGGAAGGTGCTGGCTGTGGTGAAGGGCGATGGCTACGGACACGGCGCGGCCCCCGTGGCGCGCGCTCTGGAACGCGCGGGGGCCGATTGGTTTGGCGTCACGTGCGCGGCGGAAGGCGCGGAGTTGCGCGCAGCCGGCGTTCGCGGGCCGATCCTGGTTATGACGGGTTTCTGGACGGGCGAAGAAAAAACACTGCTCGACCACAAATTGACGCCTGCCGTCACGAATCTTGAAACGCTACGCTGGTTGGAGCGCGCTGCGGCTCGGCGCAAGCGCGGCCCGGTGGGATTTCATCTGAAAGTGGATTCGGGAATGAACCGGCTCGGCGTGACGCCCGAGGAAATTCCGGCGTTCGCAAGCGCGCTGGCGGCTTCGCCTCACGTGCATCTCGAAGGAGTCTTCACCCATTTCGCTTCTTCCGACGTTTTGTTGTCTCCGCAAACCGAAGATCAGCGCGTACGATTTGAATCAGCGCTGGAGCGCTTGCGCGGCCTGGGCGTTCCCACCGGCATCGTGCATATGGCCAATAGCGCGGCCATCGCCGCGCGCCCTGAGACTTATTCCGACATGGTTCGCCCCGGCGCGTTGCTCTATGGCTACCACCAATTTTACGATGTGCCCGAGCGCCGGGCGCAGGCGGAAGCACAGCTTCCGCTGCGGCCGGCGATGTCGCTGCGCGCGCGGATCGTTCTGCTGCGCGACGTTGCTCCGGGCGCCATGATCGGTTACAACGCGCGCTGGACCGCCGCGCGCCCTTCGCGCATCGCCGTGATTTCCGCCGGTTACGCCGACGGCCTGATGCGCGCGCTCACCAACCGCGGCCGCGCGCTGGTCCGTGGACAATTCGTTCCGCTGGTGGGCACAATTTCGATGGATGTGGCCACGGCCGACGTCACCGGAGTTGAAGGCGTGAAATCCGGCGACGTCGTAACGCTCTACGGCAAAGACGGCGGGGCCACGCAGTGGGTCTCCGATGTCGCCGCGCTGCTCGGCACCGTCAGCTCCGATCTGCTTTGCTCGATCGGCAAACGCGTCCCGCGCTTCTACGTGGATTAACCGTTCCCCTAAAATCTGACGGATCGACCGCAGGCCGCAGCCACCCTCGACGCTAGCGCCGGTTGCCGCGCCTCGTGCTAAAATGCCGCCATTGAAGTCCGGTTATGGACTCCGGACGCGGAACTTTGGTGCGGCAGCCGCAGAAAGTGGCCCTGGGTCGGTCACACATTCCTTTTATTTCGTCCCGGGGGAATCATTGTCTATTCATAGAGCGAACGCATTCTCATATTGTGCGAGGTTTTTATGGCACGCATTCATTCAAGTCCCGAACAAAGTTCGGCCCGGTCGACGCAGCCGGCGCAACGCCTTGACGCGAACGGATCCCGCGGCCGGATGTTCGGCGACTGGTGGGACTATTTTCTTGTTCGCATAGTTTTCGCTTCGGCTTGCACTGCAGCCGGCTTCCATTTCCATCCTTTTGGTTTAAGGCCCTCTGTGGCTGCGGCCATGGGTTTACTGTCTTCACTCGCTGTGATTTTGTTTGAAATGCGTTTGCAGCGCGCCAGCATGCGCCGGTTGATCGGAGCGGTGGTGGGCGCGATTTTGGGACTGCTCGCGGCGCTGCTGTTGAATTTGGTTTTGACGCACACCACGATTCCAGAAGGATCGCGATCGTTTCTCGGAGTGGGTGTGCTACTGGTGATGATGTATATCGGCCTGGTGCTGGGCGCGACGAAGGGCGAGCTGCTCAACCTGCAGGCGCTCGGCGGCCTTTTCGGCAGTGAGCGCAGCGGTCGGCGCGTCTCAAAGCTGCTGGACACCAGCGTGATCATCGACGGCCGCATCGCCGATGTCTGCGAGGCCCACTTTCTGGATGGTACCGTCGTGATTCCGCGTTTCGTATTGCGCGAGTTGCAATTGGTGGCCGATTCTCCCGACGCGCTGAAACGCCAACGCGGCCGGCGCGGCCTTGAGGTGTTGCAGCGCATCCAGAAGATGGCGCACTTGGAAATCGAAGTGACCGATGAGGACTTCCCGCAGATCGTTGATGTCGACCTGAAGCTGATCGAGCTGGCGCGGCGTCACGATGCCACGATTGTCACCAACGATTACAATCTCAACAAGATCGCTTCGCTGCAGGGGATCGAAGTCCTGAACGTCAATCAGTTGGCCAACGCGTTGAAGCCCGTTGTGCTGCCCGGTGAATCGATGCGCGTCTTCATCCTGCGCGAAGGCAAAGAGTACAACCAGGGCGTCGCTTACTTGGACGACGGCACCATGGTCGTGGTCGACAACGCGAAGAAAATGATCACCAAGACCGTGGACATCATCGTCACTTCCGTCCATCAAACGACAGCCGGCAAGATGATCTTCGGCCGCTTGGACGAGCGCGCCGATCATTCGCCGCGCGCTTCCGCGCCGGCGGAAGGAAGCGTCGGCCCCGTGGCGTCGGCTGCGGCTGCGGCCGCTGCGTCTACTGCGCGGCCTGGCTTCGTCACCGAATCGTCGCGAGCGGAATCCTATCCGCGCGCGGCAGATGCATCGGGCGACCGGCCGGCGCGCCCCTTGGTGCCGGAGACCCCGCGAGAATAAACTGTTCGCCGGTTCCGGGATCATGACAAGAATTCAACGCAGAGAATTCCTGAAGCGAACGGCGCTGGCAGCCGCGGCCTTTAGTCTCACGGACCGCGTCGCCGCTGGCGCGAGCGCACCCAGCATATCGATCGTCGTCGATCCGGCGGATCCGATCGCATCCGCGGGTCCTTCCGTGTGGGCTGCCTCGCAGCTTGAGCGCGCCTTGGCCGCGCGCGGCGTGATCGTGCACCGGCGCGAGAGCCTCGATCAATCCGCAGGCGATTTCACCATTCTCGCAGCCGGCTCGAATGCTTTGACAGCTCGCCCAATTCTCGAACACGTGCGCGTGAAATTCCCCGATGCTCCGGAAGCGCTGTGCTTGGCGCCGGGTTCGGCGCGTGCGCCGGACTCGGGCCAGACCGTCTTATTGGCTTGCGGCAGCGATGCGCGAGGTCTGGAATACGCCCTGCTCGAACTGGCCGATCGTGTTTCCTACACAGCCGAACCGATGGATGCGCTCGCCATTCAAAAAGTGATCGTCGAACAGCCCGTCAATGCGGTTCGGGGCATCATGCGATGTTTCGAGAGCGACGTTGAGGACAAGCCGTGGTTTTACGACCGCGCCATGTGGGAAGAATATTTCTCGATGCTCGCGGCGCAACGTTTCAATCGATTCAATTTCACATTGGGACTCGGTTACAACCTGCCGCGGAATTTGACAGACGTTTACTTCTATTTTCCTTACCCGTTCTTTGTCACAGTGCCGGGTTATGACGTGCGCGCCGTGCCGCTGCCGGACGCCGAGCGCGATCGCAACCTCGCGACATTGCAATTCATGGGCGAGCAAGCAGCGAAGCGCGGCATCGATTTCCGCATCGGCATTTGGACGCACGCGTATCAATGGACGAACAGCCCCAATGCCAATTACACGATCACGGGCCTTACGCCTGAAACCCACGCGGCTTACTGCCGCGACGCTCTCACGACTTTGCTGAAGGCGTGTCCAGCGATCAGCGGCGTGACGTTTCGCATTCACGGCGAGAGTGGAATTCCAGAAGGCAGTTACGATTTCTGGCAAACCGTGTTTGAGGGCATCGTGCGCTGCGGCCGCCGCGTGGAAATCGATATGCACGCCAAGGGGATGGATCGGAAGACGATCGATATTGCCCTCGAAACCGGATTGCCCGTCAACATCTCGCCGAAATGTTGGGCCGAGCACCTGGGCCTGGGTTATCATCAAGCCGCAATCCACGCGATGGATATGGGCGGACCCCCTCCGGCGAGCAGCCTGACTCCGGGCAATTTTTTTCAAACCATGGCGATCAGCAATGGCGAGCGTCGCTTCCTGCGTTACAGCTATGGCGATCTGCTGAAAGAAAAGCGCGACTACACCGTGCTCTACCGCGTGTGGCCCGGCACGCAGCGCACATTGTTGTGGGGCGATCCACAGATTGCCGCGGCTTATGGCCGCCACGCAAGTTTCTGCGGAGGCATTGGCGCGGAGGTTTTTGAGCCGCTCTCGTTCAAAGGACGCATGGGATCGGGACTTCCCGGCGGGCGTTGCGCGTACGCCGATCGCGCGCTCGATCCTGAATACGACTGGCAGAAATATCTCTACACTTACCGGCTTTGGGGACGGCTTCTCTATAATCCTGACTCCGATTCCGAGGTCTTGAGCCGGCCGATGCGTCCCAGCTTGGGCGCGCAGGCGCCGGCGGCCGCAGCCGCGCTGGCCAGCGCCAGCCGCATATTGCCGCTGTTGACATCGGCGCACGCGCCGTCGCGCTCCAACAACAATTATTGGCCTGAGATGTATACAAACATGGCCATCGTGGACGCGACGCGAAAAACTCCCTATTCGGATACGCCGGAGCCAAAACGATTCGGCACCGTCAGTCCGTGCGATCCTCAAATATTTTTGGGCGTGGACGATTGTGCCGCGGAAATTCTCAGCAACGCGCCGCGCACCGGCAAATATTCGCCGCTCGAGATCGCTCAGTGGATGGAGGATTTTGCGAACGACGCCGCGAAATCTCTCGCGCAAGCCGAGGCTCTTGCATCCAGCGGCACCCGAGGCCTTCAATCCGATCTTGAATTCCGCCGCTTGAGCGCGGACGTCGCGATACAGTGCGGGCTCGGCCATTTCTTCGCCGCAAAATTCCGCAGTGGTGTCCTCTGGGCCATTTACGATCGCACGCACGATGTGTCCGCTCTGGCGGAAGCGCTCAAGGCCTTTCGAGCGGCGCGCGGCGCCTGGGCGGCGCTGGCCGAGCGCGCCAACGGTCTGTATGTTTCCGACGTGACGTATGGCCCAGACCCGCAAGTGAGCGGCCATTGGCTTGATCGGCTGCCGGATATCGATGCAGATCTCGCAGACATGGAGCAGCGCTTCGCCCAAGTACCAGGCGCAGCAACAGCGGCATCGCAGCAGCACGATGAGCGCGTGCGCCTGGCGATCCGCGAAGTCCTCGCTCGCCCGCACCGCGCTCAAATGCCGTGCCGCCATACGCCGAGCGCGAATTTCCGCCCAGGCGCGCCGCTGGCGATTGAACTTGGCGTTGAAGGCGCCGCGGCGCAGTCGCTGGCGGTCCGCCTCCACTATCGCCACGTCAGTCAAGGCGAACTCTGGATCGTCGCGCCGATGCAATGGGAATGCGGGCGTTACGCCGCCACAATTCCTGGCGACTACACCCGATCGCTCTATCCGCTGCAATATTATTTTGAGCTGCACAGCAAGACGGGGGGATCGTTCCTCTATCCGGGCTTGGTGCTGCCGAGCCTGTCGAACCAACCCTATTACGTTATCCACCAGACCTAGCGAGCCGCCGACGGAGACGAGCCATGGGCAAGGAACGCTTGGAAGCATTCAGCGACGGCGTAATTGCCATCATCATCACCATCATGGTGCTGGAATTGAAGGTGCCGCAGGGAGCGAACTGGGCCGCGCTGGGCCCGGTGATCCCAGTATTGCTGAGTTACATTTTGAGTTTCGTTTTTGTCGGCATCTACTGGACTAACCATCATCACATGTTGCGCGCCGTTCGCACGGTGAACGGCCGCGTGCTCTGGGCCAATCTTCACTTGCTGTTTTGGCTGTCGCTGACGCCGTTCGTTACCGGGTGGATGGGCCAAAACTATTCCGCTGCTCGGCCCGTGGCGTTATACGGCGTGGTCCTGCTGATGGCGGCCGTCGCGTACACCATCCTTGCGCGGGCGCTGGTGGCTCACGAAGGAGAGAAGTCCGCTCTGGCCCACGCGATCGGCGAAGATCGCAAGGGCAAAGTTTCGTTGCTCCTGTATGCGGTTGCAATCCCCTTGTCATTTGCGAAGCCGTGGATCGCCATCGCGATCTACGTCTTCGTCGCGCTGATGTGGTTTGTTCCCGATCGCCGCATCGAAAAAGCGCTCGCGGAATAACCAGAGGCATCCAAAGTCGCGCCTAATCACTTTCCGGCGAAGCGGCGTTCGATTCGGCCGTACGTGTAGCCGCGTCCTCTTGAGCGCCGATTTGCACGAGTTCTGCGGCTTGCGCGAGCGGCGTCACTGGCGCATTCCATCTGGCCGGTTCCACCGGGCGCGAGCGAAGACGATTCACGAAGCGGCCGATGTCCATCGAGCCTTGCATGAAGTGGTCCACCTTCACCGGCCCCGCCACTTTCACAGTGCGAACCCAGTGCAAGCCGCTGCTGATGGCGCACCCGCATTGCGCGCAATCCGGCGCGCCGCCGAAAACGCACGGCTCGACGCGGCTTTGCAAATCCGCCGAATAATTCGCGGACATTCGGGCGAACACGCAATCGGCGGGATTCTTTGGCGGGTTCAGAAACGCTTTCGCCAAGCCTTCAGTGAACAGGAGTTTGTTATAACGCTTCGCCAGCGCGGGCAGTTCGCGCGCCAAGGTTTCGCGATCGCTCTGGAGCAGCATTTCCGGCGTCCGCTCGCCGATCTGTGGCGTATAGACGCTCACCCAGATGCGGTCTACCTCCAGGCGCTCGCTCCAGAATGCAACGTATTCTTCCAAGTATCCTGGCCGGGCCAGCATGGGACGCGTGATGGTCCAGTGGATATTGACTTCGCGTCCCGCGATGTTTTCGAGAATGCGCTCGTATGTCGCCGGCTTCCGCCGCTCATCATGATCTTCGCGCAAACCATCTACCGAGACCGCCACTCGCACCCGCGGCAGACCGATCCACTGCGCAGGAATCGGGATTACGGCGCTCGTCACCACCAGAGCGAAAACGCCCATCTCGCTGAGCGCCGGCAGAATCCGGCTCAACTCACGATGCCGCACCAGCGGTTCTCCGCCGACCAGAGAAACGTGCAGCGGTTTATGTTTGCGCACGAGGTCCAAAACGCCGCCAACAAGCGCATCCCCGCGCAAATCGGAAAGACCGCGCAGCGTGACTCCGCCGCCGAGATGCGTATCCCCGTAGGCGTAGCATCCCGGACAAGTCAGCGGACATTCGCGCGTGATCTCGATAGAAAGCAACGGCACGCGCCCGTTCAGGATTCGTCCCCAGGCTGCGATCACCTGGCTTACCGTCAGACTTTTCTTGGGGAGCGCTGAGGCCATGTGTTTTAGATGCGACGCCAGCGGCCGCCGATGCCTTCCGTGCGTGGAAGATGATGCGGGAGACGCACTTAGAAGAGTGGAGTCGAGGGCCAAGTCTATCGGATTCCCACGACGGTGTCATGCGCCGCGAGCATCGATTCGTCTCCGCGCCGCTTGGCCGCCAACGACTCAGTTGGTTTTAATTTTGACGACGAAATAGTGAATCATCGTCGGCACGGTTTTGAACCAGTGCGGCGTGCCCGCAGGAATCACGATCACATCTCCGGCGCTGAGCTGATGGCTCACGCCTCCATCGATATCGGTTCCGCGCGGCTCGTCTGTTGAGGCATTGGTCTCACCCACAATCGTTCCGCCGGTAACGAACGTCGCCGAGCCGTCTACGACGTAAAACACGTCGGTCTCTTTTTTGTGCAGTTCGACGATTCCCGGCGAATTGTGCCGGCCGCCAAGCAGTCTGTAATCGTAATTCTCTCCCGTCAAAATCGGAGTGCCGTTCTGCAGCGCCGCGGTAATTTGCGCTGCCGGGTAATACAAAACTCCCATCGACTCCGGCGTCTTCGGCATGTTCTCATCCTTCTGGCCCGCAATGCGGGCGCGTGTTGTATTGGGATTCGCCAGCGCGCAGATGCCCAGCGCCACGACGAACGCGATCCATCGAATGCTTCGCATATTTCCTCCATGGCCATCGGTATGTGCGGCGATCGTTTCGCCAGTTGTCCGAGGCGCCTGCGCACGTATACCACAACTACGCGGCGAATATTCGCGGAATAAGCCTGGACTCCAAAATAGAACCTGCCGTGTTTATCTGCACTTCCGGGTGGTGTACACTTTTGCCCCCGGACTGTCTGGGTCTCATTTATGACGGATCGCATAGTCGCCATTTTGCCTGCCGCAGGCTTCGGAACGCGCATGGGCGCAGATATGCCGAAGCAATTTCTCGAACTCGACGGCGTGCCGCTGGTCCAATTCACGCTGCGCCGATTGGCCGAGTGCGCCGCAATCACCGATTTCCTGATTCCCACGCGGGGTGAAGAAGTCGAAGGCCTGCGGGCGCGTCTGGAACGCGAGTTGCGAGGCCGGCCGGTGCGCATTCTGGCGGGCGGGGACACGCGGCAGGAGTCCGTCGCGGCGGCGTTGGCCGAAATCCCGCGCGACGCCGAACTGATTTTAGTGCACGACGCCGTTCGTCCTCTCGTGAAGCGCGAGCAAGTCGAGCGTGTGATTGCCGAGGCGCGAGCTTGCGGCGCCGCGATTCTGGGCGTGCCGGCGCTCGACACGGTGAAGGAAGTGAAGCGCGCCAGCATGCCGGGCGATGTGGCGCTGATCACGGCGACGATTCCGCGCGAGCGCATCGTCCTGGCGCAAACCCCGCAGGTATTTCACGCGACGTTGCTTCTCGAAGCCTTCGCCCGCGCGCGCCAGGAGGGCATCACGGCTTCCGACGAAGCCGGCCTTGTCGAGCGCTTGGGGCATGACGTCCACGTGGTCCTCGGCTCGGGGCGAAACTTGAAGATCACGCGCCCGGGCGATATGGAGCTGGCGCGCTTTTATCTGGAAGAGGAGCGCGCGCCGCAACACGCGGGCGGGCGCGCAAAATAGCATGAGCCGAGTCGGCATCGGGTACGACCTCCATCGCTTGGCCGAAGGCCGCGCGCTGGTCATTGGCGGAGTGACGGTTCCTTTCGAGAAGGGCGCTGTCTCCCATTCCGACGGCGACGTGCTGGCGCATGCCATTTGCGACGCGTTGCTTGGCGCCGCGGCGCTGGGCGACATTGGCACGCATTTTCCGGACTCGGATCCGAAGTGGAAGGGCGTATCGAGCCTGAGCTTTCTTGAGCATGTTGAGGATCTGCTCGACGATCACGGGTGGACGATTGAGCACGTCGACGCCATCGTCATCGCCGAACGGCCGAAATTGAATCCTCATTTTCCCGCCATGCGCCAGGCGCTGGCCGCGGCGCTCGGCGTGGACACTTCGCGGATTCACCTGAAGGCCAAGACCAACGAGGGCGTGGACGCCGTCGGCCGCGGCGAAGCCATTGCCGCGCAAGCCGTCGCAACGCTCAAACGTGTGGACTGAAAGCGAAACCCGCGCGCCCGCCGTAAACGTCTGGACCGCCTCCGATGTGCGCGAGATTTTGACCGAGCGCGGCTGGTTTGCGACTGTGCCCGATTCCGACGCAGACCCGGCCTCGATCGCCGCGGACGCGTGGGTCGCGGAGGCCGCCGCATGGCTCGGCCCGCACGCTGCCGATCGAGAAGCGCTCACGAAATTATTGGGCCTCGTCTTCGAGTACGACGCGCGCAAGATTCTCGAATCGGCCGAAGCCCACGTGGTTCTGCTGCGCGAAGGCGCGCGCAGTGTGATTCGCGAATTGGGTCTCGAAGTGCTCGGTGGGCCGGCGGTGGATTCCGCGCGGTTCACGGAGATCGTTGCGGCGGTGAAGCGGCGCTCGGGCGCGAGCAGCCGCGCGCTTTTTCATCCGATTCGCCTGGCGCTGGCGGGGCGCGCCGGCGAAGGTGAGCTGGACCGCGTCATATTGTTGGTTGACTCGGCGGCAGTGACGCCAGGCCTTGCGCGTGTGAAAACCGCGCGCGAACGCATGCTCGAATTCTGCGCCGTTCTGGATTGAATTGCGGAAGCTAATGGAAAGCCCTTGGATCGACTAACTGGAATTCACGCCGTCCGCGAAGCGCTGGAAGCGGGCCGCCCGCTTGATCGCGTGCTCGTGGTACGCGGGCATCACGGCGAGCGGCTGGACGCGCTGGTACAGCTTGCGCGGCGTAACGGTGTGCCGGTGCGTTTTGAGGAGCGCGCGCAAGTGGATCGCGCCGGTGGCACGCGCGAGCACCAGGGCGTCGTGGGATTTGCCGCCGCCAAGCCTCCCGTGACGCTCGCCGATTTGCTCGGCGCCTCAGATTCCGGGCCTGGGCTGATCGTCCTTCTCGATGGCGTGGAGGATCCGCACAATCTCGGCGCGGTGATTCGCACATCGCTCGCCGCGGGCGCGCGCGGCGTGGTGATCGCTGAGCGGCGAGCCGCCGGCCTGACCGATGCCGTGGCGCGCGCAGCCGCCGGAGCGCTGGAACATCTGCCGGTGGCGCGTGTGCCGAATCTTGCGCGCGCGATGGAAGAAGTGAAGGAAGCGGGCTACTGGCTGGTGGGCCTGGACGAGCGCAGCGACAAAAGCCTGACGGATTTGGATCTGACCGTGCCGACTGGAATCGTACTGGGCGGAGAAGGCAAGGGACTGCACGAACTGGTGCGCTCGCGTTGCGATTTCCTGGCTTCGATCCCGACCTCTGGCCCGGTGCGCACGCTGAATGTTTCCGTCGCCGCGGGGATTGCGCTGTTTGAAGCTGTCCGCCAACGCTCGCGCCGCTAGGCGCGGCGGCCACGGCGAGCGGCGCTTAGGAGTCGTACTTAAGCAGCGAGAAAACGTCCAAGCCCGGCAGTTTGGCACGCCCCTTCAGAAACGTCAGTTCGAGCGCGAATGCTGCGCCAACCACTTCGCCGCCCAATTTGCGCACCAGCGCCACAGCAGCCGCGGCGGTACCGCCGGTGGCCAGCAAATCGTCGCTGATCAACACGCGTTGGCCGGGCGCGATTGCATCCTGATGGATCTCAAGCGTGTCGCTGCCGTATTCGAGCTGATAGGTGATGCTCGCAGTTTTCCACGGCAATTTTTTCGGCTTTCGCACCGGCACGAACCCGGCGCCTAAGCGATACGCCAGCGCCGGCGCGAATATAAACCCTCGTGCTTCAACGCCAACCACCGCATCTACCTTGGCGCCGTCGTAATGTGCGCAAAGGCTGTCGATCATCGCGTGCAGGCCGGGGCCGTTTTGCAGAAGCGTCGTCAGGTCGTAAAAAAGAATTCCCGGCTTGGGGTAATCCGGCACTTCGCGAATCAGTTTTTTCAGGTCATCCATGCGTGTCACTCCCTGATGAGTTCGGCGATTTCGACGAACTCGATTGCTTCCTTCGATTTGGTGACGATTTCGTCCTAGGCTCCGTGCTCGATCGCAAACCACTCGGCGTACTTATCGACTACGTCGGCAGCCTCTTCCTCGACCCGCTCGACGCTGGCGGAGATCGGCCCGCGCTCAAGCTCCGCGGCCAATGATCGCAGTTGTTCGTCGCTTCCGACGGCGTAAACCTCGACGCGGCCGTCCATTAGATTGCGCACGTAACCGCCGACGCCCACTCGCGCTGCCAGGCGCCGCGCGAAGTAGCGAAATCCTACGCCTTGCACCATTCCGCAAACGTAGAACCTTTTGGCTTGTAGCTCCGCGGACACGGCCAGCGCGGCATTTACCGCCGCAAGGGCGCGATTGTATCAGACCCGGGCTGGGCGCGAGTGGGAAAGCCGACCGCTTGGGGTTAATATGGCCCACCGTGCTGCGCAGCGGCCCAGATTCGGGAAATCGGAATACGCGCCGCGCGCGTGCCGTTTCGCTCTGCTTTCTCGCACACTCGCGACTTGAATCCACTGTAGCCTCAATTTTGCTGCTGGGCGCACTCTTCCTTTTCGCCAGACCCGCGTTTGCGGCACCCGATGGCACGCCTGCCGAACCCGATCTCTCTGGCGCCCGCATCGTTGTGGACGAGGGATGGCCGGAATTGCAAGTGGACGGCAAGCCGTTTTTCGTGTACGGCGCCTCGTTCGACTATTTCGGGTTACCGCAGGATCTGTGGGCACACTCCCTTGATCGTTACAAAGAACTGGGCATCAACACGATTGATCTGACGATTCCGTGGAATTGGCACGAGCTGGCCGAAGGCGAATTCGATTTCGACGGTCACTCGAATCCGCGCCGCGATCTCCGCGGCCTGTTGCAATTGATTGCGGATCGCGGATTCAAGCTGATCGTCCACGCAGGACCGCAGATGCCGGCAACATGGCGCCTGGCGGGCTACCCCGATTGGCTTGTGAACGCTCCCGCATACGGAATGACGTCCTCGCAACTAGCCGACGGCGCGGAGCCGGCGCTCGCGGCCGCGTTTCATGGCGATGGCGATGCCGCCGCGGCTTCCTGGCTCGCGCACGAGGATTTCCTGCGCGCCAGCCACGAATGGTTCACCGCGCTGGCCCGTGAACTCGCGCCCTATAACTCGCACCGGAAGATCTCGATCTGTCCACCGGACACGTGGGGCAAGACCGAAGCGAAGGATGCAAGTGGCCCGCTGCTGTTCGTCATAGTGGGCGACGGCATTGTGGATGGCGTCAATTACGCGGGCGTATCCGCCGCTTCGCATGATTCCGGCGCGCCGAATCTAGAACGTTATTTGAACGTGCTCTGCTCGACGCTGGCGGCAAGCGGCGTGGACGCGCCGTGCCTGGCCGCGGCGGGCGATTTGCCGGATGCGTGGCTCGCGTCGCTGCTGGCTGCCCAAAATACTGGGCCGGCGCAGCCGGGTGTCGCGGGAGTTTCGGGGGAATGGATTTTTTCTCCGAGCGCTGCGGTTGGGGAGGCCAGTCCGGCGGGCGCGACGCTCGGCGAGCGGGATGCAATGACGCTGTCGCTTCTGGCTGACAAACTCGAGCAGCAATCGAGCGTTCCTCCGCTGATCACCAGCTTCCACGCCGGTGGATATGCCGCGGCTGACGAAAGTTCGCCGCCGGATGCGGCAGTTTCCGCGACGACTCTCGGCACTCGCTTGTTGCTCGGGCGAGGAATCGGCGGCATCGAGTACGCGCCGCTGCAAGATTCCTTGATGCCCGCGGGCTACGAAGCGCCCGGAGTCAATCGCTACTTGAATCGCGACGCCGCGCTCGATATGGAGGGAGAGTCGCGCGCACAAGCCGTGGCGATCAAACGCAATGGCGTCCTGATAAAAGCTTGGGGCGAGCGGCTGGCATCGGCTCATATGTGGGCCGATCTCGGCGTAGTCGATTGTGGCGCCGAAGCCGAGCGGCCGGAAAACTCCGCGGCAGCACAGAATTCTTCTGCGCGAGAGCAATTGCGGCGCACTCTCGAGCAGGCGCTGCGCGTGGCGGAGTTGGCCGGTCGAGCGCCGGAGGTTGTTGACCTCGAAACGCAGCCGGTCGAGCGGCTTTTGCGAGATCGTGTCTTGCTATTGGTTGAATCTCAGCGAGAGCCGGGCGGTGGCGCGGCGTTGTCTGAGCACGCGCAGCAGACGCTCCTCGAATACGTTCGCCGCGGCGGCACGCTGATTTCGAATTCGCGTGATCCCGCGCTTGCTGTGCTCTGGAATACTGAGGGGGCCCCGTTGCGAACAATTCAGGGCCCCGATGCCGTGCGTCGCACCTACGGCGATGGCGTAACGATCGAGTGGCCCCAGGATTTCTATTCATGGGTCGAACCGGACGAGTCCGTGCCCGAATTGCGCGCGCATCCCGAAGCCGATTGGTCGGTCAATACGTTTCGCCGGCTGACCGATAACGCCGGCGCGCACGCCGTAATCGAGAGAACTGCCGCCATGCCGCCCCACGATTCGCTCGCAATCACCGAGCTTGCAGGCCAGGAACCACGCGGTCCTCTAGAGACATTAAGCCAGCGATGCGTCACGCGGCCGCTCTGCGCCGCGGGTTTGTTGAGCGCGACGAATCTAGATGATTCGCAGACGGGAGAGGCCGATCTGGACGTCTTGGCGCCACCGGGTTCGAGCTCTGGGGCGTATGGAGGTTCGCTGCGCGTGCACGTCGTGGTTCCCCCCGGCGAATCGCTATTGCTGCCGCTGCATGCACCGCTGTGCGGCAGCGCGGTTCCGGGAAAGCAGTGCAAGGACGAAATCATCTCGGCCGGGGCAGAGCTGCTGGGCATCGAGCGCGAACAGAAAACACTCGAGTTGACCTTTTACGCGCCGGCGAGCGCGAAAGTTTTGCTGCGCCTGGAGAGTCAGCCGACAAAGGCGGAACTCGACGACAACAGCATCGACGGCCAGTGGACGGAGCCGGTGCGCGTTTTCGAGGTGAATTTGCTGCGTGGCGCGGCACCTGATTACCTTCGCGTGTTGAAGATCTATTTGAAGTATGTGCCGCAGGTTCCCGAAAAAGCTGGCGCAGTGAAGCATCCCGCCAGCGCCTTCGGCGTCTCAATTCTGAACGCCGTTCGTTTGCCCCTGGGGCAGGGCCCGTCGCTGGCGAGCGTGCCGGCGCTGATCCTGACATCGAGCCAAGAGGGGAGGGACGAAAGGGGCGAGCGCATGATTCTGCGCACGGATAATCGGGGCAATGGGGGTGTGAGTTTTGAGGCGCGCATTCGAGGACCGTTCACGGGCGCTGAATCCGTGCGCGTCGATTCCGGAATGTCGTTTTTCGATGACATGAATACTGCGTCCGATCCGCTCACCGGTCCTGCATGGCCGCAAGACGGCCGAATGCCGGGAGAGCTAACGCTCGACGCCGGCCAGAAGCAGCTCAGATTTCCGCTGGTATTCCAAAAGGCGGGTTCCGGGGGATTTCTCCATTACACGTACGATTTCGAGCGTGACGGTTCGCTCGAATGGGTTCTTGAAAGCAGCGCGCTGCGGGTGTTTCTTGCGCCGCGCGACGGTGGCAGGATGCTGGCGTTCGTCTCGAAGGATTCCGGCGAGAATCTCGTGACGACGGTCGGAGCGTTGCGAGACTGGTTCGCTTTGGGTGCAGACGCCGAAGCGCACGACTTCACGTTCAATCGGGCCTACGGTGCCGAATGGACCGACGAAGGGCCGTCCGCCCAGGCGCCGGCATCGCCGAACGCCGCCCAAACGGGCGCCGCGGTCGTCACGGGCAGTTCAGTTGGCGTGCGCATGCGCTATCAAGCACCCGAAGCGGGCTCCGCCGGAGCGGCGATTGAAAAAACTGTCCGTGTGACCGCGCAAGCGACCCTGGAGGTGCACTATCGAGTGTCGCTAAATTCCGCAAACGAAGCTGCCGCCGGTCCGCCGCTTCAATTCGTCGCCGTAACCTCTTTGCCCGCGACGACCGGCGAGGATCGCTCCACGCAGTTCTGTTGGATTGCGCTCACGGCGCATCCGAACGCCGGCGCGCCGCCAAGATCCACCGACGCGTGCGAAGGCTTTGTGCCGTACGGCCCCACGCTCGTGGCGCCGGCAGGCGTGAGTCATCTGGAGGTCCGCACCGCGGGCCACGCCGCGCTCGATTTTGAGTGGACCGCGGGCGCGTTGACGCTGGTGATGAAATCCGACTCCGTACTGCTGGAGGTTGGTGTTCCGGTGCCGCCAGGTCTGCCTGCGAAGACCGTGCTGCGGTACACTGTTGGGCCGGTACTCTAACTGCGGCGCGGGATGGAGTGGGGCGCGGAAAGCGAAAACGCGCGCGGCCGCATCGAACTCCGTAGGGATCCTATGACTAGCGCAGGCTCGATCAACACTTGGATGACGAAAATATTTTTTGGGGCGCTGGTACTCGCCGCCGTCGCCGTGTCCGCTCCGGCTTTGGCAGCGCAGGCTAATGCGACTGGGCCGATGGCCCAGCCCCCGTCGCGCGACGTCGTAAACATTCCTGTTCACCCGCAGCCCGAGCCGGCCGCAATTCCGCCCGCGGAAATCATCAAGCGCTTCGCAGCGAAGGAAGATGCGTTCGCGCAAGCCAGCCGGTCGTTTGGCTATCGCAAGAGCATCGTTGTTCAGGAGATGGGGCCCAATGGAAAGCCGTCGGGCCAGGTTGAAGTGATCACCGCGCCATTTTACGGGCCCGACGGCAAGCGCTACGAGCGCGTGGTCAGCGTGCCGGCTACGCCGGCGCCGTCCTCAAGCACGACGAATCCCGGCCAGGTTGGCGCGCCCCCAACGACGGGCGATCTCCACGCGTTGCATTTTGAACCCGAAGACGTTGTGGCTCTGGCCTTGATGCCGCAGTTTCCTTTCACTACAGATCAGCTCGCGAAGTACAACATTACGTATCAAGGCAAACAGCGCGTAGACGAGCTGAACACCTATGTTTTCGCCATCGAGCCGAAACAAGTGGATCGGCAACACGCGTATTTTTCCGGCGTGGTCTGGGTGGACGACCACGATTTGGCGATCGTAAAAAGCTACGGAAAGTGGGTCACCGAGCTGGGAGACGTAACGTCGCCCAAATTGCCTTTTACGTTGTTTGAAACTTACCGCCAGCAAGTCGGAGACAGTTGGTTTCCTGCCTACTCGCGCTCCGATGACCAAGTGACCACGAAGGACGACGTCATCCCCGTCCGCCTCATCATCAAATGGACCGACTACACGTCGGTGCCCGCACCTCCTTCGCCATCCGCCGCCGGCAACGCGCCTTCGCACTGAGGCGCAAGCGATCTAGCTCTTCAGGCGGCGAAGCAATCCAGGCAAATCGTCGATGGAATCGATTCGCACGTCGGGGCGTGCAGCCGCCAACCGCGCCGGCACCGGAGACGTGCCCATCACGGCGATGGAAAACACTCGGGCGTTGCGCGCCATTTCGATGTCTTGCGGCGCGTCACCGGCGTAAACGCACTCGTCGCAACTGAGGCCGAGCCGCCGCAATGCGAGTTGCAGCGGAGCCGGATGAGGTTTCTTGCGCGCCGTATCTTCGCTGAAGACGCGGACGGCGAACAGGCGCTCCATATCAAACTGTATGAGTTGCCGGCGCACGCGAGCGCGGCCGCCGCCGGTCACAAGCCCCACGCGATATCGCAGCGCAAGTGCTCGGAGCGCGCGGCGCGTGCCGGGATACAGCTTGGCGTTCTCGTATCGGTAAGCGCTGCGCCACAGGCGATCCGCTTCCTTCCAACGCGTGCGGGCGATGCGCGCGGCGCGGTACACGGTGTACCAATTCGGGGAGTAGTGCCGCTCGAGGTCTTTCAGATCCCAATCGATTCCCAACGCGCCAAACATTTTCAGGTAAGCCTGCGCGTCGGCGCGGTAGGAATCGATCAGCGTGCCATCCCAATCGAGCAGCACGGCACGCACATTTACCGGAGCGGGTGCCATCTGACCCACAATCCTAACGCAATTTCAAATGTTAGGGGCGCGCCTTCAGGATTGCTGGAAGCGCGCCGGGAGGGGATCGCTGCGATGAAATGAAATGTCGTCAAAGGTCGCGGCCAACCCGTGCCATCCGTTTGCCCGCTCGGGTTCGGCGCGAACGACGTGCGCTTCTGTGATCATCGTCACGCTGCGGCTTTGCAGCGGCCGGTCCACCAGCGCCACTTCGATTTCGATGGGCGTGCCCGGCTCGATGCGCTGCGGGCAAAGGAAAAACACGCCGCTCGAACTGATATCTCGAGTGCAAAGCCGCGGCTCTTCGTCTCGCCGTTGCCCGGCGACACGCATGACGCGCAGCGGCAATCGCAGATTGGCGCGCGCGTACGTGCGGCGTTCGTTTGGCACGCCGACCGTGTGCGTGGGAACGCGCTTGATTCCGCGCGGCCGGGCGCGCTCAACCCAACTGTGCGCGTCGGGCGTGCCCATCGCGCTGGCGGCAAGCACTCCTAAGCCGGCGGGTTCCACTTTGCTGGGGCCGATGTTGGGTTCAGTAAGTGAGGTTTCGATTCGAGCAGTGCGCGTGCGCATACTTCTCCCCTTCCAGCGCTTCTGGCACCGCTCGCGGGACACTATCCGCCGAGACGCCGAGCGCGTCAAACTTGGACTGCCGAGCGCGTGTCTTAAGGGCTAACGCGCGCCACTCGGATTCCGCTGCGCCCTAGCCGGGCGCTGGCGCGCAGGAGCTTCAGAATTTGAGCGCTAGAATCGGATAGAATCGCGATTGGGTTTTGTGCAGACTGGACTTCGGCACGGAGGTTCGCGACTTTTGAAATCGCACTCCATCACGGGAACAACGGATGGCCGAGTTCTGCGGCGCTATTGGAACGCCGTCACGAACCGCGACGCGCGGTTCGACGGCGCGTTCGTCTACGCCGTGCGTTCAACCGGCATCTATTGCCGGCCGTGCTGCCCTTCGCGCAGACCGCAACGCGCGCAGGTGGTTTTCTTCGCCACTCCGATCGCCGCCGAGCGCGCCGGGTTTCGGTCGTGCCGCCGCTGCAAACCGGGATTGAAAGGCGCCGCGGGTTCACTAAACGCAGCGGAGCCGCGAAGCGCGGTCGTGCAGCGCATTTGCCGCCACCTCGAAGCGCATTCGGATGAAGCAGTTGATTTGAAGACGCTGGCGGCGCGCGTGGGTTTGAGTCCGCACCAACTGGAGCGGATATTTCGTCACTCCGTCGGCATCACGCCGCGCCAATATGCCGATTCCGTGCGTCTTGGGCGCCTGAAGCGCCATCTGCGAAAAGGAGACACCACAGTGACCACAGCGATGTACGAAGCGGGTTACGGCTCATCGAGCCGCCTTTACGAGCAATCGAACGCGCAACTGGGAATGACGCCGGCCGCTTATCGCCGCGGCGGACGCGGAATGGAAATCAGTTACTCACTGGCCGATTCGCGCTTGGGCCGCGTGCTGGTTGGTTCTACGCCGCGCGGAATTTCCGCCGTGTACTTGGGCGACCGAGACGCGGCGCTGACGGATGCCTTGCGGCAGGAGTATCCGCAGGCAGCCATTCGCTCCGGGGGGCACGAGGCTGCATCGTGGGTGCGAACCATCGTGCGTTATTTGGATGGACGCGCGCCGGGACTGGATTTGCCCGTCGATGTGCAGGCCACGGCTTTCCAGCGCCGCGTTTGGGACGCACTGCGCCGCATCCCTTGCGGCGCAACGCGATCGTACAGCGAAATTGCGCGGACCTTGGGCCGGCCGAAGGCTGCTCGTGCCGTGGCTCGCGCCTGCGCCACGAATCCGGTGTCACTGGTCATCCCATGCCACCGCGTGGTGCGCGAAGACGGAGGCCTGGGCGGCTACCGCTGGGGAATCGAGCGTAAGAAGGCGCTGCTTGCGCAAGAAACGCAATGGAATCGCGGTGCGCACGCCAAGAAAAGCAAGGCGATCTGAAGGACGCAAATTTCGGTGAAAACGCTTTCGGGCGGAATGTGACGCGCGAAACTCGACGGGGAAGTGGTAATCGAGTGGGAGACTAACTGTCCGGCTTAACTTTCGTCACGCCCTTTGGCCATTGCGGGCGAAAGCGCGCGTCGGAAATGCGCACGTTGCGTACGACATTCGTATAGCGGATCGTGAAGTAGTCCCCCGAGCCGGTTTCGAAAAATTTCTGCTGTGCGGGCAGCCAGGTCCCCTCATCGAGCCAGATCTGAACCTTAGAGATCTGATTGCGCACATCCGCGGCTTTCGGCGTCAATTCGAGCATCAACACCTTATGGTTGTCCAGCGTGTCCTCGCCTTGGAGCACGATGTCATAATTTTTTTCGAGCGTTGTGCCGGATGTGCCGAAACCCAAAAGAAGAAACTGATCGACCATCGCTTTGTGCTTGCCGACGCTGTATTCCTCGACGCGATTGATCTTGGGAGTGTAGATGTAAAAGGAGTCGCCGTTCAGGAGGATGGTGCGCAGGTCCGGGCTGGTCATCTCGATCCGCATCTTTTCGTCGCGGCGGATGAAGAGTTTCCCACTCTCCGTGGATTTATCGTCGACGACCACGGTGACCTTGGTACGCTCAATGTCCGCGGTCAGGCTGTTGAATTCCTTGGCCTGCGTATCCATCTGGTGCAACACGCCGCCCACCGTCCACGGTCCTTGCGGCGCGCTCGCGGATGGCGCGGAACCCGCACCGGCCAAGCAGAGACCTACGACCCCAATGAGCGCCGCGCAAATCTTCCGATGAGTCCGCGACAATTTCAACGAATCCTCTTCATGATGCTGCGGGGCCGACCTGGTCCTTTTCGCGACGCACAGCGAACCGCTTGCGCATCCTAACACATCGCACACTACTAAGATGCCCTGCGCTGAGCGCGAGTTACAGTGCGGAACACATGCATGATTCACCCGAAGAGCAGACCGGTTTCAGGGACCGATCGTGACATCGTAGGAAATCACCGTATCGCCTTCCCCGCGGATGGGTTCGATGCGCAAAATGCGAAAGTTGCCGTGCCGCAAGCCCTCGGTGTTTTTGCGCATGGCGTCGTGCAGATCGTGCTCGAGCTCAGGCGTGCGGATCGGCGAAGCGAGCAGGCGCGCGTCCACGCGATACGTCTGGGTTGCGCCGGTACCGCCGCTCGACTCGAGGACGATCAACGTCTGCGCCGCCGGCGGACCGACCGCGGGCTGATCGTGAAACCACGAGCGCGGGGAGAGCAGAACGAACACCACGATCGCCGCGACGGCAACGTCGTACGGCCAAGTCCCGCGTTCGTAGGACCAGAATGCCGTGCGGCTAATGATGCGCCAAAGCGTGCGCATGGTTCACTCGGCGGGCACGCCATCCACGATCAGGCCGTCGCGCATATGAACGATTCGGTCGGAGTGCGTGGCGGCCTCTGGATTGTGCGTAATCATGATGATCGTCTGGCCCAGTTCTTTGTTCAGATGGCGCAGCATCGCCAGGACAGCTTGCGAATTCTCCGTATCGAGATTCCCCGTGGGCTCATCCGCCAGCACGATCTTCGGCTCGTTGATGATCGCGCGGGCAATGGCCACGCGCTGCTGCTCTCCGCCGGAGAGTTCCGAGGGGCGATGGCGCAGGCGATCGGTGAGCCCAAGCATCTTGGTGACGAGTTCAAAGCGGTGCGGATCGAATCCATTGCCGTGAATGTGCTGGGCGATGGCGATATTGCCACGGGCATCGAGCGTAGGCAACAGGTTGAAACGTTGAAAGACGAAACCAATCTTGTGGCGGCGCAGCTTGGTTCGTTCGGCGTCGCTCATCACCGCCAGGTCGTTGCCGTCCACCAGCACCTTTCCTCGCGTCGCACGCGCCAGGCCGCCGAGGACGTAAAGCAGAGACGACTTACCGCAACCCGATGGTCCCATCACGGCCACCGATTCGCCGGGCAGCACCTGGAGGTTCACCCCGCGAAGCGCGGGCACGTCGAGTTTGCCCGCGCGATAAATTTTCCAGAGATTCTCGGTGGCGAGTATCGGTTCCACGCTCTGAATCCTCAGTGGAAATCCGTAGGGAAGGCCAAAACATTGTAGCCGCGTTTCGACCTTCTGCCTAGAGCAGGCCGGTTACCGGCCTGCCCGTCGGGCGCGTACACCCCCGCCTGCTACAAAAAGCGGGGGGACGGGTGGTGCGGCCGCGGCCGGCTACTTTTGCGGAGGCGTCGCGGGCTTTGCGGCGGCGGGCGCGTGTGTGGCCGGGTGCTCCGGGGCCGTTGCCGCTGCGGGCTTGATCGGATAGGCCTGGTCGTACAGGCGCACGATGTCGGCGGTAATGTCTGTCGGCGCCGCCCTGTACAACAGGGATCCGCCTTGCACCGACGAATCGAGCACGATCGCGACGCCGTTTTCACGAGCGTAACGGTCCACGACATCCATCATCTTTCGGCCGATGCGGTCCACGACGTCCTGCCGCGCGGCGGTCACTTGTTCTTGGAAATCGTCCTGACCGCGCTGCAGTTCGTGAGAGTACAACTCGCCCTGCCGCTGCAAGCTGCTCTTCGCTTCGTCGCTCAATGTGGCCGCGCCATTGGTGAGGCGGGTCTGGATGTCTTCGATCTTCTTCTGCAAGTCTTGCAGCTCATTTTGTTTCGACGCGAATTGCGACTGCAGTTCCGCGGCGGCTTCCTTGCCTTCGGCCGTGGCCGCGATCGCGCCTTGAACGTCGATCACCACGATCTTTCCGGGAACCGGTGCGGCCGTCGGCGCCGCGGTGGTTTGGGCCCAAGCCCCGGCAGCGGAGAGGCATACAACCACGAGCGCGGCCGGTAAATGCTTCAAAGATAAGTTGAAATTCATTCTCACTCCTTGTTCTTTCTAAGATTCACAAATCGCTCATTATAGGTGGCGCGTTTTCCGGGCGTCAACTCGAAATCCAAATCTTCCACGCTGACTTTGTTCGGCGCCCATGAATCAGCGGGGCAATGGGATAAAGACCAACGTATTATCCACCGCATCGGCTACGGTTGCGACGTTGGTCCACGGATTGATGGCCACCGCGAAATGCGATCCGGAGTTCACCGTGATCACGGAGCGAACCTGCCGCGCCAGCAGATCGACCACCGTCATCGTGCCGCTCTCCGTATTCGTCGTGACCAGCGTGCTGGAGTATGGATTATAGGCGATGGAAAACGGGTTGATGCCGACGCTGAACGCAGAGACTTGCTGGTTGATCGTCGACGCCACAAAAACCTGATTGCTCGAGCTCGAAGCCACCAAGAACTGGTAACCGATCGGATCGTAAACCACGCCCGTTGGGTACGCCATTCCTTGGCCTGCTCCGAGCGCGAACGAGGGCCCGCTCGCTTCGGATACATCCGACACGTACAGATCATTTCCCGTCACGTCGGTCGATACCACTTCTCCGGCTACGGGATCAATTGCGACCCCATAGGGATTCGTCCCGGCAGTCTCAGCGACCGACGATGCTGGGCTGACGGCGTTGAAGATGTAAACGCTGCTCTGCCCGTTGCAGGCCACTGCGACCTCTCCGGAGTTTTGGTCGGCATCGACGCCGAGCGGGGTTGTTCCCACTGACTCTGTGTTCGTGACGTCGAGCGCCACAGTGTCCACGATGGACACATTGTTGCTTCCCGAGTTCGCTACCGCGGCCAGATGAACATTCGGCAAGACCGCCACGCCGGCAGGGTATTGTCCCACCGAGACGACCGATCCCGTGCCGTTCGAGAGGTTGACCACGGCTACGGAGTTGCAGCCGCTGAGCGACGCCACAGCCACGTTATTCTGCGGATCGACCGCCACCCCATCCGGGGCTGGTTCGACGCAGCCGGGATTGGTCAGATCCACGGTTTGCGTCACGCTGAAGTCTTCCCCGTTTGAGACGGCGGGGCCCGGATTGAGGACATCGAGCGCGAAGCGGCGCGGAGCTGAAAGCATGGTTGCCGGCACAGTCATCGTGATCGAGCGGCCGGAGAGGAAGTTCGTGGGCAGCGGGATGCCGTCCAAGCGCGCCACAGACGACGACGTAAACCCGCCGCCTACGATCGTCAAGGTCTGAGACGTAGCCACCGCCGGCGAGGTCAACGATGAAGTCAAGTTGTAGACCTGTGGACTGACTTCGGTGATTTGCAGCGCCCGGACCGCTCCCAACGAATAAACGGTAGCCGAGTTGTTGCCCTGATTGACGATTACGAATTGATTCGTGATCGGGTCGCAGGCGACGGCCACTGGATCGTTAAGATCCGCAGTGAGCTCCTCGATGGCGGTCGGCTGGGTCGGATCGATCACCAGGGCCTGATTCAGCTTGTTGTTCAGGATCAGGCCGGTATCGGTGAGCTGATTGTACGCGGATGCGACATCCCCGGTCTCTGCGATGTTCGTGATGGGTGTGACAATTTCATTTAGTCCGTTGAAGAGAGATGCGGCGTCGCCGGCGATGCCCGGATCGGTTAACAGCGCGGAATGCGTTTCCGGGTTTATGGACACGCCCTGCACCGATAGATTCACGGTGAGCGTGGCCACTGGATTCGCGTAGCTAATTGTGCCTCCGCCGCTCGAAGCATTCGGCCCGGTCTGGACATAGGTAAAGGTGGTGGCGGTAAGCACAGAGACGTCGAAGATTCCATTGAAACTGTTATCGGCGATGCCTTGGATGAGCACGGGCTGGCCATTCTGCAAATACTGCGTCGAAGCGGCGGTGATCGTTACCGTGTTGCCGGATCGCACGGCGCCCGGTGTTGACGCCGATGCGGCGGCGATCGATTCAGAGCTCTGCCGGCTCAAATCAGCGATCGTCATCGATCCTAAGCCGCCTGGCGTAATAATCGCCCAATCCAGCACCGGGTCGACCGCGACTTCCGGACTTTGACCTGTGCTGGCGCTGACGACTCCAGCGATAGCCGGCGGTGACTTCGTCAAGTCAAGCAGCACGGCGCGGTCTGTGGCTTGAAAGGCCACCACGGCGCGCCCAGTGGCGGGATTGATGCCCACGGAATAAGGTTTGGTCTCAACATTGTTGGCGTTGAGGTAGTTCAGTTGGATGACGTTGATCACTGTGCGCGTGGTCAGGTTAATCACCGCGACGCTCGCGTAGACCGCGGGGGTTCCGGTGATGTTTGAATAGCTATTGGTTACCAGCGCGAGGTGCCGGATGTTGTCCACAGCGACGCCCGTCGGCGCCGATGTGGGGCAGGGCGACGGCGCGGGAGTTATCACCGCCGTGCAGAGGGATGGCACGACAACGACGGGCGTGCCCGACGATAGATCGATTAGCGTGACGTCATTCGAGCCGGTGTTGACCACCACCGCGAGCCCAGTCGAAGTGTCGATGGCGACGGCCGAGGGCGTAGTGCCGGGCAGGTGCGCCACGGTATCCGAGATCGTCGAAGTGATCGAAGCGGGCGGGCCGTACGCAGGACGAACAGCGAGATTCGCCGTGGCCACTTGCTGCGGCTGCGCGTTGTTCTGGACCGTCACCGGGTAAAGGCCCGGCGCGCTCAGGTCACCTGAATTGAGTCCACCGCCAACCGTGACGCTCAACTGGCGGCCGCTATCGACCGGATTCAAATTCGAATTGACGCTCATTGCGCGTGTGCTGCCGTTGTATTTTCCGGTGACGACGGGATTGGCATTCGTGCCGAAAAAGCCGCCGTCAATATTGAAATTCACCGAACCGGCGGAGCCCTGAAGCACGCTATCGGGAGATGGTCCCGCGATGGCGGGCCGCGTTGGCGTCACCGCGATCTGACACAGCGACGGCGTCGGACATGACTGCGGGGTGCCGCTTTGCCGCTCGACTGTGATCGTCAGCGTGGCTGTCGTGGCTGGCGGCACGGGCGCAGCGGTGAGCATGAAGTCTGGTATGCGCGCCCGAAGCGTAGTCGTTTCTCCGGTTATCGTCACGGACGAGCCCGAATTGGAGAAGGTCGGGTTGGGCAGCAACACGCTTTGTACGCCGTTGTTGAACGCGGGTAAGGGTGTGCCGTTCACGAGCACGGAAGTTGTCGTCAGAAAATTCGTTCCCGTGACGTAGACATCCACGAACGTCTGCCCTTGCGGCGCGGTATTCGGGCTCACGGACGTCACGGTCGGATTCGCTGCCGTAACCACGTTGACGCTCGCCGAGACGACTACGGATGGGTCTTGAACCGACTGCGCTTGGATCTGAACCGCGGCGGTAGGCGCAATCTGTGGTGCCGTATAGAGACCAGTGGTTGAGTTGATCGTGCCGTTGCTCGTCTGGCCGTTGGCGTCGGCAGGGTTGCAATCTTCCGCCGATTTGATCACGTAGCACACAGTCCATGTGACGGCGGTGTTGGACGTGCCGGTTATTGTGGACGTGAACGGATACGTTTCTGATGTTCCGATTGTCGCGGTGGCTGGTGATACCGAAAGGGTGATACCAGAGGACAAAGTAACAGTTGCCGTGCCCGTCACCGAGGTGTCTGCCGCCGAAACCGCAGTAATCGTCACGGTGCACGGAGCCGTTGGCGTGGGCGTGCAGCCCGAGGGATAGACGTTAGGTGCGATATAGTTTCCGCTCGTGTCGATCGTGCCGATGTTGGTGTTTCCTCCCGCCACTGCTGCGCCCGTCGGGCCGGTCACGTCCCAAGTGACGCTGGTGTTCGAAGATCCGGTGACGGTCGCCGTGAATGACTGTTCGTTGTTCAGCGCCACTGTGATGGCGACCGGGGTTACCGCAACTACGACATTCGATGGGGCACTGCTGCACCCAAGTGCGATGCCAGCGCACAACAGGAACACCGCGAACCAGATTTTGCGCGATCTCATGAATCCCGTGCCTCCAACTGTATTGACGCTCTCCATGTTGTCCCTTACCGCCGCTGTGATTCTCCTCGTGTCCGGATGCGCGGCGCTCAGAAGGTCCGGCTGACCGTCAGCCGTAGGACCCTTATCGGATCAAAGAAATTCGTAGTCGGCGGCTTCACCAAGCCCTGCAGCTCAGGAAGAATCGTGTCCTGATACAGGGCGCCCTGTTCGCCGCCCGGCAGCGCAGCAATCTGGCCCGGGGTCAGGTAGAACTGGCCCGTTTGCGGAGTGAATGTGGTGTCGAGCCTCGCGAAGTTGTACGACCAGTATAAGCGCACTGGTGCGTTGATGATCGGCAGATTGGCTACGATCTCGAGCCCGGCTGAAGCACGCAGCTTAAAATTCGTTCCTGCCAAAACGTCGAGTTTCCCGGTGGTGACGGAGCCTGGAAATATCGAATTGTCTTCCGCGATTCCGCTCGCCGCCAACTGCAATTGCGACGGGCGCAGCACGCCTGTCGCCCCGGCGTCCGTGAACACCGCCATCCACACTGGTCCGGCGATGGGAATTCGATACTCGAAGTTCCCGACCGCCTCGGTGTCTCCGCCAGGGAAGGCCACCTGATAGACCAGCAGCGGAACCGAGAGCGTGGCCGAGGTCGGAGTGCCGCTGCTGTTGAGCGACGCCGGATTCTGGTACGTGAGCGACGTCGTGGTCACCGTTGGTATGAACACCACAGGCGTGACCGTGCGCACGTCGAAACCGCGCAGATTGTCTTCACCGCCCAGGTAGAAGCGATCGTAAGGCGTCACTTCACGTCCGCCATAGCCGGTAATGTACGATCCCAGGAAACGCATCGCGAGGACGTTGCGGTGGTGATTGATGGGGTGGAAGTAAGTCATGTTGAACGTAGACGAGAGTTCATCCACGTTGCCGCGGAGCAGTGGCCCGCCGTTATAGCTCACACTCGCAAAGAATGTCTTTCCCCCCGTGGGATTCAGTTGCGAGCCCTGTAGGCGCGAATAACTCAACGTGGGAGAGATTCTGCTCGCGTGGATTCCATTCAAGGCCGAAGGTCCGGCAATCGCTTGGTATTGCAGCGCCTCGAAGAGCAATGTGGAGGCCGTGCTGAATGCCTGAATGTCTGTGTCCGTGTACCCGTAGGTGACGCCGAGTCGCGAGAATATCGAGAGCTTCTTCAGCGGATACTGCACGAACGCGGTGAACCCCTTGCTGTCTTGATTGTAATTCTGGGCGATGTCGGGGCTAATGGTGATCTTTTGCCCATAAATCAGCGAAGTCTCACGAGCTTGGTCGAAATTGTATCGACTGTCGAATATGGTGAAGCCGCTGGTGATCGGCCGCTGGAACAGGTACGGCTCCGTGAATCCGAACACGAATTGCCGCTGAATGGACCCGAATTGGGTGGTGAACGTCAGCGTTTCTCCCAGACCCAAAAAGTTATTGGTCTGGTAGGTCAAGCCGAGGAATTCGCCGGCGATTCCGCTGATCCCGCCGGTCAAACTGATCGACTGCTTGCCCTTCTCTTTCAGTTTCAGAAGGATGTCCACCGTGCCGTTCTTGGTGTCCCGCTTAATTTCAGCATTCTCGGGCTTGATGACGTCAAAATAATTCAGCTGATTTAAGCGGAGAATGCTCAGCTCCCACAGGTGGTTGTTGAACAGATCGCCTTCGTTGATCAGCAATTCCCGGCGGATCACCTTATCGCGCGTCGTGGTGTTTCCAGAAAATTCGATGCGGCGCACATAGAATTGCTTGCCTTCGTCGAAATCGAGCGTGAGATCGATCGTCTTCGTTGTCTTGTTTTCGTCGCTGATCGGTTCGGCCGTGAAATCGATGAAGCCGAATTGTCCGTACAGCGCCGTGTAGTCCTTGATGGCCTTGCGGACCTTGCCTACGCTGAAAATATCGCCCGTCTTTATCGGAAAGGCCTTTTCCAACGCCTCGCGTTTGAGCGAGAGCCCTTTTTCCGGGTCCGAGCTGCGGATGTAGAGCTTGCCCATTCGGTAGCGGTCGCCTTCTTCAATCGGGATGGTGACGTTGGTGGCCTTGCCGTTCTTTTTGCCAACTATCGGCCACGGCCCAGGAATGCCGGGTTTGTGCAACTCCACCGATTGTACGACGGGGTCTTCCACCTGGACGTCGTAATAGCCGTTGTCCTGATAGAGCGCGCGAACCCCAACTTCAAGGTCCTCATCGAGCGCGGAGCGATCGAAAGTTTTGTTCATCACCGAGATATTCGTGATGTACAGGGGAATCGCGTACGGCCGGGAATGTTTCATTGAGCGAATTAGCTTGGCGCTCGAAAATGCATGATTGCCCGTAAACGTAATTACGCCGAGCTTGACCTTCGGCCCTTCATCGACGTTGAACGTCAGCTTGACCGCGTTCGATGCGGCGATGCGTTCGTAAGTGGGCTTGACCACGGCAAACTGATGGCCGTGCGCGGCCAGCAATTCCTGGATCACCACTTGGGCTTTCTTGATCTTCGTGGGATCGAATTGGCTCTCCACCGACAGCCCGACTTTGCGATCTTTGAACGCGTCCAGCACGTCGGATTCGGTCACTGTCTTCAAACCCACGTATTTGATGCTTCGAATGATGGGACGCTCGCTGACGTAGAAGATAACGATCTTGCCGTTCGGGTGGTCGGGACTGTCTTCCACCGCGAGCTTAATGTCCTCGAAGTAGCCGGTGTTCCAAAGAGCGCGGTAATCGCGCCGCAGCGCTTCGGGCTTGTACGGATCGCCCTCGCGCGTGAAGATGCGCGCCTTCAACGTTTCAGAACGCATGCGATGGTTGCCGACGAATTCAATTATCTGGACATACGGCTGCCCAGCAGGCGCTTCCGCGGCCGGCGCTTGCTCGTCCAGCGTAGTCTGCGGCGCAGGCATTGCGCGGGCGTTGGCCACGCCGAATAGGCAGAGGCATAGCGCCCACAACAGAGCCGACAGGCAAATGTATTTAAATGCGGCCGCAGGTGCGGTCAAGGCCGCCTTCCCCCAAAACAAGAGTGTCCTGCTCCCCGGCCGGTTCAGCGGTAGGTCCGGCCTGCCCGCATAGGATTCGTCAGTGGGTAACCGGGGTTGCTTCCACGACTGGTCGGAAACCGAGCTCTTCGCCGGCAACGAATACTTCCAGCGTCGCCGGACGCTGCAAGCCCCCCTGAATTAGCGCTTCCGACAGCGGGTCTTCGACGTATTTCTGCAGCGCCCGTCGGAGCGGGCGAGCTCCGTATGTGCGGTCGCCGCAAGTCTTCTCGAGAATCCACTGGCTTGCTTCTGGCGTCAGTACGATTTGCACCTGACGGTGAATCAATGTGTCGTTGATCTGGCCGACCAGCAAATCGATGATGCGCAGCAGATCTTCATCGGTCAACGGGTTGAACAGGATGACTTCGTCCAGCCGGTTCAAAAATTCCGGATTGAATACGCGTTTGACCTCGGAAAGCACCAGGTCTTCCATGCTCTTGGCCCCGGCTTCGTCCGCGCCGGATTGGAAGCCCATGGTTTGCCGCTTCTCCAAATGACGCGCGCCGAGGTTTGAGGTCATGATCAAAATCGTGCTGCGAAAATCCACCGTGTTGCCGAGACCGTCGGTCAATTGCCCGTCTTCGAATACCTGCAACAGGATGTTGTAGACGTCGGAGTGGGCCTTCTCGATCTCGTCGAGCAAGATCACCGAATACGGAGTGCGGCGCACGCGTTCGGTCAATTGGCCGCCCTCTTCGTATCCCACGTAGCCTGGAGGCGCGCCGATCAGCTTCGAAACCGAGTGCTTTTCCATGTACTCCGACATATCGAAGCGAATCAGCGATTTTTCGCTGCCAAACAAGAACTCCGCCAAGCGCCGCGCGACTTCCGTCTTGCCCACGCCGGTCGGGCCCAAAAACAGGAAGCAGCCCACCGGGCGGCCTGGAGCTTTCAATCCAGCGCGGCTGCGGCGAATCGCTCGCGCCAGCGCGGTGATGGCTCGCGCCTGGCTGATGATTCGCTTGTGCAGTTCTTGTTCGATGCGCAGCAGTTTCTGTTGTTCGTCTTCCTTAATCGAAGTGACGGTGATTCCGGTCCAGCGCGCGACAACTTCTTCGATGTCTTCGCGAGTCACGACGCCCGCGGTCGATTCATCCAGTTTCAGCCGGTCGCGCACCTGGCGCAGGTTTTCCTTTTCCTTGCGCTCTTCCTCGGAATAGAAGCGCGCCTTTTCGAATTCGTGATTGGCGATGGCCGTTTCCATCCGGTGCGTGATGAACTTCACGCGCTTCTGCACTTCGGCGACCTCGTCTGGCAGCGTGGCTTGGCGAAGCTTCACACGCGCGCCCGCTTCGTCGATCAGGTCCACGGCCTTATCCGGCAAGAAACGGTCCGGAATGTACCGGCTGGAAAGATACACGGCGTAGCGAATGGCTTCTTCTGTGTACGTGACTGCGTGGAATTTTTCGTAGCGCTCTCGCACGCCTTCCAGCACGCGAATCGCGTCGTCCTCGCTGGGGCTGGCAACCTTCACGGACTGGAAGCGGCGCTCGAGCGAACGATCCTTCTCCACCGACTTGCGATATTCGCCCGGCGTGGTGGCGCCGATGCACTGAATTTCGCCGCGCGAAAGCGCCGGCTTCAGAATGTTCGCGGCGTCCAGAGAACCTTCCGCGGAGCCCGCTCCCACAAGCGTGTGCAATTCGTCGATGAAGAGGATGGCGTTCTGATTCTCCATCAACTCTTTCATGATCGTCTTCAGACGCTCTTCAAATTGCCCGCGGTATTTCGTGCCGGCCACGATCAGCGAAAGATCGAGTGAGAGGATGCGCTTGTCGGCGAGGAATGGCGGCACGTCGCCGTCGGAAATGCGCTGCGCCAGGCCTTCGACGATGGCTGTCTTGCCCACGCCCGGCTCGCCAATCAGCACTGGATTGTTTTTCGTGCGGCGGCACAGAATCTGGATCACGCGCTCCACTTCGCGCTCGCGGCCCACCAGGGGATCGAGCTGTCCTTCAAGAGCGGATTGCGTGAGATCGCGGCTGAATTCGGCCAGCAGCGACGTTTCTTTGGGCCGATTCGCGGGCGCTTTTTCGCCCGCCGAGCGCGCCATTTCTTCGCGCAGCGCGGAAAGCCGCAGGCCGCGCTCTTGCAGAATTTCCGCGCCGAAGCATTTTTCCTCGCGCAGAATTCCCAGCAGCAAGTGCTCGGTGCCAACGTGCTTGTGCCCCAGCCGCTCGGCCTCTTCGGTGGCGTAATTCAAGATGCGCTTGGATTCCTGACTCAGCGGCACCTCAACCGACGTGGAGATGCGCTCGCGAATCGTGATGCGCGATTCGATCTCCTTGCGGATGGATTCGATCGAGCCATGCGCGCGCAAAAAGCGATTGGCGAGCGCTTTGTCCTCGCGCATCAGGCCGAGCAGTAGGTGTTCCGTCTCGATGTAGGGGCTTCCGTACTGGCTGGCCTCATACCTCGCGAAGAAGATCACGCGGCGCGCTTTTTCTGTGTAGCGTTCAAACACGTTTCCGCTCGTTTCTCCCCTCAGACAGCATTCCCAGGGCCGTTAGAGGTTTCTGAAACCGGACGAAGCACCCCGTTTTCCAGCTGTAGCACGCGATCCGCTTGCCGAGCCAGAACCCAATTGTGCGTCGCCAGTACGGACGTGAGCCGATGCGCCCGGCACAGCTGGCGCATTTGTTCAAAAACCCCGCTGGCATTGCGCTCGTCCAAATTCCCGGTCGGTTCATCCGCCAGCAAAACGGCCGGTTCGTGCACGAGCGCCCGGGCGATCGCCGCTCTTTGCTGCTCCCCGCCGGAAAGCTTCCCGGCCAGGTGATCTGCCCGATCCGCCAACCCCACTTCAGCGAGCCAGCGCCTGGCTTCCGCCATGCTTTCCCGCGTGGCCCGGCCCCTCATCAGCAGGGGCATGGCAACATTTTCGGCGGCGGTGAAGTCCGCCAGCAAATGATGGCGTTGCCAAACAAAACCAATCGCACGGTTGCGATAATCCGCAAGCTCCTGTTCACCCAGCGTGTCGATTGCTTTCGCGTCGAAGTATACTGTACCGCTCGTTGGCGTGTCTAGCGCCCCCAGCAAGTGCAGGAGCGTGCTTTTTCCCGCTCCAGACGGCGCAACGATGGCGATCATCTCGCCGCGCTCGATCGCAAAATCCACGCCGTCGAGGACCGTGATCGCGCCCGGTCCCTCTCCGTAAACTTTGCGCAATCCCCGCGCTTCCAGCACGGCTCCCCCGCTCACGCTCGGCTCAGTTCGCTGCGCGAGGCTCGATTCCTGGGAAGAATCGCGCGCGGCTGTCGCGGTGGAGCTGGGCGTCATCGACTCAAATTCTCCGTACAATTGCTCGGTGTGTGCGCTTCGTAAATTGCATTCATCGCGGACGCACCCACTAGAGTTAGATGCTCACATTTGGTGCTGCTTTGTATCCCGCGGGCCATGTAATGACTAGAAACTGCCTCGTGTTCGCCCAAGCATTTCCTCTTTTGGCCGGCGCTTTTCCTGGGTCGATTTCACCCCGCCTCGAACCGTCCTCCCCAGGCCCCTAAATCGTTGAACTATAGACAATTGTAACACGGCCAGCACGCCTCTTTTTGGCGCTTATTGATCGCTTTTTTTGATCGAATCGCCGGTCACAATAGGAAGAAGCACATGGCGCGCCAAACCGCGCTGGGCGCTAGCGCGAACCGTTCGGCTGCTACTCGTAGCGAAGAATTTCAACAGGTGTCAAGCGCATCGCCGCGCGCGCCGGTATCACGGTTGACGCCAGGCAAATCGCAACCGCGGCAACGCCGATCCAGATTGCGTCGAGGCCGTTCGGTTGAAACGGCACGTACGGCACGGAATAGACCTGTGGGTCGAGCGGAATCAACCGATACGTTCCCGCAGCCCAAGCCAATGAGTATCCGGCGGCCAGGCCCGTGAACGTTCCGAATGCTCCGATGGCCAGTCCTTGCAAAATGAAAACGTCGCGCACTTGTCTGCGTCGCGCTCCCATCGCGGTGAGCACGGCGATATCGCGCGCGCGATCGCTCACAGTCATCGCGAGAACCACCAAAATGTTAAGGCCGGCGACGAAGGTGATCAGTCCGATGAACAGCGCCGTCACAAGTTTTTCAAAATGCAGTGCGCGGAACAGCGCGCGATTTTCATCCTGCCACGTGCTTGCCAGATAGCCCGGGCCTGCTTCGCTCTTCAGTTCGCCTGCCACCTGCTCGGCGCGATCCGGGTCGGCCAGGCGAAATTCCAGCACGCTTGCGACGTCGCCGACGCCGGCCAGTCCTTGCGCCGCCGGCAGCGCAATGAATCCCCAGTTTGCGTCGTAGTCGTAAAAGCCGGAATTGAAAATTCCCGCCACGCGGAATCGCCGCGAACGGGGCATCTGCCCGAACGGCGTCAACTCCCCTTCCGGGCTCATCAGCGTGACGTAGTCTCCGGCCGCGATTCCCAGATCGTCGGCCAGCATTTGTCCGATCACGATGCCGCCGAAGCCGTTTGCGTCCTCCGCGAAATCCGCGCGGCCCGAAGTCAACCGGCGCAGCGCTTCATCCGAAGCGATTTCGATCGCCGGGTCAATTCCCTTGATGACCACGCCGCGCGGTCGGCCGCCCGGCGCGACCAGCAGCACAGTCAAATAAATCGCTGGAGCCACGGAGCGCACGCCCGGCGTCTGGCCCAGCCGCTCGCCGAGAGCGCGGTAGTCTTCGATTCCTTCGGTGTCCGGCCGCGAGAGGTTGACGTGCGCGGTCACTCCGAGCAGGCGATCCTGAAACGTATGCCGGAATCCGCTGTTCATCGCCAGCGCTACGACCAGCGTTCCCACACCGGCGGCCACGCCCACCGTCGCAAGCCACGTGACCAGGCGCAGCACCGCCGGCCGGTGCTTGGAACGCAGATAGCGCCGCGCTACGAACCAGGCAAATTTCATGGGGTTTTGCCGGGCGCGTTGCCTTCAGGCGCGCCGTCGTCTCGCGCCTCGGGCCGCAGCAGCGGAAACAGAATTACATCGCGAATCGAGTGCGAATCCGTCAGCAGCATTGTCAGGCGATCGATTCCGATGCCTTCGCCCGCCGCCGGCGGCATGCCGTGCGCAAGTGCACGCACGTAATCGAGATCAACTTCCCGCGGCGCGTCCGCTCCGCCGTGTTTCACCTGCAATTCAAATCGGCGCTCCTGCTCGGCCGGATCGTTCAATTCGGAGAACGCATTGCCGAACTCCATGCCGGCGATAAATATTTCAAAACGCTCCACCAGCGATGGATCGCCCGGCTTGCATTTGGCGAGCGGCGAAATATCGGTGGGGAAATCGAAGATGATGGTCGGCTGAATCAGTTTGTGTTCCGCCACTTTTTCAAACAGCTCGCCGGTGGCTTCGCCATCGGTCATTTTCTCAATTCCGCCGATCGGATCGGCGCCCACGATTGTCGGCGCGGCGTCGGTTGGCGCCGCTCGCAGTGTTGCGGTCCAAGCGTTGTAGCGCGTGGCGACGGCGCGCGGTCCGCCCGATACGGTCAATTCCTCGACAGTCGGCGCGAACGCCGCCGCGGTGGGCCAGTAGCGCACGATGGCTTCGCGCATCGTCAAACGTTGCCAGCGCCCCAGATCGATTTCATGCTCACCGAAGCGAATCGCGGTCGTGCCGTTGAGTTGGCGCCCGAGCGTCGCGAACAATTCTTCGGTCAGCGACATCAGGTCGCGGTAATCGCTATACGCCTGATAGAACTCGAGCATTGTGAATTCCGGATTGTGCTGGGTCGAAATTCCTTCGTTGCGGAAATTCCGGTTAATTTCGTACACCCGATCGAGCCCGCCGACGATCAGCCGCTTCAAATACAGTTCGGGCGCGATGCGCAGATACAGATCCAGATCCAGTGTGTTGTGATGCGTCACAAACGGACGCGCCGCGGCGCCTCCCGCGATGGACTGCATCATCGGCGTTTCCACCTCGACGTAACCGTGCGCGTCGAAAAAACGCCGCAGTTCGCGAACGATTTGTGTCCGCCGCAGAAAGACGCGCCGCGAATCTTCGTTGACGAGCAAGTCCAAATATCGCTGCCGGTATATTCGCTCGCGATCCGAAAGTCCGTGGAATTTTTCCGGCAGCGGCAGCAAGGCCTTGGCCAGCAAGCTGAGCTGTTCCACCCAAACCGTCAATTCGCCGGTCTTGGTGCGAAAAATGTGGCCGGAGATGCCGATCAAATCTCCCAGGTCCATCAATTGGAACAGGTGGAAAGCGCGCTCGCCGACGATGTCCAACTTGACGTAGATCTGCAAGCGTTGCCCGCTCCCGGAAATGTGCGCGAAGCCCGCCTTGCCGTGCAGGCGCACCGTCATGATGCGCCCCGCGACGCGCACCGATGACTTGCGCGCCTCCAGGTCCGTGGCTGGCATTTCGGCGTAGCGCGCTACGACTTCGGCCGGCGTGGCCGTTGGATCGAAGCGATGAGGATAGGCTTCGTAGCCTAGCGCTTCGATTTCCGCGAGCTTTTTCTGGCGCTGCAGGTACTGGTCAAATGGTTCAAAAGGCAAGGCGTCGGTCCTTTCCTTTGCCGAGCGTAATCGTCTTTTCAGATCGCTGTTGGCCACTCGCCTGGCAGCCGGCGAGACCCGCGCAACTATTCGTGCGCTCGATCAAGCTGATGCGCATCCGGTGTGGTATCATACCGCGCTTCGGAGGCTTGGGCGTGGGTCAACAACGGGCCAGAGTCACCACTATGGGTGTAGGCACAGTCCGGCAATACTGGGTGGCTTCGCTTCCTGAGAGCAGCCACCGCCTTTACGGCGCCGCCCTTGATGACCTCGAGACTCGATACCACATGCAGAGCGTCACGCTCAACGAAGCCTTCGGTTCCAGGGCAGCTGGCCGGTTCATCACCGCCCGGATATCCGCCTCGTTGGTCGCCGAACTCGCCGACTGCCTGGCCGAGAGTCTGCAAGGTGTTCTCTGCGCGATGGAAGAGCACGGCCGGCATTACGGCACGCTCCCCAACGTGGAACCGCTCGACGCCGAGAATTTCCGCGGCGCGAATCCCCAGCGCATTGCTCGCACCGATCATCTCCTTTCGACAGTGCTGTTTCAGGGCCGCTCGCGGTTCTTTCACAAGCTGCACGCCCTTACGGAAGCACTGGATGGTATTCAGAAGCAGTCCCGCGTCGCGGCCCGCGCCTTGGCCGACGATGGTGAGGCGTCCATCGGGCGGCACTATCAGGCACTCGAAGTGTTGGACTACGATTTGAACACTTGCTTGCGGGAAACCGTGATCGTTTTGAAGTCTTTTTTCTGCGTTTTGCCGAGCGAAGAAGTCGGTCCCTTCCGCGAGAAGCTTCTCTTCCGCATGCCTTCGCTCAAAACGCTTGCCTGCTAGCGGTTCGCCGGCTGTCCGCGGAGAATCAGAAAAGGCGCTTCCGGCCGGAGCCCTCCTTGCGATCGTGATGATCGTTTGGCACACGGGCTGTAGGCCAGTACAACTCAGGGGGCAGGGGACGCATCCCAAATCTCGGGTGTCGTCCCGACGGGTAGAGTGACCCGCACGAGGCGAAGTGAAACCGGCGAAATGTCTGAGGCAGACGCGATCCGTCTGGCTCAGCGTGGTAATGCCGAGGCCTTTGAACGCATCTACCGCCTCCATAATCGCCGCGTTTACGCTTTGTGTCTGCGCATGGTTGGCAATACGGCGGAAGCTGAAGACCTGACTCAGGAAGCGTTCTTGCAGTTGTTCCGCAAGATCGCCACGTTTCGGGGCGAATCGGCTTTCACCACTTGGTTGCATCGGCTCTCGGTAAACGTCGTTCTGATGCGGCTGCGCAGAAAGACTCTGGCGGAAACCTCGCTCGAAGAAGAAACCGAGCCGGATGAAGAAACCGGCGGCCCGCGTAAAGATATTGGCGCTCCGGACCTATTGCTGACGGGTTCGGTGGACCGCGTGCACCTGGAACGCGCGATCACGCAGTTGCCGCCGGGCTACAAATCGGTCTTCGTTCTGCATGACATCCAAGGCTTTGAACACAACGAAATCGCGCAGATTATGAACTGCTCGATCGGCAATTCGAAGTCGCAACTGCACAAAGCGCGCATGCGCCTTCGCGAGCTCTTGCAGGAAACGCTTCGGCAGCAAGCGCGCGAAAAACGCCAGGCAGCCCGCGGAGGCTTGGCGACATCCGATTAGGTAGGTACGAAATCAGTGACCGCGAAGGATTCGGAGACAAGCGCAGCACAGAATGGCGAAGGACGCACAAGTCCCAGGACGGACCACGGATATGTGTGACGAACTCGAACGATATCGCGAACAAGAGCCGGACGGCCCGCTGCCGGCATCGATCGCAGCGCACGTAGCCGCGTGCACCGATTGTCAGGCGCTCGAAGCGGATTTCCGGCAGATCGGCGCGGCCGCGCTCGATCTGGCTCAAGAGGAAGTGGCGCCGCCCGAGTGGTTGTGGGCGCGCATTCGCACGCAACTGGAATCCGAAGGCCGCATCCGCGAATCCGAAGCCGCGCGCGCGCCGGTTAGCGCTGCTTGGTGGAGCGTGTTCCAGCGTCCCGCGTTTGCGGGAGCGGTGCTCGCCGTCGCGCTCGTCGCGGCGGGTCTCGTCAGCGTCAGCAGCGTTTCGACCACGCGCATCGGGACGAACGCCAGCGCGCTTCTCGAGCCAGCTCCTGCCGTCACTGCCGAGTCGCAGTCCACAGGCTCGCTGGACGCATCCGAGGCGAGCATCGAGTCATTGCCGGAGCGCGATCCGCAAGTGGCCGAAGAGCTGCATCACGATCTCGGCGTGGTTGACAACTTTATTGCCGTATGTGAGAAAAGTGTCCGAGAACAACCCGACAACGAAATGGCCCGCGAATACCTCTACGATGCGTATCAGCAGAAAGCCCAGCTTCTGGCCGTAGCGATGGATCGGAGAGCAGTCGGAGGAAAATGAAAGCCATGAACGCCATGAAATCTATTTCCCGTTTTGCCGGGATCCCGGTCACTGTAGTCAGCGCCTTCTTGCTGTTGGGCGCGCCCGCGCAGGCCCAATCGCGCCACGTCGAACGGCACTTCGCGGTCGTGGGGAAGCCGCTGGTGACGCTGCACAACGCGAGCGGCCAGGTGCAAGTGAAATCGTGGGAGAAGAATGAAGTAAAGATCGTCGCCGAATACGCGAGCGACAAACTTCAGATCTCCACCGAGCAGGCCGAGGATCGCATCGAGGCTGAGACTGTGGTCGACGGCGACAACCTCTCGCCGGATGAGCTTGTGGCCAACTACGTGATCACCGTGCCCGAAGAGAGCGAGTTGCAGATCAGCAGCGATTCCGGCAGCGTCACGGTGGAGAGCGTTCATGGCAATATGAATTTCGATACGGTGGGCGCAAACCTCCAGCTCACCGACGTCGATGGATACTTGGTGATCAAAAGCGTTGACGGCTCTCTTGTGTGCACACGTTGCACCGGAAGCCTCGATGCTTATTCAATCGGCGGCAATTTCCAATTGCTGCAACCTTCCATGGACAGCGTGCGCATCCAGACTTCTTCGGGAAATATTCTCTTCGATGGGAATTTCCTGCGCCGCGGAATTTACGTACTGAAGAACGCTACCGGCACGATTGAAGTGCGCTTCGCGCCCGCGGATTCGTTCGACGTCAGCGCCAACTCGCTCTACGGCAAAGTGATCAACCAGGCTCCGGTGATGCCCGACGCACACGGCAAGTCCAAGCCGCCGAAGTACGGCAACAGCCTTTTCGGTTCGGTCAACTCGGGCAACGCCAAGGTCGAGCTCTCGACCTTCAGTGGTACAATCAAAATTCTGAAGCGCGATTGAGCGCTCCGGATCGCTTGCCAGAATCGCGACATCCAATTTCGAGTTCGGCCGGGAGTTCGCCCCGGCGCAGACTGGCGTGCCTGGCCGGCTTCATGGGCTCGGGCAAGACAACCGTGGGCAAACTTCTGGCCGCGCAACTTGCCTGGCGCTTCGTGGATCTCGACGAGGAAATCGAGCGTCACTCCGGCCATCCCATCGCTGAAATTTTCTCTCGCAGCGGCGAACCCGCGTTTCGCGATATCGAACATGAATGCCTGGTGCGCATCCTCGGCTCGGCGGCCGGCCAAGAATCGTCGTTCGTGCTGGCTCTCGGTGGCGGCACTTTCGCGCAACCTCGCAACGTCGCGCTCCTTCGCGAATCGGGCGCCGTGGTTTTGTGGCTGGATTGGCCGGTCGAAGAACTCCTGGCCCGTTGCGTGCTCATGCCCGATCGGCCGCTGTTTCGCGACGAAGCCAGCTTTCGCAAGCTCTACGAAGAACGCCTCCCGTTTTATCAGCAGGCGGACTACCGGGTGACGGGCGCTTCGGATCCTCGCGACGTCGTCGAACGAATCCGCGCGTTGGGCGTTCTCGATAACGACGGTCCGCTTGCGCTCAATCCTCAATCCGGAAAAGTGATCGCATGAATCGCGCCACGCGAAGCACGTTGATCCACATATTTTTTTGCGTTTTGGTTCTCAGCGGGGTTGCAGCGTTCACTACTGCGCATGGCGCTCCGCGTGCGCAGACGAAATCGCCTTCAGCGGCGGGCGCGGTGATGGTGCCGGACAAAGGCAAATTCCGCATCGAGATGAATGGCCAGACACTCGGCACCGAGGATTTTGAGATTTCCTTGTCTGAAGGCAAGTGGGTCGTACGCGGCGCCACCGAAGCGCACACGCCAGGTGGCGGCGACATGAAAACCACCGGCGAGTTGCATTTGAACGCCGATGGCACACCCGTTCACTACGCATGGTCAACCGACGCGCCGAAGAAGATTTCGGGCACCGTAGATTTCGATTCCGGCACCGCGAAAACTTTCACGGACTTCGGCGGCGCCCATCCTTATCCCGAGGATTTCAAATTTGCTTCGCCCCGCGTCATCGTGTTGGACAACAATCTTTACGAGCAATACGCTGTGCTCGCCCGGCTTTACGATTGGGGCGCCGGCGGCGAACAGAGTTTCCCCGTGCTGATCCCGCAGGACATCACGCCGGGCTCGATCAAGGTCATCGCAGACGGCGCCGTCGGCGGTCTTTCCATTTTGGTTGTGAAATCCGCCGATCTTGAAATCCATTTGTTTTGCGACGCAAGCCACAAGCTCGTGCGCCTGGAGGTTCCCGCCTCGAAGGTGGTGGTCGAACGCGAATAGGCTGCGGCGGAATTCTGAGAGGTCGAAGGAAAAGTTACGGGCCGCCCCGAGGAATCTAGGGGCGGCCCGAATTGTTTGTGACGCGATCGGTTACCGCTTCATGCTTACATGCCGGTTGGTATCGACCGCCGGCTGCGGTGCAGGCGGCGCTTGCGGCTCTACGGTCACCGGCATCTCCGTGCCCTTGCGTAGAATCGTGAGCGTGACAGTTTTTGCGTCGCGCTTCTCCGCCAGTTTTCCGCGCAATTCGCCGACGTTGCGGACCGGCTCGCCGTCGAGCTTCGTAATCACGTCGCCCGCCTGCAATCCGGCCTTCGCTGCCGGCGTCGAGTCGCGCACCTCGCTCACCAACACGCCTTGGCCATCTGGTGCGCCGAAATATTTCCCCAGTTGCCCCGAAAGATCGAGCGCGCCAATCCCGAGCCGCGGAGTGTTACCTGCGAACAGGCCCGCATTCTCGGGAATATTTAAGACCATCGGCATCTGCGCCATTTGTTCGCCAAATTGTTCCGCCATCTCTTCTTGGGCCACGTGTTGTTCCGCCATTTCGCGCGCCCGGTCTGCCATCTTCAGCGCGTGATCTTGAATTTCGCTGGTTAGACTGCCCAGTTCGACTGTGAGGCTGTCCGATTGGCCGTCGCGCCAATAACCGATCGCGATGGACCTGCCCGGCGGTGTCTCCCGCACCATGCGTCGAAACGCCAAAGTCCCTTCGACGCGTTGGCCATCGTATTCGACGATCACGTCGCCCGATTTCAAACCCGCTTTTGCCGCAGGCGAGTCCTGCTGAACGTCGGTCAGAAACACTCCGCGATCGGCCGGCAACTTCAGTTCTTTCGCTTTGTCGGCGCTCACTTCTTCGATGGCGATGCCCAGCCATCCCGATCCATCCTCGATTGGCATAACGCGATCCGTCGCCAGCTCCACCGCATCAGGAAGCGCGGGCAGAGCGGGCATTCGTGGCATCGCGGCCATTGCAGGACCGTCGGGCGGAGCGCCCTGCGGCGCCGCAGGGGGCGCCGGCGGTTGCTGTTGAGATCGAAGAACGCTGGGAATGGTGGCCGCAAGCAACGCGGCGATTGCAATGCTGGTCAAAATCAATTTGCTGCGCGTTTTCATGTTGCTCCTCCTGAGAGGTTCGACGCCGCGCAGCGCGTGGGGTGAGCGAGAGGTCAGGGCGTCTGTCTCATCTCCGTAATGTGGATCGAACCGTTGACGGTGCGCAGGCGCATCGATGTGCCGCCGGTTCCCAGCATTCCGTGAAAGTCGCGGCGTCCCGAGGAGCTGCCGGCGAACGGCAAATCGGAACTCACCTCGCCGTTCAGCGAGCGCGCATCGAGCGCGGCGCCGGAGCCGCCGGGCACAGACACGACGATCGAGCCGTTCACTGTTTGCGCGCTTACCGGAGAGTTCGTCAGGCTGCAAAGCTCCAAAAGAATATTTCCATTGGTGGTTTCGGCGGAAAGCGCGCCGGTGCTGTCGTACGCCTCGACGTCGCCGTTGACGGAGCGAAGCTTGCCCGTCGCGTTCACGCCGTGGACGCGAACGTCGCCATTCACCGTGGAGACCTGGCGCAGCAGCACGCGCTGCGGCACGCGGATCGTGTAGGCGATCGAAACTTCATCCTGGTCCTGGTCATCCTTGGGGTAAACGGTCTGCACCGAAACGTGATCCGCGGCGCTTTCGATTTCGATGCGCACGCGATTGAGATCTGCGCGGCTGCTCTTCGCCGTCTTCACGGCGTGAATTTCGACCGCATCGCGGTCCCAGCCTTCCACGTCCACGGACCCGTTCACGTTCTGCAACTCGAACGAGTTCGTAGCCTTCAGCGGAACCACACGATCGAACACTTCATCGTCCGCGCGGCACGTCGCGGTCCACGCGCCTGCCGTCAGCGTCCCGAGCGCCACCAAAGCCGCCATCTGCAGTGCGCGCATACTCGCACCTCCGGTTGAATTTGCTTCGTTCTCGCCTTCGGGCCCGTTTACTGTCAATTCAGATGAAATTCCACTGAAACCGTCGTAATCACATTCACCGGATTGCCGTCCACCAGCGTCGGCGCGTAGCGCCACTTCGCTACGGCTTCCGCCGCGGCGCGCTCCAGCAGTGGCGGACCTGAAATCGGCTCGACGTCTTGCACCGAGCCGTCCTGTCCGATTTCCACGCGCAGCGCCACCGTGCCCTCCACCCCGGCTTGCCGCGCCACGTCCGGATAATTCGGCGCGACGCGCGTAAGGATTTTCTTTTCCTGCGTGTCGGCGTCCACGTGGACGTCGCCCCACCACATTTGTTCGAGCCGCATCGCCAGACGCTCGAAGCCGCCCTCTTCTTGCTCGGCGGCCTGTTCTTGCCGCTGCGCTTTCTCCATGGCCCGCTGCATCTCACCTTGCGCCGTCTCACGCGCAACCTGCGACAGCGCTTCGGAATTCAGTACCGCTTCGACCTGTGTTTCGATTTGGTCGTGGAGCTGCTCCATCTGCGCCTGCGTATAGAGCATGGCCGCGGCCGCATCGCCGTATCGCAGCACGATATTGCCGTCGTCGGTTCTCAGGCGCAGCACGTCTCCGCCGCCGTTCAGATTGCATTGCGCGCGCACCGCGCCGCCTGGCCCCGGTGTGTGATCGACTTTCAGCGGAAGCGATGGATCGGCGACGATCTGGTGCATCGAACTTTGCTCCACCGTCGCCTCGATGGTAATCGGCAGTTCGCGCGGCAAGTACACGACGATATCGCCGTTGCCGGATTCAAGGTCCGAAGCGGACGTTGCGCGCTTCACCTTCCGCGCCGGCGTTGGCGCGGTAGGCTCTGTCTGCGCGGCTTCGTCCTGATCCAAGAACCATGCCGTAATCGAGCCTTGTGAAGTTGAGGCGCGCAACGGTCCTTCCAAACACGTCAGCGCGATATTGCCGCGTGTCGATTCCACTTCCGTCGGACCTGAGATGCGCACGATATGAATCGCGCCGCCTCCGGTCCGCGCGCGCACCGGGCCGCCGCTCACTTCGCCGACGCTGATCTGGCCGCCGTCCGTTGACACCACTAGGCCCGAACTTGACCGCTCGACGACGATGTTGCCGCCTTTGGTGCCAAGCTCTCCGCCGGCGATCGAGCCCGTGTGAATGTGTCCGCCGCCCGTGTGCAGCTCCACTTGGCCACGCACATCTCCTGTTGAGATGTGCCCGCCGGCGGTGGAAGCGCGCAAATTTCCGGCAACGTCGCCGACGACGATGTGCCCGCCCTGCGTTTCAATCCGCGCCGAATAATCCTCGCCGTCGCGAGCTGAAGCATCGCTCGTCTTCAAAATTGGGCCCACGCGTCCCGCGGTCACGTCGCCGCCGCCGGTCGAAAGCACGATGTGCCCGGCGATATCCTGCGTCTCGATATTTCCGGCCTGCGTTGTGATGTCCAAGCTGTAGCGGCGCGGCACGTGAATTTCGTAATCCACCCACAGCGCGTCCACCGGCGCGTTCGCAGGCGCGGCGCCGGTGATCTGCGTACCTGTTGCCGTGGAAGTCGCCGTCAGCGCATAGTGCACCACTAAATCGGCCGCGCTGGCTTGGCTCGCGTCGGTCGAAATGCGTACACGGTAGCGCACTTCGTCGGTTGCGTCGGTGAAGATCTTTACGTTGCCGACGTCGGTCGTCAGATGCAGATGCAATCCGGGATGCGTAACGAGGCGGCCAGATTTCTCCGTGCTCACTTGGCGAGCGTCGGGAGCAGCGCCTGTGTGGTGGCGCGTGCGCGCGGCAGCCGGCATCGCGCACAACAGCGCGAATGCGCACAGCGCCGCTATCGGCAGGCCGAGCGGCCAAGCCGGGCGTGGCGCGTGCCGTGAAAGTGATTCGCTTCCGAGCATTTTTTCTCTAAGGTGCCGTCGGCGCCGCCTGATTCGCCGCGATTTGCTTCAGCGTCGCCGCGGCCGTCAGGCGAACATAGTGATTGGAATCGTTCTGCACGCAGTGGCGCAGCACCTGCTCCACGCGCGGGTCTTGCGCCGCGGCCGCTTGTGCGCCAGCGCCTGAAAGCGCGGCCTTCAGCGCGTTCACGGCTTCGATGCGCACTCCGGAATTGTCGTCTTGATCGAGCGCGTCGAGCAGAACTTGTTGCACTTGCGCGTCTCGGCCGTAGCTGCGCAGCGCCTCAATGGCCTTCAGGCGCACGCCGGGATTTGGATCCGAGCGCGCCGCGTCGCACAACGCCGCGCGCACCGATGGATCCACAACTCGCGTTTCGAGAAGATCCACTGAGTCTAAAAGCACGCCGGGATCGAATCGTTGCCCGTTGGCCACTACGTACGTCAGCACGCGTTCGACGTCCGCGTCGTCCGGACTGCCTTCCAGATGCATCGTTTTATCCGAATACAATTGCAGCTGCACGCGCGGCGCGGAGGACTCTTCGGGCGTTTCCCAGTTCAATCCGACCGAACCCACTTGCTGTAACATTTGGTCGGAAATCCGCGGCGCAGCATTCACGACAACGGCGGGTCTGCCCGGCGCAGGCGATGAGCCCACACGAATCCATTCGGGCACGCCAATGCCCAGCGCAAATCCCAGCGCCAGCAGCACGATGCTGCTAAACGCCGGATGCAGCGCCCACGCGCTGCGAAGTTTCGGCAGCGAACCAAAGGCGGCGAGCCGCGCAATCCAGTGCCACCGCTCGCGCTTGGCATCGTCGGCTTCGTCAAGCGCTTGCGTGAGTTCGCTGCGAGAGCGCGCCAGCATCACGCCGGATCGATCCATCTCTTTCGCCGGCTCGGCCGCGGCGATCGCGTCGAAAAGCAACTGTTCGCTTTCGAGCGCCGCCGCGCACGCCGCGCAATCGCGCACGTGCGCTTCGACGGCTGCACGCTCCTTCGCGTCGAGTTCGCCCGACACGTACAACAGCAATTGATCGCTCATCTCGCCGCAAGCAGCCGGCGCGGCGGGATGCTGGGATTGCGTCACAGCAGCCCTCCCAGTTGCGCGCGCAGTTTCCGCGTGGCGCGGAACAGCGAATTCTTCACGGTTTCTTCGGTCGTGCCCAGCGCTTCGCCGATCACGCGAAGCTTTAATCCTTGATAGTGCTTCATCGAGAAGACCAATTTTTCGCGCGGAGTCAGCTGCTCCACCGCTTGCGCTATGCGTCGCGCGATTTCTTGATTGCGCGCGCTGCGCTCCGGGTCTGCGCCGGGTACGGTGGCGGGCTGACGATCGAAGAAATCCGCCGCCGCGTCACTCCGTTCGCGCGTTGACGTCTCCGGCGCTTGATCTTCCGGGCGGCTTTCGCGGCGCCGCAAATGATCGAGGCACGAATTCGTCACCACGCGATAGACCCAGGTGTAGAAGCTGCACTCGAAACGAAAGCGCGAAATGTTTTTGTAAATTTTGAGGAAAGATTCCTGGTAAACGTCCCGCGCGTCTTCCGGCGTGCGCAAAACATTTGTCGCCAAGCGCAGCACTGCGCGGTCGTAGCGCCGCACCAACTCCTCGAACGCCGGCCGGTCTCCGGCCTGGGCGCGCTCGATGAGCGTTCTCTCTTCGGTCTGCGGCAAGGCCGAGTCCAAGATGCCCGCATCCGGCGCGGAATCCTCGCAGCCGGGCCGGTTGGGGCCTGTTGGCAGGGCAAAAATCATTCCGTCAACGGCCATTCTGCAGTGCCCTCATATGTGATCACCGGAATCGCGCGCGGCCAATCCGTCCCCTAATGTCGCGGACACGCCGTCGCGGCATACACCCAGTGATATAGATGCCAGCCGGCTGGCTCTATGTCGCTTAGACGGCCGGGGCCCGCAAAGGATAGCAGCAGTTTCTCTGTATTCCAATGCGGATCGTGGGCGCCCCAAAGCCTTTGGAATCATTGCGGAAGACGCAAGAGCGAGCGCGCCGGCGGCGCGGCGCGTGGTATAAACCTCGGGAAATATAGTGGAGTTATGCGCGGGGCGAGCGACGTGAAGCGGGAAGCGAACAAGTCTCGGACGGCAGCGCCGGCGATGCGCAAGCTCACGCTGGCCGGAATGATTGCCGCGACGTATTTCATGGTCGCGGGCGGACCCTACGGCTTGGAAGACGTGGTCCAGAAAACTGGCTACGCGAGAACGCTTTTGATTTTGGTGATCACGCCGCTGCTTTGGAGCATTCCCACTGCGTGGATGGTCAGCGAACTTTCGACGGCATTGCCGGAGGACGGCGGATTTTATATCTGGGTGCGCCGCGGCATGGGCCACTTCTGGGGATTTCAAGAAGCGTGGCTCACGCTCACCGGAAGTTTGCTTGAGATGGCGCTGTATCCCGTGCTGTTCGTCAGTTACCTCCAACGATTTGTGCCGCGATTGGCGGCAGGATACACGGGCGTCGCGCTCGAATTGGCGATGATCGTTGCGTGCACCGCATGGAATATTTTGGGAGCAGGCGCGGTGGGCGAAGCTTCGGTTTGGCTGAACGTTGCGCTGCTTCTGCCGTTCGTGGGAATCGTTGCCGCAGCGTTCGTTCGTCCGCACGCCGCGCCTGCCGCAGCCGCCCCGCCATTGCGGCACGCCGATTTGATTGGCGCGCTCTTGATTGCGATGTGGAATTACATGGGCTGGGACAATCTTTCCACTGTGGCGGGCGAAACAGACCGGCCGCGGCGCAACTATCCTTTGGCGATGCTCGGAGCAGTGGCACTAGTGACGTTCAGTTACTTAATTCCTGTTGCCGCGGTGGCGCGAACGGGAATCGATCCGAATCAGTGGACAACGGGCGGCTGGGTGGACGTGGGCCAAATTCTAGGTGGCGCGGGCCTGGCGCTGGCCGTGGCAATTGCCGGAATGTTCGGCGCGTTTGGAACGTTCGGTTCGTTGATGATGTCGTTCACGCGCTTGCCGCTCGTCATGGCCGAAGATGGATATTTGCCGCGCGTGTTTGCGCGCAGACATCCGCGCACCGGCGCGCCTTGGGTTGCGATCGTGGTTTGCGCGATCGGTTGGGCGGCGCTGCTGCCGCTGGGCTTTGAGCGGTTGGTATTGCTCGACGTGTTGTTGACCGGGCTCAGTATTCTGCTGGAATTCTGGGCGCTGGTTGCGTTGCGCGTGCGTGAACCGAATCTCGAGCGGCCTAGCCGAGTGCCCGGGGGAATCGTTGGAACGGTGCTGATCGGTTTGCCTCCGCTGGCGCTGCTGGTTTTGGCCGGAGTGCGCGAGCGCACGGAAACGATCGGCCCGGTGAGCGAACTGTCAATCGGCGCAATTGTCGTGCTGTTGGGCGTCGCTTTGTATTTTGTAGCGCGCTGGCACCGCAAGCGAACGCAGGCAAATTAAATCCAGCGCACCAGGCGCACCAGGCCATACATCGCGGCGCAGATCAGAAAGTCGAGCAGCACACCGGGATCGGCGCGATCGAGATGGTGATGCAGCCATAGAGGCAATGCCGGCTCAATTAAAAAATAGATGACGTTGCCGGCGAGAATGGCGAAAATATATTCGCCCCATTGCCACGCGCGGGAAACGGGTGCCCGCTCAGTTTTAGGCGGCTGCGCCACGGTCCACTCCACGCGATGCAGCGCGCCGCCAAGCCACCAGCGGCCACGCGAGCAGCAGAACTCCCGCGATGCATACAATTGCTCCATTCGCGCGGAGGAAAGAATTCGGCTGGGCCAATAGTTCCGCGGCGGATTGCGCCGCCGTCATTGTGGCGAGCAACAGGAAATAACCCAACATATTGAAGCGCACGAGTTTTGCAACGCCCCACCAGAGCACGCACAACAGAATAAGTTCGAGCACGGCCGAGCGGGTGAACGAACCAATCGTGACGCCTCCTGCCATCAGAAGCGCAGTCACGACGAGGATCGCCGCGCGCACTGCGGTTCGGCGCAGCCCCGCGTAGCAAAGGAATCCCGCAATCAAGGCGAGCAGTGCGACGCCGAAATACGCGCTATTCACCAGACTCGCGATGCTGCTCACCGCCGGAAACCTGGAATCGAGACCCGCCGGTGTGGCGGCGCCCAAGGAGTGTTGCAACGCCGGAAAGTGAAGCGCCACAAGCGATGGAATCTTGCGGATGCCCATCCACGCGGCGGCGCCAAACAGACCGACGCAGAAGGCGTCCGCGTAATATGCCGCGGGCATGCCGGTCCAGCCGGGCAACAGATCGCGGCCGAACGCGCGCGCCAGGAAGAACCATCCGAGGCCGAAAAGAAAAAACGCGGCGGTGTAATACAAGACCGCGCCGAGCGACAGAAAGATGCCCATCGTGGCGACGAAAATTTTGAACGGCATCTCCGTGGGGTATCCTGCCAGGAGTTGCGGAGTCGCCACGACGTAGCCCGCCGCGGTAGCAACGGGCACCACGATCGCCCACTTCGCCATGCGCCGCCACGGAACGTCGGACATGTCCGGCTGCTTGAGATTGCGGAAGAAAATCACGAGCACGGCGAATGCAGCCACACCTACGAGGCCAATCAGGCCGATCTTCTGGATCTTGCTTCCCAGCGTCGTTTGGCTTTCGTTGCGCTCCCAATCTTCAGGGATTTTGACGAAAGTGCGGAAACCGGAGACCTCCGCGCCCTGCACTTGGATTTCGATGCGAACGTGCGCCGGTCCGGAAGCTCCCGGCGCCGTGCCGAGCGCGGCGAGTTGCTCCCAAGTGAAGCTGTGATCCGTGCGATTCGGTTGCTTTTTGGATTCGGCATCGACCAGCTTCCATTGTGAAGGATCGAAATGTTTTTCCTGGACCAGCCAAACTTGCGCTTGCGCCAGCGCGTCGTCCTTCGAGAGATTCGGTCCCGGCGCATCTTCGGCGAGCGTGTGATGAATGGAATAGAGTCCGCCGTCCGGATACAGCACGACCCCATATTCTTCCTTCTGCGAATCGCGGAAATAGCGGACGATCCAGAACGCCGATGGAACTTGCTGTTCATAGATGCGGTTCGCGCCGGAAATTCCAACGGCGCGGCGCAAAAATTCGTTGGCGTATTCGTTGAACGTGTACGTGATCGTTGCGCTGTGCCGGAAGCTTACGGGATCCAGGTGCTGGGCGCGCAACGCCTGATCGGCGCTGGCCGTGGCTTGTTTCGCGTCGGCGGAAAAGTGCACGAAGCTGCCGATTTCTTGCGGCCTCACGTGCCAGACCAAAAGCGCGCCGAGCACGCCGGCGGCAACCAGAAGCGCGAGCTTGCCGCGCGAGATTCTCTCATAGCGATGCGTAGCGACGGTCGCCGCGGTAGCTTGTTGCGCTTCGACCGCTTGCGGCCAGACTTCTCCTGATTCGACGCCCAATTCCGCCAAGCCCGTCGGCGCAGGAACGGCGCGATTCAGCAGCGGCTGCGACGGCACGAATCCGCCTCGCGCTAAATACATGACGCCGGCAATCGTCAGCGGAATCAGCGCCGCGCCGCTGGTTATGAGTCCCGATGCGCGAAGATACAGGCTGCTGGAGTGCACCAGAAGCAGACTGCTCAACGTCGCGTCCACGGTGTAATGCCAGACCAGCGTCGTTAGGATTCCCCAGCGCAGCATCACCAGGCCCGCGGCGATGCCGAAGAGGCCCACTTCAAGTCCACGGATGTAGGGCGGCTCCTGCGGGTAATTGGAATGCAGAAATCCCCATGCGAACGCCGGCAGCACGACGGCGAGGAAAGTGGATTTCGTAAGACGGCGAACGAACGGGATCGCAAACATGCGGAACAGAAATTCTTCGCTGGTCGCAGCGTAGAGGCCGATGGTCAGCGGAAAAATCCACGGCGCGGCGGTGCTGACTACGTTGTCGTACTGCACGTCCTGCGGAGCCCACGCGCCGAATTTGCCTGCGACGATGTAGAACACCACCTGGTAGCCAATGGATGCGGCCGCGAGGCACACGCCGATCACACAGGAGATGAAAAATCCCCGCGAGCGCATTCCGGGAATTCGCCAGAGCGTGCCAAGACGCAAGCGATCTGGCTGCCCGGCCCGATAGAGCGGCTCGCCGGGCACGATCGCCATTACCACGAGAAGCGCCATCGAAACGGAAAGCATGGCGGCCTGAGCGATTTCGCCAAACACGAAACTGGAATACGACGAATTAGTGTCGTACTCCGCCAACGTTTGCGGCCAGGAGTTCATCGTCATGCCGAAAAAGAGCGCGGCCAGCACCGCGCCCAACACCAATCCCGCTTTCCATTCGAGTTCGCCGCGCCGGCCAAGCAGGATGATCATCCACAGGCACGCGCCGAGAAGTAAGGCGTACGGCAAGATCGCCACGGTCTCAATGAAATCGTTGGACGAACGCAACCGTTCGTAGCCGCGCTGCCAGGCATCCGGAACTTTCAGAAATTCCGTGTATTCGCCGAGGCGGTCGCCTTCAAGCGAGACGCTGATACGATACGGAGCGTCTTTCGCGCGGAAGCCGCGGCGCTCCCAGGTGAAGCTCCAATCGCGGCGATTGGGCCGCTCGGTGGAATTGGCTTCGGCGGGCAGAAAATCGTAGGAGGCAAGATCTTGGCCAAGCGAATTCTGCGCGAAGGATTCCGCGGCGGAGAGAGCCGCGGCGCGGTCAAGCTGCGCGCCGGGCGCGTCTTCTTTGATGGCGTGCTCGTAGTGCACGATGCGGCCGCCGGGGTCCACCCGCACCTTGAATTCTTCCAACTGAAGCGGCCGGAAGAAGCGCACGCTCCAATACCAGGTGCTCACGTCGGAAGCCATCAATTGATTGGCGCGTTGCAGGCCGACTTCGCGTTCGAGGTAGGTCTTGGTGTTGTCGTCGACGTCGAAGACGATGGTCGAGCGCATTCCACTGAGATCGCCGCCCTGGGACGCGACGAATTGCCGCGCGCGATCGAGCGCTTGCGCGCGCGAGACGCGGAAATTCACCGAGGCTTCGGGGAAGGCGCGCGGGAAATAATGCCACGCGACGGTCAGCCCGATGGCGGCGCAGAGTATCCAGATCAGCAGCGTGCGTTTGTCACCGCGCGTCAATTTTTCAAGAGGCACAGGCTCCTCCACGCAAAGGCACACTCTATCGGTACGCGGGCGGGGTTGGCAAGTTTCGGTGCGCGATTATCGAAATTGCGTGACAACTCATTGATTGTGCGGGACTTCAATTTCTTTTCGGGCCGCGGAATTAGGCAGTTGCGAAGGGAGGGGTACCCACACCCCCGGTATGTTTTTGTCAAAATGTTGAAACTAAAGGAGCTGCGGCGAAAGAGTGCGCATGAGTGTGAAGATAAAGCAACTTGATGATGCTTGTTTTCAATGAGATGTGCACGCTGTTGTAATCGATTGAAAATAGATGATTTGGAGAGGCGTTTTTGTGCACTTATTTGAACGCCGAGCGGAGGCCGAGAGGGGGCAGGGCGAGGGACTATTCGAATTGAGATCGCGTACATATAGAAGCTTACCAGAAGTGTGTAATCGTGTCAAGTACCGATTGAGTATTCGAATTGATTTTTTTGCGGGACGGGGATTGGGACGAGGCAAGAACCGCACCCTCAACATCGGAAGGTGCGGCACCCAGCGTGCGGCGCGACGTCCGACGACCCCACGTTCGCCCGATGAGGCTGGGCGAACATGGGGCACCCCCCTGTCTAGATGGGCGTCGCGGTGGAGCGGGGCGCGATGGCGAAAGTGATATATATGAATGGCCGATGAGCCTGACACCTGCGAGCGAGGTGATGTACCTGAAGGGCGTGGGGCCGCAGCGCGCGAAATCGCTGGCCGAGCGCGGCATACGCACCGTTGAGGATTTGCTCGGGTACTTGCCGTTTCGTTACGAGGACCGAGTTCACTTCACTCCGCTGCGCGATGTGCAGCCGGGTGGAACCTACACCCTGCAAGCCGAAGTGGCCGATGGGGGATTGGTGCGCTACCGGCGGAGTCGCGTGGGCGCCGTCTACCATTTATTGGTGCGGGACGCGAGCGGTTCGCTGGCCTGCAAATTCTTTCACGGCGCGTATCTCGAGAAACGATTTCGTGCGGGGCATCGCATCGTGCTGCACGGCAAGGCCGAACTCGATAAATACCGGCCCGGCCGAATCGAGCTGGTGAATCCGGAATACGAGCTGATTGGCACGGGAGAAGTGGATTCCACGGAAGTAGGCCGAATCGTGCCGATCTATGAAGCGATCGGCTCGATCGGTTCGCGCACGTTGCGGCGGATTATTTACGCCGCGCAGATGGCTGTGGCGGGTGCGTTGCCCGATCCGCTGCCGGCTGATCTGCGCGCGCGCTACAAATTTCCCACACGCGGAGAAGCGCTGGCATTCGTGCATTTTCCGTCGGCCGATGTGTCAGTGGAAGCGCTGAATGAATTTCGTTCGCCGGCGCATCGGCGGCTGATCTTCGAGGAATTCTTCTTCTATCAATTGAGTGTGGCGCTGCGACGCCGGCGCGAACGGCAGCAGCCGGGCATCGCGTTTCGAGTGCGCGAGGATCGCATCCGCGAAGCGCTGAAGCGCGTGTTGCCATTCAAGCCGACGGAAGCGCAGAAGCGAGCGCTGGCGGATATCGCCGGCGATCTGGAGCGGCCGGTGCCGATGAATCGCTTGCTGCAAGGCGACGTAGGCTGCGGGAAGACGATCGTGGCGCTGGAAGCCGCGGCGATCGTGATCGAAAACGGTTTCCAAGCGGCGTTGATGGCGCCGACGGAAATTTTGGCCGCGCAACATTATCTCGAAGCGCGACGCTTATACGCCGCTTCCGGCTATCGCGTGGAATTGCTGGTGAGCGGGCTGAGGCCGGCGGAGAAACGCGACGCCATCGAGCGCGTGCGCACAGGGCAAGCGCAATTGGTGGTGGGCACGCACGCGATTCTTGAGGATCCTGTGGGATTTTCGCGGCTCGGCTTGGTGGTTGTGGACGAGCAGCACCGCTTCGGCGTGTTGCAACGCAAGCGGCTGATCGAAAAAGGCGCGATGCCGGACGTGCTGGTGATGACGGCGACGCCGATTCCGCGCACGCTTTCGCTGACACTCTACGGAGACTTGGATCTTTCCGTGATCGACCAAATGCCGCCAGGCCGCGCGCCGGTGGCGACTCGATGGAGTCCGGAGCAACGGCTGGCCGGCGTATGGGACTTCTTGCGCCAGGAAATTGCGCGCGGGCGCCAGGCTTTCGTTGTGTATCCGGTGATCGAGCAGAGCAAAACAGCGGAATCGCAGCGCTCGCTGAAGGCGGCGATGGTGGAGTACGAGCGGCTGCGCACGGCCGTTTTCCCCATGGCGCGCGTTGGTTTGCTGCACGGACGGATGCGCAGCGAGGAAAAAGAAGACGTGATGGAGCGCTTCCGCCGGCGAGACATCGATTTGCTGGTGACGACGACGGTGATCGAAGTCGGCGTGGACGTTCCGAACGCGACCGTGATGGTGATCGAGCATGCCGATCGATTCGGCTTGGCGCAGCTTCATCAACTGCGCGGGCGCATCGGCCGCGGCGGGCAGAAGGGAACGTGCATCTTGGTTGCGCCGGAGACGGTGTCCGAGGACGCGCGCGTGCGCCTGGAAACGATGGTAGCGACGACCGATGGCTTCGTGATCGCCGAAACGGATTTGAAGCTTCGCGGGCCCGGGGAATTTTTCGGAACGCGGCAGCATGGAGAGCTGGGGTTTCATTTTGCGAATCCGCTGCGCGACTTCGAGTTGTTGGAGCTTGCGCGCAAGGAAGCTTTCGCGCTGTTTGAAAATCCCGAAGCGGAAACGGCGTGCCGCAGGCTGCTCGATACGCTGACGCCGGATTGGCAGCGCCGCTACCAACTGGCGGCGGTGGGGTAGCCGATGCGCGTGGTCGCGGGCAAATATCGAAGCCGGCAGCTTGGCGCGTTGCGCGGAGTGAAGCTGCGTCCGACAAGCGACCGGCTGCGCGAAACGCTGTTCGACATTCTTGGGCCGAGCGTGGAGGGCGCGGTGTTTGTAGATCTTTACGCCGGTACGGGCGCGGTCGGAATCGAGGCGCTGAGCCGCGGGGTGCGCGAGGTATTTTTTGTGGAATCGCATCGCGCAGGGCTGGCGTTGATCCGGCGAAATCTAGAATCGCTGGGCATCGCGTCGGGCGCGGAGGTTTTGCCGCTCGACGCGGTGCGCGGATGCGGGTTGCTTGAATCGCGCGGCGTGCAGGCCGATTTTGTGTTCCTCGATCCGCCGTACGGCGAGGCCGGGGAATACGAGCGCGCGCTGGAATTTCTGGGCCACGCAAAGCTGCTGGCAACGATGGGGCGAGTGATCGCTGAATACGCGCGGAAAAACGCGCCCAGCACGCTGCGTACAGGCCTGGAATGCGTGCGCGTTGTGGAGCAGGGGGACGCGGCGCTGGGTTTCTATCGTTTGGAAGCGCGCGCCTAATGTTGCCTGTGTGTCGCGGCGTTCCGCGACGACTATTTTTTTATTTTTGGAGGACCCCGCCGCTCCGGACAACCCCACAGCGATTGCCAGCGTATAATTAGAAGATGTCCCTTGTGCCCGAATCCGAACCGGCGCCGCTGTCCGACGCCGCCTGGATCGCTCGCCTCGCGCCGGACGGACCGCAGTTGGCGGTGCGATGGACGAAGCCGCGTGAGAATTTTTGGTCCAGCGCGCGCGCGATTTTCGGCGGGCCGCGGCCCAAGCGGGGATTCGGCGGCGAGCCGTACTTTCGCGATTGCTGGATTGAGCGGCGCTGGCCGGTGCTGGGCTTCGCTACCGCGGTCGCGTTGCAAGTGCTGTTGCTGGCGACGGTGCATCCACATTTCGAGTTGGCGCGGCCGCGGATGGGCGTGCCGGACGTCGAGCTGACGTGGTACGTGCAGGCCGACGATCCGGCGCCGGACTTGCCGCTGCTTTCGCCCGCGCCGCGCGTGTTGAAGCGGCTGCGAGCGGCCGATGCTGCGCGACGAGTGACGCCGCAGATCATTCCCGCGGCGGACGCTTATAACCCGCGGCAAACGATTTGGAGCGAGCCGCTGCACCCGAATCATCCGCGGCAAGAATTGCTGCAACCTTCCGCGCCACCCACGCCGCCGAAGATTCTGCCGGTGCTGCCGAACATCGTGCAGTGGAACGATGAGGACGCCGCGCATCCGCGCATGCGGCTTTCGACCAGCATGCAACCGGCGCGCGCCGCGAAAAATCAGGCGGACCCCGTTGCCGCGCCGGGAATTGCGAATCAGCAGACACCGACGGGGCCGATCGACATCGTGCCGTCGGCGCTCGATGCGCAGAAACCCGCGTTGAGCGTGCCGGCGATGAGTGCGGCGCAGGCTGCGTCTCGGCGAAATAACGCGACGGCCGATGCGCCGGAGATTGGTCCGAGCGCGGCAAGCGGCGGCGAAAACGTGATCGCGCTTTGGGCGACGCCGGGTCCCGCCGCTCCGCCGCCGGTGCTGCCGCAGGGAAATCTTCAGGCGCGCGTTTCGATGTCGCCGACAGGTGGCAAGGGCCGGCCGGGTGGCGCGGACGAAAGCGGCGCAGCGTCAGGCGGGCGCACGGGCCCAGCGGACATCGGAATCAGCAACAGCGCATCGCTGCCGGACGCACCGACGGCGTCGATCTCCGGCCCGGCGGGCGCGGGCGGCGCGGGCGGGCGGCGGCTTTCGGCGTCGGGCATTGCGTCAGCGTCCGCAGATCCTAGGCCCGCGGCGCGATCATCGAATTCGAATGCCAGGAGCGTGCCGGCAGGTGGCGCGGCATCGGTGAAAGCGATGATCTCATCCGGCGCGCCGGCGGAATCGTTGCTGGGCACGAACGAAATTCACACGCTGCACGTCAGCATGCCGAATCTGGCAAGCGCGGCCGGCGATTGGGTGCTGAGCTTCGCGGAACTCGGCGCGCCCGAATACATTCCCGATGGCAGACCGAAGCCGCCGGACACACTGATCGGCCCGGTGCTGGTGCGGAAAGTGGATCCGAAATATCCGCCGCAATTACAGCTGGAGAAAGTGCAAGGCGAGGTGGTGCTGTACGCGATCATTCGTAAAGACGGCACAGTGGACAGCATTCAGTTGGTTCGCGGCTTGGATCCGGAGCTCGATCAGAATGCCATGGAAGCATTAAGCCGCTGGACATTTCGGCCGGGCTCGCGTCTCGGCGCGCCGGTTGAGTTGGTGGCCATCGTACACATCCCGTTCCATCCTCCGCCTCCGGAGCCGTTGTATTGAGGCGCAAGGGGAGCCGCGCGCGGGGCGCAGCGAGCGCGATGCTCGAACGCGAGCGGCGCTGCGCGGGTTAGACGGCTAGAACGGTGAGCAAGCGATCGATGTCGCGTTCGGAGTTGTAGAGATGCGGCGCGACGCGCAGAGAGCCTTCACGCAACGCGACGACAATTCCCGCCTTTTGCAATTTCTCGAATAATGCCGATGTGCCGTCCGGCTTGCGAGCGGCGATGCATGCATACGGGCCGCGGGCCGCGGGATCGGCGGGGCTCGCGAGGACGCAACGATCGCGCGGCAGCCGGCGAATCATCTCGTCGATCAACGCGCGATTGTGCTCCCAAATAGTCTGCGGGCCGGCGCGCAGCAGGAATTCGAGCGACGCTTCCATCCCCGCCAAATTTAGAAAGCTGGCGGTTTCGGCTGAATCCCAACGGCGCGCTCTCGGCGCGGGCGTGAAATCGGCCATCGAGAGCGCGTGAAAATTGTCAGCGTCCGGCAGAGCCTGCCAGTAGAAAGGTCTTTCGCGCATCTGCTCGATCAGTTCGCCACGGACCCACAGGAATCCGGTGCCGTACGGCGAGAGCAGCCATTTGTAGCCCGACGCCGCGAGGAAATCGCAGCCGAGCGCCGCAACGTCCATCGGCATCGCTCCAACGCACTGCGCAGCGTCCAGCACCAGGTATGCGCCGACGGCGTGGCAGGCGTCGGCGACGCGGCGCGCGTCCAGAAGCGCGGCGTCATCAAAGCGCACCAGGCTCGCCGAAATCAGTCGCGTGCGCCGGCCGATGTGGTCGATGAAATCTTCGGCCGTCACGAATCGGCCGCGCGGCTCGACAATCGTCACCGCAACGTCAGCGGAGCGCTCCAGAGGAATCCACGTGGTGAAGTGCGCGGGGAATTCGCCGCGCGCGATCAGAATTTCATCATCCTTGTGCCAATCGATTCCCGCGGCGATGGCTTGCAAGCCGCCGCTCGTGCCGGTCGTCAGCGCAATTTCCTCGGGTTGCGCACCGATTAACTGCGAAATATGCGCGCGTACGCGATTCGGCAGGGCGAAGTGCTGGCCCTTCGGCAAGTGATGCGGAAATTTCTGCCATTCGAGCGCTTGCTGCACGGCGCGGACCGCTGCGCGCGGAAGCGGCCCTCTCGCAGCCGCGTCCAAATAAACGGCGTCGTCGAATTCAAACCATTCACTTCGCCAATTGGTTCGTTCTGGCGCCAAGATCGTTCCCCCGGATTCAGTTGAGGATACCATTCACGTGGCGAACAGACTGCAATGTGTTATCGGCGTGTCGCGCGCGCGGACCGAGCGATGAATTTATATTTGGAAATCCATCTCGATGATCGCCTGCAGTTCATCGGAAATCGCTTGCAACTCGGCGGAGGCAGCCGCGTCGGTGGATTCGCGGCCCTCCAATTTTTGCACGCGGTGCCGCAATTCCATCACTTGCATGGCGACGGCGGAAAGAGCCGCCGACAGCGGATCGTTAATCTGTTTCGGGTCCGTGATCACAACGCGCTTGCCGTTTCTGAAGACGATGTGGCCGGGCACGCCGACGATCGTGGAGTTGTCGGGAACGTCTCTGAGCACAACGGATCCCGCACCCACGCGCGAATTATCTCCCACTCGAATATTGCCCAAGACTCTGGCGCCGGAGCCGATCACCACGCCACTGCCGATCGTCGGATGCCGCTTGCCGGTATCTTTGCCCGTGCCGCCGAGCGTGACGCCCTGATAGAGCGTCACGTCGTCGCCGACGATCGACGTCTCGCCGATGACCACGCCCATGCCGTGATCGATGAACAAGCGCCGGCCGATTTGCGCCGCCGGATGAATCTCGATTGCCGTCAGAAATCTGGCGAATTGCGAAAGCACGCGCGCGAGCAGCCGCATGCCGTGGTTCCACAGCCAATGATCCATGCGGTAGAACCACATTGCGTGGAGGCCCGAGTAGCACAGCAGAACCTCCACGGTCGATCTGGCCGCCGGGTCGCGTTCAAAAACGGACGCGACGTCCTCTCGAATGTACCGAAACAATGATTTCCTCCGCTACACCTCGACTGCCGTCAATTGCTGCGCTTCATTTTTCAGACTCTCGAAAAGTATACTGCTCAAGTAGCGCTCTCCGTAGTCCGGCAGCACAACCACGATAATCTTTCCCGCGTTTTCGGGGCGAGTGGCCACTTTCAACGCCGCGACTATCGCCGCGCCCGAGGAAATTCCCACCAGCAAGCCTTCTTCGAGCGCCAGCTTGCGCGCCATCTCGATCGAATCCGGGCTGGACACTTGAATGACTTCATCGATGTAGTCCGTGCGCAGAATCGACGGCACAAAGCCCGCCCCGATGCCCTGAATTTTGTGCGGCGCCGGCTGTCCGCCGGAAAGCACCGGGCTTTCCGTCGGCTCGACAGCGATGGCCTTGAACGAAGGTTTCTTGGGTTTGATGTACTGCGAGACTCCGGTGAGCGTTCCGCCTGTACCGATGCCGGAGATCAGAATATCGACTTTGCCGTCTGTGTCATTCCAAATTTCCGGGCCCGTGGTTTCAAAATGAATTTTTGGATTCGCCGGATTGTCGAACTGCTGGAGGATGTAGCCGCCGGGCGTCTGCGCGAGAATTTGCTCGGCCTTTGTAATCGCGCCCTTCATGCCTTTAGGGCCGGGCGTAAGAATAATTTCCGCTCCGAAGGCCTTCAGCAGAACGCGGCGCTCCAGGCTCATCGTCTCGGGCATGGTCAGAATCAACTTGTATCCTTTGACGGCTGCCACGAACGCCAGCGCGATTCCCGTGTTGCCGCTGGTCGGCTCGATCAGCACTGTTCTGCCGGGGTGAATTTTGCCGGATTTTTCGGCATCCTCAATCATGCTCACGCCGATGCGGTCCTTCACGCTGGCGTTTGGATTGAAGCCTTCCAGTTTTGCGAGCACCGTCGCCTTGCTGCCTTTCGTGACTTTGTTCAATCGAACCAGCGGCGTCTTCCCGATCAGTTCCGTTACGTCGTTTGCGACTTTCATTCCACTCTCCTTGGGTGCTGTAGTCCTGCGGTAATTGGTCTCGTTTTGTGATTCATTTCAATCGGCGCTCTGAAACAAAAACGGCCCACGATCAAGAAGTCGTGGGCCGCGGAGGAACTTTCTCTATTGTTTGAGAAAATCCTAAGGATTGCCGGGTTCCCCGCCAAGTCCACGCGCCCCGCGAAGGGGCATAGGACAGGCGCAATTGCAAATGGATTGAATCGAATTGCGGAAAACTGAATGCATAGTATGCAATTAGATTAGCAATTCGTGTGGCGATGGGCAATCGAAATTAGTTCAAAAGTGTTCGCACAGATCGCCAAATTGGCCGATCACCAGCAAACGGCCCACGCCGCTGTGAATTTCTTCGTGCTCGAGCTGCCATGTGCCGGGATGCGGAATGAACACGGCGTTCAATCCGGCATCGAGCGCGGGATTGATATCGCTGCGCGGGCTGTTGCCGATCATCCATCCGCGCGACTTCACCACGTGGTGCTTGTTCACGATTCCCAGATACGTCGGCACATCTTTTTCCGTTACGATTTCGATGGCCTCGAAGTGCGTCTGCAAGCCGGAGCGCTCCACCTTCGCCGCTTGCTCGGCAGCTTCGCCTTTGCTGAACAGAATCAGGCGATGACGGCCGGCCAGATAGGCGAGCGTTTCGGCCACACCTGAAAGCATCTTGGGCGGAGTCTTTTCGAGCTTCATCACGGCGCGGCGGATTTCCTCGATGGCCGGCCGCTGCGCCAGGTTCCCGGCGAGTTTTACGTAAGTCTCTTCGAGCGATCGCGCGAAACTCCGTACTCCGTAACCGTGCTGGCGGATATTGCGCAGCTCGGTTTCGTTCAGGATGTGCCGCGCGTATTCGCGAGAGTAGCCCAGCGGCCCCGCCAGCGTGAGCAGCGTTTCGATGGCCTCCTCGAAGAAAACGATCAATCAGCAGGGTCTCGCGAGGCATGTCCTTGGGTACTCTTCAAGGATTCTTGGGAACGCCGGCAGCGAGTTTTTCCAGGATCGTCTTGGCGATCTTTTGCGTTTCGCCGAAATGGGAAAGATAGCTTTGGAACTCGCGGCTCAAATCGAGAGCGTCGTTGGGCGGGAGCTGCGTGCGCAGCATCATGTCGCGAACGCGCACGGGGTGCGGCAAAAGCGCTTCCTCGTTCAGCTCTTCGAGAGCTGTGCTGGCATCGTAGTGATACATCGTGATTCCTCCGGTCCGGCAAGCTGCGGCGAAAAAACAATTGTACGCCATTCTCAGGCGTCAGAGGACTCAGCGAAACCGGGCGGCGAGAAGTTTTCTGCGTCAGGCAGGAGCGGAGAGGAACTCGTAGCGGTCAATGCGAGCGGCAACGCCGCACTGTCCGGCCTGCGGTTCAACGCGCACCACTTGCGCGTGGCAGAGGATGTTTACGTCGCCGGCCATGGTGATTTCCTTCGGCAAGGTCAAAACGCATTGCAGCGCGCTGCCGGATTCGTATGGGGCGTCGGAAGTGAAGTAAAGGCCGCGGAAACTGACGTCACGGGTCCGGCCTTGGCGTTCGGAGTCTCCGTTGGGCCCGGAGGACCGTACCGTCAAGGGCAACGCCATCGTAAATCGCCGGGATGCCCGGCGTTCAATTCCATTTGACATAGGCTTCCCCCGGAAGAGGGCGTTCCAAGGTTGCGCTGAACGTAGCATTGATAGCCGGGCGATGCAAGGGAATCATCATGCGGCCCGCCGGCGGCGTACTCTTTTGACCCACCATCGCCGCGGCGCATAAGATGGCTCAGGAGAATCAACCGGCACGGTTCGCCAAGAATCCAGTGGCGACCGCTCGACAGGAATCGCGAAAGATTAGCCATCAACAATGACGGCCAGCAAATTAGCGCATCGCAACATCATGTTGGCCGGCCCCGCCGGCAGTCTTGAAGCATTGTTCTGGGATGTTGAGGATCATGGCAGCGCGCCGCCGCTGGCGGCTGTGGTGTGCCATCCGCATCCGCAATTCGGCGGCACGATGCACAACAAAGTCGTCTATCAGGCCGCCAAGACGCTGCATGGCGCGGGGCTTCCGGTGCTGCGCTTCAATTTTCGCGGTGCGGGGCTCAGCCACGGCGCGCATGACGAAGGCCGCGGCGAGCAGGACGATGTCCGCGCCGCGTTGGATTGGATTGCGGAGCGATATCCCGGCGCGCCGCTAATGGTCGCGGGATTCAGCTTCGGGGCGTGGGTTGGCTTGCGCGTTGGCGCGGAGGACGCACGGGTCGCGGCGCTTGTGGGCTTGGGTTTGCCGGCCGGGATATTTGACGCTTCCTATTTGTCATCGTGCGTGAAGCCCAAACTGCTGGTGAGCGGCGATCACGATCAGTACGCGCCACATGAAAAGCTCGAAGCGATCCTGGCGGGAATGGACGCGCGCGCGAGGAAATCCACGGAGTTAGTTTTCATCGCCGGCGCGGACCATTTTTTCGCAGGGCATCTTGACGGGATGGATCGCGCTCTCGCGTCTTGGCTGACCCGGCACCGGGCCGAATTTCTCTCCACAAAACCCGAATAACATCCGGCGTTGGCGGCGTGGTGGCGCGTCGACTCACGCGCACGCTAACGGCGCTCGAACAGTTTCGAGAACACATCCTGCGGCGCCGGCGCGATTCCCACCAGGCGAAGATTTGCGCGGACGTGCTCGAGGCGGCTCATGCCGACGAGCGCGGTGGTGATGCCCGGAGTCGAGCGCACAAATTGCAGCGCGCGCTCAGCGTCGTTTTCGAGGCCAAGCGTCTGCGCAATGAACGGCGGCAGATTGCGCGCCACCTGGCCTTGCAGCAGCGAGGCGCTGGCCACAAGCGTGATACCCAGAGCGTGCGCGGCTTCGATCATCGGCAGCGTTCGCGAATCGATCGCCTGGTTGGCGCGGGTCAGCGCTTCCGTCATGCCGAGGTTGTGGGGCAATTGCACGAATCGGCAGTGGTGCCCATCGCCGGCCAGCGAGCGCGCCAAGATATCGATCTTCGCGAGCGAAAGCGCGTCGCGCGCTTGTTGGGGTTCGCGGAAGCCCTTCCACGTGGCCAAGCCGTAGAAGCGAATCTTACCTTCGGTCACCGCCGTTTCCAGAAACTCGAATGCGGTGTGCAACCGCTTTTCAAATACTTCGGATGTGAAATCGCTCAGTTGTGTTTCGGGGTTGTGCAGGTAATAGACGTCGATCGTTTCGACGCCCAGATTTTTTCGGCTGCGCTCGATTTGATCGGCCAGGAAACGCGGAGCCATAACGTGGCAGCCGGCGGCGACGTCCTCGGCGCCGATCAAACCCGTGTCCACATAAATGCGCTGGAAATAATCGGCTGCGTCGGCGGGCATCGCGCCGTCGGGCGCAAGAAATCCGCCTTTGGTGCAGACCACCAGCTCCTCGCGCGCGAAGCCGCGTCGCGCCAGTTCGGCAATCGCCGCGCCGACCGCGCGCTCACTGCGCTGGAAGCGATAATTGATCGCCGTGTCCAGCACGTTTGCGCCGCCTTCCACCGCTGCAACGATCGCCGCAGTGTAGGCGCGGTCGGTGGCATCGTCGGCTTCGCCGAGATACGTGCCGATGCCGATCGAGCCCAACAATAAATCCTGTTGCGCGCGAAAATGACCGGCAGCCGCGTGGCTTGCGAATCGCGCTGCGTAGCGCTGTGTTCCTTCGGTTGTCGCTGCGCTCATGGTTCCCCCGCGCTGCCTAGAGTATCGAGAATTGGCGTGCGAATCGAGGCGCTCGCGTTCACGCTTCGGGCTCGGACGGATCTATTTTTGTTGGCGGCGCAGGCGCTGGCTTTGTCGTTGGCTTCGGCGGCGCGTTCGGCTTCGGCTCCAAGATGCGCGAACAGCCGCGCAGGATGCGGCGATAGGGCCAATCGTCTGCCGAAGGACCGCTGCGGAAAAAGATTTCTCCTGCTCGTGGCTTGGAATAATACCAGCGGGCGAGCAGGGCCAAATGGTCTTCGAGTTCGCGCGGATTGTCGCGGTTCGGCTGCGCGGCGCCGGGTTCGAGCGCTTCGCGCAGGATTGTTTCCGCGGAGCGTGGCTGACTGGCCAATTCCGAAAAACGCAGCAGATACGGCTCCGCGATTCGCCCCGCGTGCAACGCGAACAGCGTCACGGTTTGCGGCTCAGCCGCGGCCTGCAGCACGACGGCATTCAGATCTTCCAATCGCCGCGCAAGCTCCGGAACGCCTCGCAGCACGTCTTCGGCTTTTTCGATTTGGCGATGCACCACGCGGGCGCGCTCGAAATCCTGCTGCTCGCTGGCGGAATCGCGCGCGGTTTCCAACTCCTGCGCAAGCGACTGGCCGCCGGTGGAAAGGAACGCGACGACGCGGGTCACCTCGGCGTCGTATTCCGGTTTGGTGCAGCCGGCAAAACACGGCGCCAGGCACATTTTCATTTCCGAATAAATGCAGCCGGGATAATCGGGATCGCGGCGAATCTTGATCTGGCAGCGGCGAATCTTGAATAGATCCAGGAAGCGGCTGGAGAAGGCTTCGGCGGCTCGGCGCGAAGCGAACGGTCCATGGTAGAAACCCGATGCGCTGATGCGCCGCGTGACGGTGCAGCGCGGATACGCGTTCGCCAGATTAACCTTCAGCATCGCCGGCGGGCGCATGTGCATCCGTTCGCGATACGCCGCGGGCCATCGGGCGCGCACGTGCAACCAATGGACGTAGCGCAGTTCGAATTGCGATCCGGCCACGCGATAGACCACGCGACCGGCAAAATTGCGCAGGTTCAAGCGCTTTGAGGCTGGATCGGGCGCGCCGAGCAGGCGTTCGAGGCGGCGGCGCAAATCCGCTGTGCGCAGCAAGTAGGGTTCGGCGCCGGCAAGATCGGCGCGCGGCTCGATGCGAAACACCGCGGGCCGCTGCGGCAAGGCCGCGAAAAATTCCCCATCGCGTGCGGCGTCGAAATCGGCGCAGGCATCCAGGTCAAGCATGCGTTCAGCTTATAACGGCGGCGGCCAGTGGCGAAACCGAGGAGGTGTTGATGTAACGAACCGCGCGGCGCGCGCGGCGCTCGTAAAGGTCAAGCGGATTTCAGCACCTGGGCAGCGATCACCAAGCGCTGAATTTGGCTGGTGCCTTCGTAAATTTCAGTGACGCGCGCGTCGCGATACATTCGCTCGACGGGAAACTCTCGGCTATAGCCGTTGGCACCGTGAATTTGCATGGCTTTGTGCGTCGCGCGCGTGGCAAGCTCGGACGCGAACAATTTGGCGATCGACGCTTCGCGCGAAAATCGCGCGCCGGTATCTTGCTTCCACGCCGCCTGGCGCACCAGGCAACGCGCAGCTTCGATTTCCGTGGCCGTATCGGCGAGCATGAATTGGATGGCTTGAAAATCGGAAATCGCATGGCCGAATGCGCGGCGCTGCTGCGCATACGCGAGTGCCTGATCGAAAGCGCCCTGCGCGATGCCCGTGGCCTGCGCCGCGATACCCACGCGGCCGCCATCCAGAGTGGAAAGCGCGATGCGATAGCCTTCGCCTTCTTCGCCGATGCGATTTTCCACCGGCACTTCGCAATCGTCGAACCACAGCTCGACGCACGCCGTGGCGTGAATGCCGAGTTTCTTTTCTTCCTTGCCGACGCGAAAGCCGGTCGCCGCGCTCCCGCCCGCGCGAGCGCCGCGATCGATGATCAGCGCGGAAATCCCTTTTTCGCCCGCCGCCGGATCGGTTTTCACGTAAACGATCGCCGCGTCGGCCACGCCTCCATTGGTAATCCAGGCTTTCGAGCCGTTCACCACGTAGCGATCGCCCTTGCGCACCGCGCGTGTTTCAATAGCGCGCGCATCGGATCCGGCTTGCGCCTCCGTGAGCGCATAGCAGCCGATTTTTTCGCCGCGCAGAAATGGCGCCAGGTATTTCTTTTTTTGCGCGTCGCTGCCCAGGCGATGCAGCACCTCGCCGCACAAAGAATTTTGAACGGAAAGGATCACGCCCGTCGAAGCGCACACGCGCGAAATTTCCTCGATCACCAACGCCGTGGAAATGTGGTCGAAGCCCGCGCCGCCTTCAGATTCTGGAAACGCCACGCCGGTAAGGCCCAGCGCGGCCGCTTTGCGGAAAGTGTCAAGAGGGAACTCGCCGGTCTCATCCAGCTCTTTTGCGCGCGGCTGCACTTCATTGCGCGCGAATTCGCGCACGGTGCGCTGCAGAAGTTCTTGTTCTTCGTTGAGCTCGAAATTCACAAGATCGCCGCGCGCGGCGGCAGGGCCGATTCTAGCGCGTGGCGGCGCCGATTGCAGCCGCGGCGAACAGGGCGGCCGAGCTGCGCTAGGCCTTGCCCGTTGACACGCCCAACGCCTGGCGAAGTTTTTCGTACGTGGTGTCCAAATCCTCGGGCTCCAACCTGGTTTCCGAAACCACGGTCATGAAGTTCGCATCGCCGTTCCATCGGGGCAGCACGTGCAAATGCAAATGGCCCACCACGCCGGCGCCGGCCGAGCGGCCCAGATTCATGCCGAGGTTGTAGCCATCCGGGTGATAGACCGCTGCCAGCGCCGCCTGCATGCGCTGCGCAAGAAGCATCATTTCGGCCAGCGTTGCGGCGTCGCAATCCGCAAACTCCGCGATGTGCGCGTACGGCACGATCATTGCGTGGCCAGAGGTGTATGGGAAACGATTCAGAATGATGTAATTTTTTTCGCCGCGCAGCAGGATGTGGAAGGCCGCATCGTCACCCGCGGCTGGGGCATCGCAAAACACGCAGCCCTGACTTTTTCCGGCTTGCGCAATGTAGCGATAGCGCCAGGGCGTCCAGAGGTAGTCCATATTCTAAGTAATTCCGCGCTCTCGATTCCGGTCCGCGTTGCGGATTCCGTTCAGCGCTTTTCGCGGCCGGCGCCCGACCCGCTCGCGGCCGGTTACGCTGAAGTGTTGACGAAGTCCTTCAGTTCCTTGCTCGGCTTGAAGAAGGGAATGCGCTTGGGCGGCACTTCCACTTTGGCGCCCGTCTTGGGGTTGCGCCCGATGCGGCCGCGGCGCTGGCGCGTGCGAAAGCTGCCGAATCCGCGGATTTCGATTTTGTCGCCGTTTTGAAGCGCGCCGATGATCCCCTCAAAAATTGTCTCGACGACAACTTCCGAGTCCTTGCGCGCGAGTTCGGTGGCCTTCACGACCTCTTCAACTAGATCGGCCTTCGTCAATGTGGATTCGTTCATGTCTCGGTCGCTCCGCTCAGGTTCGAGATACTAGAATCTCGCGGCAATCGCGCCGCGCCAAGCAAGGCCAGGGCCCGGGTGCCGGCCATGCAGGGCCTTTCCTATCACTAAACTACGAAGTCAGGGAAACAAAATCTTTGGCCGAGTGGCCCGAACTGCCTCATGACAGCAATTCCCGCTTGGCCAGGATGGCATCGCCGATCGTGGCCGTCGCCGAAGACTTCGACGAGCGATAATCCTCCAGGTCGCGCTTTTCCGCCTGGCGGATCGCGGCGCGGAAACTCAGTCCGATTTTGTGCTGATCCGGCTGAATCTTCACGATCTTGAAATCGTAGCTTTGCCCGACGTGCAGCATCTCGCCGGACTTTGCGCCGCCGCGCATGGGAGCCTGGGATCTTTCGCCCTTATGGCGCTCTTCGATTTCTGAAATGTGGCACAGCCCTTCGATCCCCTCGGCCAGAGCCACAAACGCGCCGAATGTCGTCAGCCGCGTCACTTTGCCGTGCGCCAAGCTGCCCACTTTGTGCTCGGCGCACCAATTGGCCCAAACATCGTTGACCTGTTTGATGCCCAGCGAAACGCGCCTCCCGGAAGGCTCGATTTTCAAAACCTTGGCCTTTACCGTGTCGCCCTTTTTCAGCACGTCGGCCGGGCTCTTCACGCGGCCCGTCCAGGAAATGTCGCTGACATGAATCAGCCCGTCGAACCCTTCTTCGATTTCGACGAACGCGCCGAACTCCGTCAGATTGCGCACCACTCCGGTGACCACCGTGCCCACCGGATACTTCGCCACCAATTCCATCCAAGGATCGGTCTGCGTCTGCTTCATCCCCAACGAAATGCGGCGCTCTGCAGGATCGACGCCCAGCACCACGACCTCAACGGCGTCTCCGGGTTTCACGACTTTCGAGGGATGCAGCTTGCGCTTCGACCAGCTCATTTCGCTGGCGTGCACCAGGCCGTCAATGCCCGGCTCGATTTCAACAAACGCACCGTAATCCACCACGCTGACCACTTTGCCCGGCAATTTTGTCCCGACCGCATAGCGCTCCACCACGCTCAACCACGGATCGGCGGCCAATTGCTTCAGGCCCAGCGCCACGCGCGCTTTTTCCTTATCGTATTTCAGCACCTTCACTTCGACGTCGTCGCCCGGCCGCACGATCTCCGAAGGACTCGTCACGCGGCCCCAGGACATATCCGTTACGTGCAGCAAGCCGTCGAGTCCGCCCAAATCGATGAACGCACCGTAGGCCGTGACGTTCTTCACCATGCCGCGGCGCACTTGGCCTTCTTCCAGAGAATCCAGCAGCTTCTGCCGATCGACCTTCGATTGCTCCTCGAGAATCGCGCGCCGGCTCACGACCACGTTGCCGCGCTTGCGATTCAGCTTCACCACGCGCACCGTGATTTCCTGATCTTTGAATTCGTCCAGGTTGGCCACTGGGCGCAGGTCCATCTGCGAAGCAGGCAGAAACGCCCGCACGCCCACGTTCACCACCAAGCCGCCCTTGATGCGGTCTACGACCTTGCCGGTCAAATCGGTCTTCTCGCGATAGGCCTTTTCGATATTCATCCAAGCGCGCCGGCGCAGCGCCCGCAGGTGCGAATAAACGGCGTAGCCTTCCTTATGATCTCCGGTGCGTATCAGTTCGAGCGGCTGGCCCGGATCGAGCTTGATGGGTTCTTCGGCTTCGGTGATTTCCTGCGCCAGAATCAGGCCTTCGGTTTTTCCGCCCAGGCTCACCACAACACCCAGATTGGTGACGGCCACCACCTGCCCAGATTCGATTTCGCCTTCGGCCGCGGAATGCTGCGGCGCGGCGTATTGCTCCAGCAACTGCTCCATCTCGAGCGGCGCTTCTTCCATGGAGGCAGATGCGTCCGCTTCGCCGGTAGCCGAGGCATCGGCTGCGCCGGCGTCAGAAGTCGTTTCGGATGAAGGCGCTATCGTAGCGTTGCCGGGAACTTCAACGGCGATTTCGGCAGCCGTCTTCTGCGCGTCCGCCGCGTGGGCGGGTTCGGTTTCAGGAGCGGGAGAAACGGCGGCGACAACGGGCGCGGCAGGGGTCTCCTGCTGCGGCTCCGCGGCCGGCGATGTTTCCTCGGCGTGTTCAGCGGTTGGAGTTTCGGCTTCGGAAAACATACTGACAGCCTCCCAGGCGACGCCACCTTGCTCCAGGGATGCTTCCCCCAGAGGTTCTTCCCAGTCAACGAACAAGTGCAAGGAAGGAGATGCGATTAACGCACAGATAGCTGCTTCGCTCGGGATGATACCCGCGGGGTACGCCGCTGTCAATGAACCGAGGGGTATGGTACGGAACGCGTCAAAGTACCGGGATGCGCGTCAAGTAATCGGCCAGCGTCAGGCCCAGCAGAAGCAGCATCCAGAAGATTCCTGCCATGATGACCAGCCGTGTGCGGCGCGGCGCGTAAGCGGCATGCATGAAGAAAAGAACCACGAGCGTCGCCTTGACGCAGGCGATGACGATGGCCACGACCACGTTCAGCGGGCCCAAATTCACAAGCGCAATGCGATACGTCAGGAACGTCAGCACCAGCAGCGACGCGCAGATCACCGCATAGGTCTTGATCGGTACCACGTGATCGCTCTTGTGCTCGGTTGACGATTCCATGGGCGCCACGACAATTCTCCTCAGTGATGCAAATCGATCAGGTAGAGCAGCGGAAACAGGAAAATCCAAACAATATCCACGAAGTGCCAGTACAACCCGCCATTTTCAATCGGCGCGTTGTAGCCGCCGGTGAAACTTCCTTTCCAAGCGTAGATCAGCAGCACGAGCAGCAAACCTTCGCCGATGATCATGTGCACCGCGTGCATGCCCGTCATCAGGAAGTACAGCGCAAAGAAAATTTCCGCGTGTTGCGATTCCGGACCGGGGAACACGAAATTGGGGCCCGGCACCAGATGGTGCTCAAACTTCTGCGCGTACTCGAAGCCCTTGACCGTGAGAAAAACGCCGCCCAGAACCATCGTCGCGATCAAAAATATGCACAGCAGCTTGCGCTTGCGCATCTCCGAGGCCCAAACTCCCAGCGCCATCGTGAAGCTCGAAAGGATCAGCACGCCCGTGTTGATAGCGCCCAGGGAAACGTCCAGTTCGCGGCTCGCGGCGCCAAAGGCGTCGTGATACTTCCAGCGGTAGATCGTGTAAGCCAGGAAAAGGCCGCCGAAAAACATCACCTCGGTCATCAGAAAAACCCACATGCCCAGCGAAGCGGTTTGCTTCTGCTGATCCAGGTCGCGAAAATGCCCAAAGAGTGCGCCGCTGCGTTCCACTCTATTCCCCCAGTTCCAGGCCCGGCGCTTCGAGCGGTTTGCGCTTGGCGCGTTCCGGTTTCGGCAGGCCCAAGTCCGGCCGGTGCTCGAAATCGTACGGCTCCCAGGTCACGATGGGCGTCGTCTCAAAATTCTCGGTTGGCGGAGGCGAACTCGTCTGCCATTCCAGGCCGGTCGCGGGCCACGGATTTGGTCCTGCCACCGGGCCGTAGCGCATCGACCAAATGAAATAAATGATCGGTAGCAGGTAACCGAGCCCCAGGATGGAAGCCCCCGCGGTGGAAAAGACGTTGAGCACCTGGAATTCCGGCGGATACGTGGCGTAGCGCCGCGGCATGCCCAAATAGCCGAGCACGAACTGCGGGAAGAACGTCAGGTTGAAGCCGACGAACAAAATAATCGCCGCGGCGCGCGACAGCATTTCCGGGTACATGCGCCCGGTGATTTTCGGCCACCAATAATGCAGGCCGCCCAGATATCCCATCACCGCGCCGCCCACCATGATGTAGTGAAAATGCGCGATCACGAAATAGGTGTCGTGCACATGCACGTCGGCTCCCATCGAGGCCAGGAAAAGTCCGGTCATGCCGCCGATCACGAATAGGCCGATGAAGCCCAGCGCGTAGAGCATCGGCGTCTGCCAGGAGACCGATCCGCGATACAGCGTCGCCGTCCAATTGAACACTTTCACCGCGGAAGGAATGGCGACCAGGTAGCTCAATAGCGAAAAAATCATCGCCGCGTAAATCGACGTCCCCGCGACGAACATGTGGTGGCCCCAGACCAAAAAGCCGATCACGGCGATGCCCAAGCTGGCGATGGCTACGGCCTTATAGCCGTACAAATTCTTGCGCGCGAACGTCGCGACGATCTCCGTGGTCACGCCCATCGCCGGCAAAATCATGATGTACACGGCCGGGTGAGAATAGAACCAGAATAAATGCTGGAAAAGCAGCGGGTCGCCGCCTAGCCGCGGATCGAAAACGCCCAGATGCAATAACCGCTCGGCCGCGACCATCAGCAGCGTGATCGCCAGCACCGGCGTCCCCAGGATCATGATGATGCTCGTGGCGTAGTGCGACCACACGAAAATCGGCAGGCGCCACCACGTCATCCCCGGCGCGCGCATGGTGTGCACGGTGACGATGAAATTCAGGCCCGTCAGAATCGAGCTAAAGCCGGTGATGAAAATTCCAATCACCGCGGCTGAAACTTGCGAGTTGGAATAAATGCTGCTGTACGGCGTATAGAACGTCCAGCCCGTATCGATGCCGCCGGTGACGATGGAATAGAGTGCGAAGGCCGCGCCGATATTGAAAATGTACCAGCTCAATAAATTCAGTTTCGGAAAGGCCAAATCCTTCGCACCGATCATCAACGGAATCAGAAAATTTCCCAGCACCGAAGGTATCGAAGGAATCAGAAAGAAAAAGATCATAATCACGCCGTGCATGGTGAACAGGCGGTTGTAGGTGTCCGGACCAACCAGCCATCCCTGCGGCGTGAGCAACTGCAGCCGAATCAACAAGGCGAAGAAGCCGCCCAGCGCGAAATAGAACGTCACTGAAAATAGATACAGCAAGCCGATGCGCTTATGGTCCGTCGTGAACAGCCACGAGCGAATTCCGTAATTGGCGTTCAGATAGTTTTCTCGCGGCATCTGCGGCGGGCTGGTGGCCGGCGGCGGATTCGCGTTCGTGGTGCTCATAATTCCGTTACCCCTTTCACTGCACCGGTGCGGCCGGCTCTGCCCGTGCGGCGGGCGCGGTTCGGCCCGTTTCGCCCGATCCGCCTTGCGCCGGCTGCGATCCCATGGACTTTATGTATGCGAAAAGTTGTACCAGTTGATCTTCGCTGACCGTGCCCTGGAACGTCGGCATGATGTTGTCGTATCCCGCGACGATTTTCGCTCCGGGATCGAGAATTGATTCGCGCAGATACGCGTCGTCGGCCGCCACTGTCCGGCCGTCGCTGAGTTTCACCGTCGAGCGATACAGTCCTGCCAGCGAAGGCGCGCGCGGACCCGGCCCCGGACCTTCGCCGTGGCACGCGGCGCACGCCAATTGCGTGAACAGGCGCTGGCCTGCCGCTTCGGGACTTTCGCCATTTGAGCCGCCCGCCAGCCACGCCTGATATTCCGAAGGCTCCATCACGATCACCCACCCGCCCATCAGCGAGTGATTTGTACCGCAATACTGCGAGCAAAATAAGTGATAGCGCCCCGTTTTGGTCGCGCGGAACCACAGCGTGGTGTAGCGCCCGGGCAGCACGTCCATCTTCACGCGGAACGCCGGCACGAAGAAATCGTGGATCACATCTTCGGAAATCATCGTGAGTTGGACGTCGCGGTTCACTGGCACGTGCAGCTCGTTGAACTCGCGCCGCCCATCGGCGTGCTGGATCTTCCACATCCACTGTTTGCCCACCACGTATATTTCCAGCGCGTCGGAAGGCGATTGGCGCATCGTCACGTAGAGCTTCGCGCCCCACGCGAACAACACCATCGCGATCATGAAGGGGATCACCATCCACGTGATCTCGAGCACTTGCGAGCCGGGCACGAGATCTCCAAGTTGATTGCCCGGCCGGCGGCGGTACTTGAACGATAGATAAAAAATCGCGACGCCGATCAGCACGGAGAAAAACACAGCCACGATCACCAGCATCAGGAAAAAGGCGTCCACGCCCCCGGCTACGCTCGACGCACGCTCCGGAAATAATGGAAGTGTCTGTTCCACGGCCTTATCTGGCTCCTGACGGAATTCCGGCGTGCGCGTGAGCGTGCGCATCGCGCCGCCAATGAATCCCCATGAAAATGCCGAGCCCGAGAACCAGCAAAATTCCCAAGATTCGAATCACGTCCAGAATCGTCGCGCTGTAGCGCCCGGTGGAAGGATCGTACTCGCAGCAGAACAGCAGCAGATGGTCCCCGACGCTGCCGATTTTTCCTTCCGACGATTCCACCAGGCCCAGCTCCACGTAACGCGGCGGATATTCGATGCCGTAAAACACGCGCGAAATTTTCCCTTCGGGCGTCAGCACCAGAATTCCCGTGGCGTGGGAGTAGAGGCCCGTCTTCGGATCGTAGACGTACTTGAATCCCGCGGCCTGCGCCACTTTGCGCACGTTGGCATCGTCGCCCACCAGAAAATGCCAGCCGTCGTCGGTGCCCGGGTGATGGTAATAGTCGAGTGTGGATTTCTTCTTGCCCGCCGCCATCTCCGGAGTTTCATTCGGATTGAAGCTGATGAACACCACTTGAAAATCGCGCCCCGGCTGGAACTTCACCACCTTCAGCACGCTGGCGATGCCGCGCTGCACCTCGGTGCACAGCATCGGGCACTGGTAATAGCCGAACGTCAAGATCACCGGCTTTGAGCCGAAGTAATCGCCCAAGCGGACATCGCGGCCTGTGTCGTCACGGAACTGCGCATCCAGCGGCAGCTTCGCGCCGAATGGCGGCAGAAAATCCACGCCCGCCAGTTGCGGCGGCATGTTGTTCGATGGCGTACCGATGGCCGGCGGGTTTCCGCCGTTGAACATTCCTTGCGCGCGCAGCGAGCCGAATGCGCACAGACCGGCCAGCGCCAGCATTCCGATTATTCTTCCGGCGCGCGCGAATCGCGCCACGCCCACTACCCCGGCCTTCATTTGCCCTTCTTTCCGTTCGCCGCGAGTGCTTGCGGCTTGCTCTGCTTTGCGGTTTTCGCCGCGGCTTGTGGCAATCCATTCTTCACCAGCAGCTGCATCGCGTCGCCGATCGGAATGTGCGCGACGCTTTGCTGCGCGTCCACCCAGCCGTAACTATTCAATTCCGCCCCGGCCGCCGCTTGGAACTGGCGTTGCTGCTCCGGCGGCGGCGTCGAATCGCCGGGAATCAATTGCATGCGCGGCGCCGGCGGCAAATGACGCCCGCCGGTCGTCACGCCTTGCGCGCGCTCCGGCGTTCCGATCGGCTGCTCGCGCATCAGATAGTGCGAGACGCCCCAGGAGACGAACAACACGACGATCACGACGAGGGCCAGCGTCAGCCCGACGCGCTGCACGCCGCTAACGTGAACGTCTTCGGTCTCGAATGAGACCGTCGGATTCACCGGCTCCTTCGTTTGCGCGCGCGTGGTGTCGTGCGGCTCGTGTTCAGGCATGGGATTCTCGCTTCATCGCGGCAGCCAATCCGCGATCGCCAATCGGCAGCAGCGGCCATTTCCGCAACTGCCGCACGAAAAACGAAATCCAAATTCCGCCGATGCCGATGGGCACCAGCACGTCCATCCAGTGCAGGTGAATCCCGCCGGGCCAGAATTCGGGCGCGGTCAGCCAGTAAACGTCCACCAGCCGCGCCACCAGCAGAAGTCCCGCGATCCAAACCAGCCGCCCCGGCCGGCGCTTCAAATCCCGCGAAAGCAACAGGCCGAACGGCAGCGCGAAGTGCGCGATCACCAGGAACAATCCCACCCAGCGCCATTCGCCCACGATACGCGCCATGTACCAGGAAATCTCTTGCGGCAAATTGCCGGACCAAATGATGATCAACTGCGACACCGAAACGTACGCCCAAATCATCACGAACGCGAACTGCAACTTTCCCAGATCGTGGAAGTGCCGCGATTGATACACGCTGGCCATCGGTTCTTCGCGATTCAGCACCGTCAGCGCGATGATCATCATCGCCATCGCCGACACCAGTTGTCCGCCGATAATCAGCATCCCGAAAATGCTCGAATACCATGATGGATCGAGCGACATAATCCAATCCACCGCGGCGAACGAAATTGTCAGGCCATACAAAATCAGTCCCGGCCCCGAAAGAATCGTCAGCTTCCGCTGGAAGCCACCGCCGCTATTTTCGTCTTGCTGATGCGACCAGCGATTCAGCAGCGATTCCAGAACGATCCACACCGCGAAATAAATCGCCGCGCGCGCGAGGAAGAATGGAATCGTCAAATAAATCGCTTTGTGCGGAGGCAGAATTGTCCCCGGCGCGGTCCACCCATACACCCGGCGCATGCCCCAGGCCAGAGGAACGAAGAGCAGCAACATCAACGGCAGCGTGCGCGTAGCGCTTTCCAGCGGCCGCCGAATCATCATTCCCCAATCGCCGCCCGTAAGATGTTGCAGCATCAGCAGCGCAAGACTTCCCAGCGCGATCCCCAGCCAGAAGAAAAAGCCGATCAAGTATGAGCGGAAAAATTGCGTCGGATTCGCGTATCCACCCGCGGCGGATATCACCAGCGCCACCACGCCCACCAGCAACGCCCGCGATTGCCAGCGCGCCAAACTCTCCGGCGCCGCATAAGAAGGAGCACTCGCCGTCATCGCGGTGCGCCTCCTTCGCCGATTTGCGCGCGTTGGTCCGGTGTGAGCTGCGCGGCCGGAACGTTCTGGCTCAATTGCAGCGCGCGAACATAGGCGATGATCGCCCAACGGTCGCGCGGCGAAATCTGCGCGGCGAATCCCGGGCACGCTGGGCTGATCCCCGCGGTGCCGAAGCCGTTGGTGATCACGTCGAAGAAATGCCCCACCGGCGCGTTGCGCAAGTGATCGCTGTGAAACGTCGGCGGCCGCAGAAAACCGCGCGTCGTAACGAAGCCGTTGCCGTCGCCGATCTGCCCGTGGCACGGAGTGCAGAAAATTCCGTAGCGCTGCTGTCCGCGCGTCACCAGATCCGCCGTCAGCGGCAGCGGAAACGTCATCGAGTCGCTCGCCACGTAGAGAGGATCGAATTCTGCGCGCCCTTGCGGCAGCGTGCCGTCCACCGGCTGCCGCGCCGTTTGCCCGTCAACGAAATAATCGCTCGCCGATAGTGGCTTGTAGCTCGGCTGCACCGCCATCTGCTGCTGGCACCCCAGTGCGAATGCCAGCGCGGCCATCGCGCCGATCAAGCGAACAGGCATGCGGCGGACGCTCACAGGTTCTCGACCTCCATCACCGCGCGCGCCGTCAGGCTCTCCAGGAAGTGCCGCGTCTCGGCGCGATCGAAGCGCCGATCGCGCGCTTCCACGCACAAAAAGAATCGATCGCGTGAGGCCAGCGCAAACCGCGGCTCGTTGAACAGCGGGTGGTGCGGCATCGGCAAGCCATTCAGCGCGAGCATTCCCAGCACCGCGGAAAGCGCAGCAAACAAAATCGTCATCTCGAACGTCACGGGAATAAATGCCGGCCAGCTATTGAATGGCCGCCCGCCGACGTTGATCGGATACGCCGTCTTCGACACCCAATATTGCAGCGCGAATCCGCTCGAGCCGCCCACCAAGCCGCCAATCAGCGTGATCAACGGCACGTGCGTGTAACGGCGCCCCAACGCTTCTGCGAGGCCTTCGACGGGAAACGGCGTGTACGCGTCCATCCGCCGATAGCCGGCTTCGCGAGCGCGATGCGCCGCGGCCATTAGCTGCTCTGGCTTCTCGAACTCCGCCAGCAATCCGTAAACGCGGTGACGCCGCGCCATCAGTCACCCGCCGCTTTCGGGCTGGTTTCTTCCACCAGCTCGCGCATTTCGAAAATGGAAATCATCGGCAAGAATCGAATGAACAAAAATAGCAGCGCCACAAACAGCCCGATCGTTCCGATGAAGATGGCCCAATCCCACCGCGTCGGCGCGTACATGCCCCACGACGACGTCAAAAAATCGCGGTGCAGGCTGGTCACCACAATGATGAACCGCTCCAGCCACATGCCAACGTTGATGATCAGCGCCAGCCCGAATAGCGCCTTCACGTTGCGCCGCACGCGCGAAATCCAAAGCAGTTGCGGCGCCAGGATGTTGCAGAAAATCAGCGCCCAGTAATAATACTTGTATGGCCCCCACGCGCGGTTCAACGCGACGAACATCTCGTACGGATCGTCGCTGTACCACGACGTGAAAAACTCGAACACGTAGCCGTAGCCCACGATCAGACCGGTGCTCAGCATCACCATGGCCATATTTTCCAGATGCCGCATGGTGATGAAATCTTCCAGGTGATACGCGGCGCGCAAGGGAATCGCCAGCGTCAGCACCATCGCGAAGCCAGAATAAATTGCCCCGGCCACAAAGTACGGCGGAAAAATCGTGGTATGCCAGCCGGGAATGATGGCCACGGAAAAATCGAAGCTCACCACCGAGTGCACCGAAACCACCAATGGCGTCGCCAAGCCCGCCAGAAGCAGATATGCCGTCTCGTAGCGGTACCAGTGCGTCGCCGAGCCGCGCCAGCCCATCGCCAAAATTCCGTACACGATCTTGTGCGCGCGCTTGGTCGCCCTATCGCGCAGCGTCGCCAGGTCCGGAATCAATCCGATGAACCAGAACATCAGCGAAACCGTCGCGTAGGTGGAAACCGCAAAAACATCCCACACCAGCGGGCTGCGGAACTGCGGCCAGATTCCCATCACGTTGGGATACGGCACCAGCCAATACCCGAACCACGGCCGGCCCATGTGCAGCAGCGGAAACATTCCGGCGCAGGCCACCGCGAACAGCGTCATGGCTTCCGCGAAGCGATTGATCGAGGTGCGCCAGCTTTGATTCAGCAGCAGCAAGATCGCGGAGATCAGCGTCCCCGCGTGGCCGATTCCGATCCACCACACGAAATTCACGATCGCAAATCCCCAGCCAACCGGAATGTTGATGCCCCATATCCCGACGCCTTTGATCAGCAGATAACTCACCGCGTAGAGCAGCATCAGCACCAGCGCGAACGCCAGCAGGAATCCCGCCCACCAGCCGGCGCCGAATCGTTGTGTTAATACGATCGATCCGATCTTGTCCGTCACCGACGCAAACGTGTATCCCGGCTGGATCACCGGCGAGCGGCGTCGCACCGCGGGCGTTTCCGTGCCCGGCGTGTCGGGCGCGTCATGCGCCATGGCCGCCTCCGTTTTCGAGGTCAGGATTCGGATTGCGCACCGCCGCAAGATACGTGGTGCGCGGCCGCACATTCAGTTCCGCCAGTAAACCGTAATTTCGCGGATCGGCCTTCAGCCGCGCCACGCGGCTGGCCGGATCGTTTTTATTTCCAAAGATGATGGCTTCAGCCGGGCATGCCTGTTGGCAAGCCGTCACGATCTCGCCGTCGCGCACCTGGCGATCTTCTTTATCCGCCGCGATGCGTCCCTTAGTGATCCGCTGAATGCAATACGTGCATTTCTCCATCACGCCGCGGCTGCGCACCGTCACTTCCGGATTGCGCTGCATCTTCAGCGCCGGCGTGTCGTAATCCGCGTAGGCCAGGAAATTGAATCGCCGCACCTTGTACGGGCAATTGTTTGAGCAGTAGCGCGTCCCCACGCACCGGTTGTAAACCATGTCGTTCAGCCCTTCGGAGCTGTGGTTAGTAGCGCCCACCGGACACACCACCTCGCACGGCGCGTCTTCGCACTGCATGCACGGCACGGGCTGGAAGAAAGTTTCGGGGTTCGTCAGTTGTTGCGCCGCCGACTCGCCCGCGTAATAACGGTCGATGCGAATCCAGTGCATCTCCCGCCCGCCCATCACCTGTTCCTTGCCCACCACCGGAATATTGTTTTCCGATTGGCAGGCCACCACGCACGCATTGCAGCCCACGCAGCGATTCAGATCGATCGAAAGCGCCCAGGCATTCGCGTTGTACGGATGTTCATTGGGATAAAGCGTCAGGCCCGGCGACGGCTCGTTTGACGCGTCGCGCGCGAACGTCGGATGCGCGCGATATTCATCCAGCGTCGCCGCGCGCACCATGTCGCGTCCTTCCATGTTGGAGTGGAACTGCACGCACGCGAGCGGGAAGGTTTGCCCCGCGAGTTTTCGCACGCGCGCGCCCGCCGCGCCCCACGGCGCGCCCGATGTCCGCAATTTGCCCGCGTCGAAACCCAGGCCGCTTCCCACTTTGCCGGCATTCGTCCTGCCGTAGCCCAGATGCAGCACCACCAATCCATCCGGCAATCCCGGCAGAATCCATGTCGCCGCGGTCAGCGTGCGTCCTTCAAATTCCACTTCCGCCATGTCCACTTGGATTTGTCCGTGCTCGCCGCCGGTCGTGGCGATCGTATACGTCAAGCCCAACTTCTCCGCCGTCGCCGGACTCACCATCGCGGCGTTGTCCCACGTCAGCCGCGTGATGGGCTTCGGCAATTCTTCCAGCCACGCGTTATTCGCAAAGCGCCCATCGAACACCGCCGGGTCCGCGCGGAACGCGATTTCGTAATTGCTGTCGGCATCGCTCGGTGTCGCAGATGTAGCCGCGGCCGCGCTCGCAAGTGCGCTCAGTTGCAGCGCGGGCTCGATCAGCGGCAGGCGCGTATTCTCGATCACGCCGTCGTTCAGCGCGCGCCGCCACGCGGTCTCGAAATCCCCCGCGCCGAGTTGTTTCTTCCAGTAGCGCCGCACAATTCCGTAACCATCCGTCTCCGTGTCATTCGCGAATGCGGCGATCAATTCGTGCGCCGATTTCCCGGTGTACAGCGGCGCGATCAGCGGCTGAATGATGCTGGCCGTGCCGTCGAACGCGCGCGCATCGCTCCACGATTCCAGGTAATGCGCCATCGGCACGTGCCATTGGCACAGCTCGGAAGTTTCGTCGGGGTACGCGCCCAAGTGAATTCTTCGCCCAGCTTTCAGCAATTTTTCACCGAACGCCAAATCGGCCGGCGCGTCGTACACCGGGTTGCAGTCCAGAATCACGAGCGTTTGCACGCGTCCTGCATCCAGATCCGTTGCCAGATTCTTCAGCGAGGCGGCCTGATCCATCGGCCGCGCTTCAATCGGCTCGGTGTAAAAAACTGTCGTGCCTACCGCGCCGAGGGCATGATTGATCGCGTGCGCCACGGCGTGGACTTCCGCTGGCTGCTGATCGCCTGCGATCACCAAACTTGCGCCGCGATGTTTTTGCAGATCGCGCGCGATGGCGGCGATCAATTCGTCGGACGCGCCAGAATCGCCAGGCCGCGCGCCGCCAATTCCCAGCTTGGCCGCAAGCGCAAAAGCGAAATTCCGCACTTGGCTCGGCCGCAGCGGCACGCGATGATCCGCCATCGCTCCGGTTGAGGTCGGCATGGATTCGATGGCGTAAAGCCGCGTCATCCCGCCCGGCGCATCCGGCACGCGCCGCCGCGAAAATTCGCGCGTGTAGCGCAGCCAACCGGGCCCGCTCCCTAGGAAATCCGCGTCCAGCGAAACAATCACGTCCGCTTTCTCCGGGCTGTAATACGTATTCACCGCGTGCCCGAAAGCCACTTGTGCGCCCGCGCGAGCCGAATCGCGCCCCGCCGATTCCCATTGATGCCACTTCGCCGCGGGATACGCCGCCATCAGCGATTCCATCTGATCGGCCAACGTGGGAGAGATCACGGTCCCGCTCAGGAATCGCAATCCAGCGCCGCGGCTCTGCTTTTGTTCTGCCAGCGCGGCTTCGATCGCGTCCAGCAGCGACGCCCACGGCCGGATGTCGCCCATGTACGTCAGCACCTGCGAGCGATCGGGATCGTAAAGCTCCAGCACGGACGCCTGCGCGAACACGTCCGTCGCCCCCAAGCTAGCCGGGTGCTTCGGATTCCCCTCAACTTTCGTCGGTCGCCCTTCGTGCGATTCCACCAGCAGCCCGATCGCCGATCCCGCCAGCGGCATCGTCGTCGCGTAAAACTGCGGAACGCCCGGCACCAAATTCTCCGGCTGCGCAACGTAGGGAACGATTTTTTCGTCCGAGCCCGCGCCGCAGCCCGTCAACCCCGCCAGCGCCAGCGACGCCCCCATCAATTGCAAGAATCTTCGCCGGTCAACGCCGGCCGGCAATTCCGACGCATGCCGCGGAAATTCACGATGCAGCATTTCCTCAAATCGTGGATCGCCGGAGAGTTCCTCCAGGCTGCGCCAGTATTGCCGCCCAGTTTTTCCCGCCAACTTCGCGCGCACACCGGCCAGATTCAGCGGTGCAGCGGCAATCTGTATCGGTTTTTGGTCTTTGCAGTTCACGTTTTCACCGATGGCACGTCGAGCAGCTCGTCAAATCCCGCGCGTCGCGGATGTGATATTCCTGCTTCAATTGCAATCCCAGCGCGATCTGATCCGACGGCGCCTTGTAATTCATGTTGAACACCTGATCTTTCGGCCGCAGATATTTTTCCGGCTGACGGTGGCAATCGATGCACCATTCCATCTGCAGCGACGCCACCTGGCGCACCAGCGGCATCTGGTCCACCGCTCCGTGGCACGTGGCGCACCCAATGCCTTTCGCGATGTGGATGCTGTGATCGAAATATGCGAATTGATCCAGTTTGTGCACGCGATTCCACTCGATGGGCTTCCCGGTGCGAAAGCTATCGCGCACCGGCGCCAGAAACGGGCTATCGGCAAACAGCAGCGAATGGCAATTCATGCAGGTCTTGGTCGGAGGCAGGCCGGCGAAAGCGGAAGTTTCTACGCCCGTGTGGCAGTAGCGGCAATCGATGCCGTCGTCGGCGACGTGATGCTTATGGCTGAAGGGAATTGGCTGTTCGATGACCACGTTTGCGGAGGTGATGTAGCTTGAGCGCTCGATGCGATCGCTCACCATGAACAGCACGCCCACGAGCACGACGCTCAAATAGATCGTGAGGCGGGAAATCGTGTTGGTGCTGCGATGAAAAATCTGTGCCATTCAAGTCTTGCGCTCGAGCTTGGGCGATTCCTCCGATCTCTTGCTGACGAATTCGCTCCAGCATGCCGCACGGTACGCCGCAGAAACGAATTTTGGAATTCTACCGCAGCCGCCGCGCCAATCAAAGCCGCTCAGCGCTCGCGGACCAGGTCATTTCAAGTGCAAAACCTAAATTAGATTCAATCGGCAGGAAAAAGTGGCAGCCATAACACGAAATTCACAATTCGCGAAGGATTTTACGAGCGAGCGCGCCCCGCGGCGAATTTCGCTTGCCGAAAATCCGGCGCGACGATCTCGATCGTGCGGCACATTTCGTACAGCCGCGAGCGGATGCGCGTCCCCAGCCGATCGGCCAGTGTTTCTTCCGTCATGCTTGCTGCGCCCGCCGCCGCGCCCGATCGGCGCCGCACCGGAGCCGCCATCTGCGCCGGATCGTCCAGGTAATTGGTCGTCAGCAGCGTCACGCGATGCTGGTTGTACCGCGTATTCAGAATGTGTCCCAGCGTTTCGAGCGCCCACGGTGAAGGCGTGCTGGCCCCCGTATCGTCAAGCACCAGCACTTCTGCGGTCAGCACCGGCTCGAGCACGCCAAGTTCCGTCGATTGGCTCGCGGTATTGTAGCTTCCCTGAATTTCTTTCAGCAGTTCGCGGTAATCGTAAAAAAGTCCGATGTGCCCGCGCAGCACCAAATGCCGCAGCGCCGCAACTGCCAAATGAGTTTTCCCCACGCCGCACGGCCCCATCAGCAAGATGCCGGCTTGATCCCCCGCGGGATATTCGCGCGCGAACGTCGCTACCACCAGGCGCGCCTGTTCGAGACTCCGGTTCCAAGCCTTCGCTTCCGGCATGTTGTCGTACTGCAGCGACGGCCAATCCGTATCGAAATTCTCGAAATCGCAATCCTGATAGCGCAGCGGAATTCGCGCCCGCTCCATCACGCGCGTTGCGCGGTCGCCGTCTGCGCAATCGCACGGCACGGCCCACACCAAGCGCGAGTGCGCCGCAGCCGCACCCGAGCCGTTCTTGACGGCTACGCGCCGCGCCTCTTCGTCCGCCGCGACGCGCTCGACGGTCTTCCACCCGCTCCCGCCGCACAGTTTGCAATTCGCATCGGCCATATCGACAGCATAGGCGCGGCCGCTGCACGGCGCAAGAAGCGCGCAAGACGCAGCCCTGTGGATACTCGCGCGCATTGTGGAAAGCGCTCCGCGTCATATATTCTTCCCGCGGCTTCAGCAGCTCGATCGAAGCGCCCCGGAGTCCCGCATGAAAACGCCGCCAGTTTCGCGCAGACAATTCTTGAAAACGACTACCGCCGCCGGGGCCGTCGCTGCCCTCTCTTCCTTCGCGCCGCGCCCGCTCGCCTCGACGGACGCCGCCGTCGCCCAGGCACTCCCCGCAGCGCCCTCGTGGCTCGCCAAAACCTCGCGCTGGGCGCAGCTCACCCTCGTCGAAGACGATCCCGGCAAATACGATCTGGCGTTCTGGCTCGACTATTTCTACCGCACGCGCTCTGACGCCGCCTGCATCAGCGGAGGCGGCTGCGTCGCGTATTACCCCACGCAAATTCCATTTCATCACCGCAGCGCGTGGCTCGGCGATCGCGACGTCCTCGGCGATCTGGTTTCCGGTTGCCGCCAGCAGAGCATGGCCGTCCTGGTGCGCACCGATCCCCACGCCACGTACGACGACTTGCGGGCTGCGCATCCCGATTGGATCGCTGTCGATGCGCAAGGCAATCCGCGCCGCCACTGGGCTTCCCCCGAGATGTGGGTCACCTGCGGCCTCGGCCCCTACAATTTTGAGTTCATGACCGCCGTGCACGAAGAAATCATGTCGCGCTACCACGTTGACGGCATTTTCATCAATCGCTGGGATGGCTCCGGCCCATGCTTCTGCGTGCATTGCCGCGAAAATTTCAAAGCCGCTTCCGGTTTCGATCTCCCGCGCACCGATAATCCCCAGGATCCCGCGCGCCGCGCCCACATTCTTTGGCGCCAGCAGCGCCTATTCGATCTTTGGGGAGTGTGGGAAGCCGCGGTCCGCAAAATCAATCCCGATTCGCGCGTCATCCCAAACACCGGCGGCGGCGCGCTCAGTTCGCTCGACATGAAAACCATCGGCGAGCGCGCCACGATGCTGGCCGCCGATCGCCAAGCGCGCCACGGTCTGATGCCGCCGTGGGCCGCGGGCAAAAGCGCCAAGGAATTTCGCGCCGCGCTCGGCCCCAAGCCCGTCGCCGGACTATTCAGCGTCGGCTTGGAAGAACCCGAGCGCTGGAAGGACAGCGTTCAAAACGGCGCGGAAATTCGCATTTGGGTTCTCGATGGAATCGCCAACGGCATGCGTCCCTGGTTCAGCAAATTCAGCGGCGTGCTCCACGATCCGCGCTGGCTGCCCGTCGTCGAAGATATTTACAAATGGCACGAAAGCACCGGCGCATACATGCAGCACGAAACGCCGCTCGCCCGCGTCGGCCTGGTCTACTCGCAGCAAACAGCGTGGTTTTACGGCGGCGCTCAAGCCGGCGCGCGCGTCGAAGATTACACCCTCGGCTGGTATCAAGCCCTGATCGAAGCGCGCATTCCGTTCGAGATGGTCCACGATCGCCTGCTCGACGCCGCGCATCTCGCCGCATTCAAGACGCTGATCCTGCCGAACATCGCCGCGCTCAGCGACGCGCAGTGCGACGCACTCCGCGCGTTCGTCGCGCGCGGCGGCAGCGTGATCGCCACCTACGAAACCAGTCTCTACGATGAATGGGGCGCGCGCCGAAAGGATTTCGGCCTCGCCGATCTCTTTGGTGTGGCCTGGAGCGGCCGCGACGAAGGCCCCATGCAAAATTCCTACATGCGTCTCGAGCATGACGCCGCGCATGGCAATCCGCTATTCAATGGTTTGGAAGACGCCCCGCGCATGATCAACGGCGTGTGGCGCGTCGAAGTCGAGCCCCGCGCTCAGTTCGCGCCGCCTCCGCTTACGCTCATCCCCAGCTATCCCGATCTCCCGATGGAGAAAGTTTATCCGCGCGTTGCCAGCACCAATATCGCAGGCGTGTATCTGCGCGAAACGCCGTCCGGCGGCCGCGTCGCGTATTTTCCGTGGGATATCGACCGCACATTCTGGGAAGTCCTCGCCGTGGATCACTTCAAAATTCTTCGCAACACGATCGAGTGGGCCACAAACGAGCCGCCAACGGTCGAAGTCACTGGCACAGGCGTTCTCGACGTAACCGCGTGGCGCAATCGCGATTCGATCGTCATTCATCTCGTAAATCTCTCGAATCCGATGACGATGAAAGGCCCCTTCCGCGATTTCGTGCCCATCGGCGCGCAAACCATAAACATACGCATGCCCGAAGGCGCGTCGGCGAAAAATATCCATCTGTTAGTGGGAAAAGAGAATCCGCAGGTCCAGAATCACGGCGCCAATATCACCGTCACCGTGCCGTCGATCCGCGACCACGAAGTCGTGGCCATTGATCTCTAGAATTTAGATTCCCGTCGCCTGCGTCAGTATTCGCAACGCGAGCGCTGCCGCCACCAGCGCCAGCATGAACACTGCAGGCCCGACGCCCTTGAAATCGCCCACGCGCAAATGCGCCACAATCGCGCCCACGAAATAAGCCACCAGCCCGATCCCCGCCGCAATTCCGAGCCACGGCCGCCAAACTCCAGCCAGCAAGCCCAGCGCGCCGGCGAACTCACAACTAGCCAGCAGCGGAAAATATTGCAACGGCACGCCTATGGTCACGTGGGTTATCTGCACCGATTGTGGATTTCGGCGAATTTTCATCAAGCCGGATAATGCCAGAAATAGCGCCAGCAAAATTGAAATCACGAGATACGCGATATGCATCTCTTACTCCCTTCCAAATAGTTGGATGCGATAGAATTCTGTGCGATGCGTCAGACGATCTCTTTGGCGGTTTTCTCGTTGCCTAGCCGCTGCACGCGAATCACCTTCGGCGGCGGTACGCGCACCAGCGCCGAGCGCGCCGCCGGCTGCGTCACCGTTCGCATCCCGCGCGCCAACTCCTGCTGCACGAACGTCGCGAACGTTTCCATCTGCCGCTGCATCTCGGCCATTTTTTCGCGCATGTTCAGCACCACTTCAATCCCCGCCAAATTCACGCCCATTTCGCGCGTCAGCGTCAGGATCACTTCCAGGCGTTCCAGATCCGTGTCCGTATAAAGCCGCGTATTCCCCTGCGAGCGCGAAGGTTTTAGCAGTCCGACGCGTTCGTATAGCCGCAGGGTTTGCGGATGCAGCTTGTACAGATCCGCGACCGCCGAAATCATGTACCCGGCGCGCGCCTTCTTTTTTTTCGTTGTTGCGGTCTTGGCCATCGCCACGCCTCAAGCCTGCGCGCGCGCGAATAGATCGCGCCGCGGGTCTTCCGGATCGAGCTTCGCCAGTTCCTTCAGCAAATTTCGCACGCGCTCGTCCACCGGCTTCGGCACCACCACGTTCAGCTCCACGTAAAGGTCGCCGCGTTTTCCGGATCCGCGCGCGCTCGGCACGCCTTTTTCCCGTAATCGTAATTTCTGTCCGCTGTTCGTCCCCGGCGGAATCCGCAGGAGCGAGCGCCCGTCCAGCGTCGGCACTTCGATCTTCGTGCCCAGCGAAGCCTCGCTCACCGTGATCGGCACCACGGTGTATAAATCGTCGCCGCGCCGGTCGAAATACGGGTGCGCCTGCACGTCGGTAATGATGTACAGATCGCCCGCCGGCGCGCCGCCTGTGCCCGCGTTTCCGCGCCCGGCGACGCGCACTCTCGATCCTGTCGACACGCCCGCCGGAATGCGCACGTCGATCGTGTCCGCGCGGCGCACCCTTCCTTCGCCGCCGCACACCCGGCAAATTGTGGGAATGCGTCCGCTGCCGCCGCAGCGCGTGCACGTCAAATTGAATCGCATCTTGCCCGATGTCTGCGTCACCTGCCCCGTCCCGCCGCACACCGAGCACACCTGCGGCTGGCCCACGGCTCCCGTGCCGTGGCATGTCGGGCAAGTCTCCAAACGCGCCACCGTCAGCTTGCGCACCGTGCCGCGCATCGCTTCCCAGAAACCGATGTCCACCTGGTATTCCAGGTCGGTGCCCGGCTCCTGCTCCATCTGCGCGTGCACGCCGGCGCCGCCGCCGCGAAACACTTGGCTGAACAGATCGCGAAAACTCGCGCCGCCGCCCGCGCCGCCCCCGCCGAAATCGAATCCGCCGAAATCGAAATGCACGTCCGAAGGCACGCCCTCCGGCGGAGTCGCGCCGCCGCCCGAAGTTTCGAATCCAAACTGGTCGTACGCCTGGCGCTTTTTCGCGTCCGAAAGAGTGTCGTACGCTTCCTGCACCTGCTTAAATTTTTCTTCGGAGGATTTATCGCCGGGATTCAAATCGGGGTGATACTTGCGGGCCAGTTTGCGATAGACAGCGCGGATCTCCTTCTGCGTCGCCTTGCGCGAAACGCCCAGAGTCTCGTAGTAATCCTGTTTGGCTGTTGGCGGCATCGAGTTGCGTTCGTGTGAATCTTCCGCTTCCGGCGGACTGCGCTCTAAAGCTTGGCCCAGCGCGCTGTCCACTCCGAAAGCTCTTGCCGTTCCTTGCCGTGCTCTTCGCGCCGCCGGCGGCGCTCTTCATCCAGGCGCGCGCCCATTGACGCTTCCTTTTCATTGGCCCGCGCGATCCAGCGGTCCACCCAGCCGATCTTCGCTTCCACGCTCGCCCCATCGGAGCGAAACTTCAGCGTCTGCCCGCTCATTTCCACCGATCGCGGATGAAAATCCGCCGGCGGTGCCAGTTGTGTCTCGTAAAACAGCCGTTTCCAATCTGCGCCGGGAACTTCGTTCAGCCCGATCTGCACCACGTAATAATTCTCGCGCAGCTTCTGCACCGCTTGCGGCGGCCCCGTCCGGCGGATCCCCTCTGTTGCGCTCAACCTGTCGTCTCCTGACAAAGCTTTTTTCAGGGTTCCAATCGCTTGCAAAACTGTTCCGCGAGAACTCCCGTTTGCGGCGAGAGCCCTCGCGAAAGTTCGGTTGATTAATTCGGTTTCTTCGACTCGTCGACGTCCACGTACTCGGCGTCGATCACTTCGCCTTCGCCGTGTTTCTTCGGCTCGGACGCTGGCGCACCGCTCGCGCCTCCCGCTCCCGCCGGTCCCGCGCCCGGTGTCGGTGCTGAGCGATACAGCACCTCAGCCACCTTGTGCGACGCGCTTTCCAGTTCCTTATTGGCCGCTTCGATGGACTCAAGACCGCCGCCAGCCAGCGCCGATTTCGCCTTTTCCAGCGCCGTCTCCACGGCCTTCACTTCGCCTTCCGGCAACTTCTCGCGGTTCTCGAGCAGCAGCTTCTCCATCTGATAGACGCGGTTGTCCAGCTGATTGCGCGCCTCGATCTCCGCCAGTTTGCGCTTGTCGTCTTCGGCATGCGATTCGGCGTCGGCCCGCATCTTCTCGGCCTCTTCCTTGGAAAGCCCGGTCGAGGAAGTGATCGTGATCTTCTGCTCTTTCTGCGTGGCCATGTCTTTCGCCGAAACGTTCAGAATGCCGTTGGCATCGATGTCGAACGTCACTTCGATTTGCGGCAGCCCGCGCGGAGCCGGCGGCAGCCCCATCAAGTGGAACTTGCCCAGCGTGCGATTGTCGGGCGCCATCTTGCGCTCGCCTTGCAGCACGTGGATTTCCACCGACGGTTGGTTGTCCGCCGCGGTTGAAAACGTTTCCGACTTGCGCGTCGGAATCGTCGTGTTCCGCGGAATCAGCACGGTCATCACGCCGCCCAGCGTCTCAACGCCGAGTGAAAGCGGAGTCACGTCCAGCAGCAAAATGTCCTTCACTTCGCCGCCCAGCACTCCGCCCTGAATCGCCGCGCCGATCGCCACCACCTCATCCGGATTCACGCCCTTGTGACCTTCACGTCCAAAGAGCTCCTTCACCAGCGCCTGGATCATCGGCATGCGCGTTTGTCCGCCGACCAACACGACCTCGTTGATCTTGCTCGCGTCCACGCCGGCATCCTTCATGCACAGCTTGCACGGCTCGACCGAGCGGCGAACGATATCCCCGACCATCGATTCCAATTTCGCTCGCGTCAGTTTCTTCACCAAATGCTTCGGACCCGTGGCGTCCGCCGTAATGAACGGAAGATTGATCTCCGTCTCGATCACAGTCGAAAGCTCGACCTTGGCGCGCTCCGCGGAATCCCGCAGCCGCTGCAACGCCATTTCGTTGCCCTTGGCCTTCAGATCCAGGCCTTCATCCTTCTTGAACTCTTCCACCAGCCACTCCACGATGCGCTGGTCGAGGTTGTCGCCGCCCAGGTGCGTGTCGCCGTTGGTGGCCTTCACTTCGATCACGCCTTCGCCGACTTCCAGGATCGAAATGTCGAACGTGCCGCCGCCGAAGTCGTACACCGCGATCGTTTCATCCTTCTTTTTGTCGAGTCCGTAGGCCAGCGCCGCAGCCGTGGGCTCGTTGATGATGCGCTTCACTTCCAGGCCCGCGATTTTCCCCGCGTCCTTGGTGGCCGTGCGCTGTGCGTCGTTGAAGTACGCCGGCACCGTGATCACGGCCTCGGTCACCTTCTCGCCCAGAAAATCTTCCGCCGCGGCCTTCAGCTTTTGCAGAATCATCGCCGAGATTTCCGGCGGGCTGTATTCCTTGCCATGAGCCATCACAGCGACGCGTTCGTTTTGCGCCACCACCTTGTAGGCCACCATCTTCAATTCGTCCGACACTTCGTCGTAGCGCCGGCCCATAAAGCGCTTGATCGAATAGATCGTGTTTTCCGGATTGGTCACGGCCTGGCGCTTGGCCACCTGTCCGACCAGTCGTTCGCCGGACTTCGTGATGCCCACAACCGAAGGCGTGGTGCGGCCGCCCTCCTGGTTGGGGATCACTACAGGCTCGCCGCCTTGCATCACGGCCACAACGGAATTGGTAGTGCCCAGGTCGATGCCGATAATCTTGCTCATCGTTATTACTCCTCGGGGTAAATGTTCGGGATCGCCCCCGGCGACCTTTTTCTCTTACTGAAGGTCTGCGCACTCCAAAATCGAGGACCGCAGCGTCCCGCAAACCTGACCATGATAAAGCTTGAGTGTTGTATTGTCAAGATAATTTCGCTCGTGATTATAATGCCTGTTATGTGCAGCTTACAGACAATGAAACACCAACCAAGCCAGCAGAAGATATGCTTTTATCGGCATGCTGCTCCCGGCTCGGCGGAACGGCCAATATCCCGCCGGAACGCCGCGTTCCTATCGGCTTCTTACGCTTTACCTCTTGGTCGCATCCAGACCACAAGGTAACCGGGCGTCTTCTCTCACGTCGAGTACAATGCTTCGGCCATTTTGCCCCGCTAGCGGGTGGAGTCTCCGGAGCAAAGTCGAGTACAATGTTCCGGCGATCGGGCCGCAACGTTGCCGCGCTCACTGCTCTCCGCGCAGCGCACTGCCAGGGAGGTTGTGGTGAAGCAAGTTCGTTTCTATTTGATCTTGGGATTGTTCGCCTGCGCCGCGTTGGCCGCGGCAGCCGCCACGCCACAGCAGACGCGCCTCACGCCGCAAGCGCTGTCGGCCGCGAAATCGCTCGGTTCATCCAGCGCGCCGATTCGCATTGACGAGTACGCCGATTATGAGTGCCCCGCGTGCCGCAATTTTTATCAGGGCACCGTTCGCCCGCTGATCGATAATTACGTTTCTACGGGCAAAGTCTATTTCGTCTATCACGATTTTCCGCTGAGCATGCACAAATACGCGCGCGACGCCGCGCGCTGGGCCAACGCCGCTGCCGCCGCGGGCCAATTCGAGCCGGTCCAGCAAGCGCTGTTCGCGAAGCAGGACGATTGGGTTGCCACCGGGAATATCCAAGCTGCGGTCGCGGCCGCTCTCTCCCCCGCCGAAATGAAAAAAGTTCAGATCATCTATCAGCAGGATGCCGTGCAGCTCGATGCCGCCGTCGCCGCCGATCAGGCGTCCGGGCAAGCGAAGAACATCGAGCAGACTCCCAGCATTTTCGTCACCGCCCACGGCACCACTCAGGCCTTGCCACCGGGCGGCGTCAGCTATACGCTCATGAAGCAGTACGTGGATTACTTGCTTGGCCACTGATCCAACTTCGCCGCCCGCCGCGTCGCGGAAACCCTCGTCGAAATCCATTTTGTGGTGGTCGTATTTCGCCGGGCGCCTGATCATCGGCGCGATCCTGATTTACGCCGCGTACGGCAAGCTGCGCCAGCGTTGGATCATTTTCGCTATGTCCGTTGACAACTTCCACATGCTGCCGCAGTGGGGAGTCAACTTCGTGGCACGCACTTTGCCGTGGGCAGAGATGATCGTGGGAGCGATGCTGATCCTGGGTCTGTGGGTTCGCTGGGCCGGGCTGGTTGCCACCGCGATGTCGGCAGTCTTCTTCGCCGCCAATCTGCACGCTTATCTATCGGGTTCGGAGCTGGATTGCGGCTGCTTCGGCGCCAATGTGCAGCTCAGCCGCCGCACGGTCCTTTTGCTGGACGCCGCCATGGTCCTCGTGGCCGCAGGCGTGACGATCTTCGCGTTCCTCGCCCGACGCCGCTCCCGCCAATCCGCATAGCCGCAAATCCTAGCGAGCAAGAACCCGCCTTATCCCATGAAACTCAGCGTAGGTGCCGAGAAGTTCGGCAAATTCGGGAAAATATACGGAAGATCGGTGGCAGCCACGCCGAACCACGTCGCCAGCGTCGCGCCGTATTGATCCACAGACGTCGACGGAATCCATCGCCCGTTTGAGCTCACGTCGTTCGGACCGCCCAGCGCGAATTCCGGGAATTGACCAAATACGTCGCCGCCCTGCACCGCGCCGCCCACAATTATGTGGTTTCCGCCCCACGCATGGTCCGTTCCGGCATTCGTTCCGGGTTGATACGTGCGGTTGAAATCGGAAAGCGTGAACGCCGTAACTTGCTGTTGAAGTCCCAGCTCGACCGTCGAATTGTAGAATGCCGCCAGTGCGGGATCGAGCTGCGAGAACAAGGTTTGTTGTATCGGCAGTTGGCCGCTGTGCGTGTCGAATCCGCCCAGCGAGCAGAAGAAAATCTGCCGCAGCAAGCCAAGCGACGACCGTGCTTGAATGATCTGCGCCACTTGCTTCAGTTGGGCGCCGATCGATGTCGCCGGGAATACCGTATGCAGCGCGGGCAGATTCGTGATCGCGGAGGCCAGCGTTGCGCTCTGCTCGAGCGTTTGAGTCATCACCGAACTCGAGTCCTGAACCAGCGACAGCCCTGAATCCAGTTGCAGCAATTGTTGAAACGCAACCAGGCGCGCATTTTCGGCTGCCGTGCCGGCATACCCCGAAAGGCCAGGGATTGTTCCGGGACTCAACGCGTACGGTTGTGTCTGTTCTCCCGAGCAAAGTATGGCGCCGCCCGCCACGGACGTAATCGGAGGAAACGACGCGCCCGCATTCAGCGATTGAAGCTTGTCGGCCGTCCGCCCCGCCCACCCGGTACTGCCGTTGCCGATTGTCGTGAACTCCGCCGTTTGCCACTGCGCCTGCTGATCGGAGTGCGAGAAAAGATGAAGCGGCAGCGCCGATCCACCCGCCAAATATTGCGCCCGCGTCAATGGTTGCGCCAGCGTTCCCACGTTCGCGACGAACGCAAGCTGGCCCGACTCGAATAGGCCCTGCAAGTTCGGGAGTTCCGGGTGCAATCCGTAATCCACTTGTCCCGACGCCTGATTCGTTTTTGAAACGATCGGCAATAGCGAACTCTGTGCGAGCGCCAGATTGGACCGGATCTTGGCGTAATTCGCATAGCCCGCGGTGTCGTTCGGCACAATCAGATTGTTGCTGTCGTTGCCGCCGAATAGAAAAATGCACACCAGCGCGCGATACTCCGTCGCCGGGCCGGCCGCGAAGGCGTGAATCAGGTTCAGTCTGCCCAGCGCCGCCGACAGGCCGAACGACGCGGCCGTGCAGCAGCCCATCCGCATGAAATCTCTGCGCGTCGGCTTGTTCTTAAACATGCGCACGCTCCCGCGGCGATTGTCCGCCCGAATCTAGTGCTGCACCTGATATTCCGAAGACGTCGCGATCAGATAGATCGCCGTCTGCGCCTGCGTGAGCGCCTGCGTGGCCCCGGCCGGCACCGCCTGCATCGCCGTCAGAATGTTGCTCTGCATCGTCGCGGACATCGTTCCGTGCAACATCAGCGTGTTCAGCGTTGCAAGCAACGCCGTCGGGTTTGACGCTTCCGTTCCGTAGCTCGCGAAACTCACCGTTGCCCCCGTGCCCAGCGAGCCGAACACAAAAGTGTTAACGAAATTGGCCCGAGCCAGCGACGTCGCCGTCGTCAAGATCTGGAATTCCGGCCCCAACGTAGTCGTTCCCGGAATCACGTACGTCGGCGCGTAGAAATTGAACACGCTTCCCGGCGTCAGCGCCGTCTGGCCCATCGCCGTTCCCTGCGCCGTCAAATTTGAGCCATCCGTCGTTGCGCCGAACTCTCGCAGCAGCCCCGTGATGTAAAGAATCGGCTCTTGCAAATGTCCGAAGCTGGCGCTTTCTGCGACGGTTGGGTCATCGTTCTGCCGCGCCTCGGGATCCGTCAGGATCGCCGTGATCACGGCTGTCATGTCGCCGCGCACGCCCGACCCATTGTTGATGAACACATTCGCCACGCGCTGGACGTATGCCGGACTCGGATTGCTCGTGACCAAATGTTGTATCAATCGCAGCGAGACGAACGCCGGCACATTCGGATGATTGAATATATTGTCGAGCGCGCCCTCCAGGTCTTCTTCCGCCGTTTGATTCGCCGGCAGCAATCCGCCACCCACTGCGCCCGTGTATGTCAGCAGCTGCTTTGTGGCTTCGTCGTGATTCGTCTCGAACGGCGCCATCGGCCCGTCGAAGTACGCGGGATTATGCTTGACTAGAGTCGCGCCAGGCATCGTCGGATAGGTCCAGCCGTTATAGGCTCTCGCAAATGCTTCCACCTGCGTTTCGGTGTACGTCGGAATCGTGTTCCCGCTGCCGTCAAGTTGTGCCGAGCCGTCGTTGTTGATCAACACCTCGCCCACTGTGAACAGTTGCATCAACTCGCGCGCGTAGTTTTCATCGGCATGCGTTGTCGCCGTGGGCTTATCGTTGTTCACCATGTCCAGATAAATGCCCATGGCCGGCGAAAGCGTCACGTCCTCCATTATCTGGCGGTAATTCGTGAACGCGTCGTTCTCCAGAACATTCAAATAGGGCGTGAATTCCTGCGGCGTGTTGTCCGTCAAACTGGAAATTACGAAGATCTGCCCCAACGCAAACGCCACGCGTTGCCGCAATTGATCCGGCGCGGTGGCGAACTGCACGAAATATCGTTGCTGCAGCGGACCATTATTCGTTTCCGAATCCGCCGGCGCGGCAAACGTCGTCGCCGGCATCGCCAGTTGACTCGATAAAAACTCCGACTCTCCCGTCTCCGAAACGTTGGTCACGAGCTGAGGCGTCGGTCCAAACGTCGATTGCTCCAGAAAGCGATCCGCCGCATTCGGCGAGAGTCCCGCGCTGGCCAGCGTTTCCATCGCGAATCCGGTAATTGACGTGTCGGACGCGATGCTCGCATCGATCTTCACTGGATTGTTCGGGGTTGGAAGTGGTACGGGCGCGGTGTAAACGGCGCTCAGCCCCGAGGCGGAGCTGATCGTCCCCAGCGCGTTGTTCCCATTCACCACGCCGTTGACGTCCCACACCAACGTGGGATTTGCTACGCCGGTGACCGTGGCCGTCAGTTGTGCCGACGCGCCTGCAATGACGGACGCAGTCTGCGGCGTAACCACGACAGTGGGAGTCGGCGGCGTGTTTCCCGCCGATCCGCCTCCACCTCCCGCACAGCCTCCGGCCAACCCTGCAACGATCACGGCGGCGAGCGGGAGCAGTGGGCGTTTCACCGGGCAACCCCCTTTGTCTCATCAAGGGCCGACAATTCGCGTTCTAACCTCAACCCCGGGGCCGCGCAAAAGTTGCGGCGTTCCCAAAATATTCTCGAGAACGTCACATAGTCGTGAGAAGCATGCGCCTGACCCTTGCGTAGCCTTAACGCGTCCCGAGACCATACGCCTCAAGCCGCTATTTGTCCATTTTTTCAATCGCGCGGAAGTCTCGCCAACAGCTCTGGAGCGTCTGCCTGCAGGCATCGCAGTGCTAGAATAGGCCTCGATGGATCCTCTCCCTCCGATCACCCTTCGCCTGCGCGGCCGCAAACTCGCCGTGCGTCTCACCTTCGCCGTTCTCCTGATCCTTGCGATCTGCGCCGGTGCCATCGCGGGCCTGCTCTTCGTTTATTCCAGCGACCTTCCTGAAATCCACGCGCTCGAGGATTACCAGCCCAATGTTGTAACCGAACTCTACGCCGACGACGGCCAGCTAATCGGCACGTTCGCGCTGCAGCGTCGCATCCTCATCACCTACGACCAAATCCCGCCGGTCCTCAAAGACGCCATCCTCAGCACCGAGGATCAGCACTTCGAGGAGCACTGGGGCGTCGATTTCACCCGCGTCGCCGGCGCCGCGTGGAAGAATCTGATTCACGGCCGCGTCGAAGAAGGCGCCAGCACCCTCACCATGCAGCTCGCCGGCACGCTCTTCCTAAATCGCGCCGACCGCAGCTTCCGCCGCAAAATCCAGGAAACGCTGCTCGCGCTTCAGATCGAGCGCCACTACACCAAGCAGCAAATCCTCACGATGTACTGCAATCAAATTTATCTGGCGCACGGCAATTACGGCTTTGAGGCTGCCTCCGAATATTATTTCGGCAAATCCGTCGGCCAGCTCACGCTTCCCGAAGCCGCGCTGCTCGCCGGACTGATCCGCGGCCCCAATTATTCCCCCGTGCTGCATCCGCAGCGCGCGCTGGATCGCCGCAACTTGGTCCTCGACCGCATGGCCGCGCTGGGCAAGATTTCCGATTCCTCCGCCGCGTCCGCCAAAGCCACGCCGCTCGGCCTGAATCTCGAAATCCCGCGCGACGATCTCGCTCCGTATTTCGTCGAGGAAATTCGCAAATATCTCGAAAGCACCTACGGCACGGAAACCGTCGATGAGCGCGGCCTGCGCGTTTACACCACGCTGAACGTCGCCATGCAGCGCGCCGCCAATCAAGCCGTGCGCGATGGCCTGCACGCCTACGATCGCCGCCACGGCTGGCGCGGCCACCTGGACAACATTTTCATCCAGAATCGCGGCACGCTCACGGACTACGAAGACGACGATTGGCGCGGCGCTCTAGTCCCCGGGGCCTACGTGCACGGCCTGGTGATGTCCGTCGATTCGCAAGCCGCCGTCATCAAGATCGGCCCCTACCGCGCCACGCTCGGCCCCGCCGATTTCGCCTGGACCGGTCGCAAATCCCCCGCCGCGCTGCTGAAAGCGGGCGATCTCGCCATGGTGCGCATCGAATCCGTCGCCGACGGCACCGCCAAAGTCACGCTCGAGCAAGAGCCCGGCCCGCAAGCCGCGCTGCTCGCCATTGACAATCCCACCGGCGAAATCAAAGCCATGGTCGGCGGCTACGATTTCACGCAATCCAAATTCAATCGCGCCATCCAAGCGCAGCGCCAGGTCGGCAGCTCCTTCAAGGTTTACGTCTATTCCGCCGCGATCGAAGCCGGGTACGATCCCTTCGATACGATTCTCGACGCGTCTTACACCACCATGAGCGGCGGCCAGGTCTACGCCCCGCACAATTACGACGAAAAATTCGAGGGGCTGATCACCCTGCGCCGCGCCCTGGCAGGCTCCCGCAACGTTCCCGCCGTGAAGCTGCTCGAAAAAGTCGGCATCTCCAACGTGATCGATCTCGCCCGCAAATTTGGCATCACCAGTCCGCTGCCGCCGTATCTGCCGCTCGCGCTGGGCGCGGCCGATCTGAATCTGCTTGAGCACACTTCCGCGTTCAGTGTTTTCCCCGATGACGGCGTGCGCATTGATCCCCACATGATTCGCAAAGTTACGTCCTACGATGGCGCGCTGCTCGAGCAGAATCCCCCCGCCGTGCATGACGTCATCTCGCCCGATGTCGCGCGCACCATGGTCGCCATGCTTGAAGACGTCGTGAAAATGGGCACCGGCCAAGCCGCGCTGGCCCTCGGCCGCCCCGCCGGCGGCAAAACCGGCACCACCAACAATTTCTCTGATGCTTGGTTCATCGGCTTCACCCCGCAACTCACCGCCGGCGTCTGGGTCGGCAACGACGATAAACAAATCTCCCTCGGCAAGCGCGAAACCGGAGCCGTCGCCGCCCTCCCCATTTGGCTCCAGTTCATGAAGGCCTCCCTCGCCAACCAGCCCATCGAGGATTTCCCCAACGTCATCCCACTCGAGCAGCTGGCCCCCACCCACAATGTAAAAGTGGATACGCTGGACACCGCTCCCACGGAGGGTGGCGAAGAACCCCCCGGCGCACCCGCAACTCCCGGCGCACCGAGCCAATCGCCGCCGGGCCCTCCCGCGAACGCCCCGCCGCAAAGATAGGCTGTCTATCTCCCCGAAACCGCGATCGCGGACGATTACAGGTTGACAATTTGCAGCGGGTGCCCCACCCCGGTATGTTCTTGTTAAAATATTCATAGGACGGGACTTCCAGAAAAAGAGTGCGCATGAGTTTGAAAATAAAGGACATTTTGTTCCCTGTTTTCAGTGAGTTGCACACCGTTTTGTAATTCATTGAAAATGCGTGGGTTGGGGGCGCCCATTGGCGCGCATTTGCGTGACTTGAGGCGCGAGAAAAGGGTGCGTCGGCGTGGGCCGGTGTAGGAACACAGCGGCGAGAGTATGCGCTTGCGATTCATGCGACAGTATAGCACGTGTAGTACTAGTGTGTCAATATGTTTCTATGGTGTATTCGAATAGAATGGGTAAGAAAGATACATCGTTTTCGGGCGTCCGTACGGGGGCGGGCGTTTTCAGGTCGGGAGCGGGGCCACCTGCCGGCGTTACGATCAGCGATTCATCTGTGGGCGGGCAAGGGGCTACTGTACGTGAGGGATGAATATGCTCGGGTCCAAGGAAATCTTCGCGCGCGACGCCAAGGCTGAGATCACTTTGTTAGCAGGCCGGCGGCCCTGCGCTTGGCTTATTCCAAATGTGAATTTGGCGATTTGAGATACGGAAGAAATGCCAGGCTGTGCCGACGGCTGAACTGGATGCGTAGGTCAGCCTTCGTTTAGAAATTCGTCGAGCAGTTGGCGGAAGACGGTGACCGTGGGCAGCCAGTCGCCCTGCATTGCCTTGGCGCCGGCCCGCGCGTAACCTGCGTTGGGTCTCGGTCGCAAGCGGATGAAAGGCGGCAGGCCATAGCGCATTGCAAGGCTATTGGCCCAAAGGCGGGCAGCGCGGCCGTTGCCGTTTGCAAATGGATGGATTCGCACCCACTCGGAATGCGCCCAGGCACAGAGATCGATTACGGCCGCAAGTGAATCAGCGTCCAGTTCCTGGCCAACCGGCAGCTTTGCGTCCAATTCGGCGACGATCTGCTGGAGCGTTTCTTCAAAGGCCGCCAACTGCGCGGCCACATCACTCGGCTCCACGCCCAGATTCGATCCGACTCTAACTCGGTAAGACTCGAGACCTGGTTCGCCGCGAAACGCGCCGACAAACTGCAGGTTGGGCACCTCCAAGCCGCGCATGGCAAGTTCTTGCCAGCGTTTTGCTGCGTCCAGCGTCGGCAGGTCGCGCCGTCTCGCCGCACTGATTAATTCGTCGAGGACCTGCGCGAGATTCTTGCGCAACTGAGGACTGTCTTCGTCCCAGTTAGCCACCTAGAAGCTCTCGCAGCTTGCGTTGGGAGTTCCCGATTGGTTGAGGTTCTTCCTGGACCGTCTGCTCGCCGACCGGCTCCCCTTCGAGTGGATCATCGTACTTGGCTTCGGCCTCGACGAAGGCGTCAACGGCGTGGCGAAGTTCCGGGTCCTTCTTTCGGTATGCTTTTAGGCCCGCTAGGGTAGCCTCCAAGCTGATTTCTTTCTGGCTTTGCCGGCTGAGGTAAAGCTTGATGGCGTCGTTCAGGATCTGATTAATAGGGCGCCCTTCGATCTTACTGAGGTTCTCGAGAGCGACACGCTCTTCACGGTCAATTCTCAATGTGAAAGGGATTCGAGGCATAGCGACAGCTTATGCCCAACGGAAGATGATGTCAATATGGTTTTGTGACATCATTCAGCCGATTTGGTGCAGGAAGGTGGACATGCATCGCCGCACCGAACTTCGCCGATCCCGACGCGCGGAGAACGTCTCTCACCAGAGCTTGGGAATCAGGAATCCTGTGTGGCCGCGGTGCTCGTCGAACGCCACACCGAACTGTGCGGCCAGCATCGATTCTTCTTTGCGCGCCTTGATCCAATAGCCGATGACGACCAACGCGACTCCCGCTACGCAGCGCCACTTGTCAACCACCAAAACTCCGCCGATCGCCGCGAGATCGAGGCCGGAGTAAAATCGGATGGCGAAAATGAGCATGGGGCCCACTGCGGATGAGCTTGTGGTTCTCTTTCAGAGTGATTCTGGCGCTCCAATACTGGCCCAGGTACCAGCGCGCCCAGAGAGCGATGGCGATGCCTATCCACGTGAATGCCACGCCGGTAATTTCAAGAGCGTAATTCCGATGCACAACCAGGTGACCGAGAACGCCTCTCCCTACGAGGTTGCTGAAGATCAATACGTAGCCAAGAAACTCCAGAGCGAAGATCCCATACCGCGACGCGGCGGATTCTTGGCTGACGGTACTGCGCGTCTTCAGCGCGCCCACCAGCCAGTAGATGCCA
>JBEKDK010000001.1:0-106524 GCA_050014395.1 Candidatus Acidiferrales bacterium | reverse complement strand
TCGGTCGTTAGCGTCCGCGGAACCGGACGTGATGCGCTATCGATCGGGAGGCGAGCGAACTCAGTCGGACGAGAACGCCCGCACCGATTGTATCATCGAACTCCGGGTCCTTCGGCCGGAAACGATCGGCGTTGTGCGTTCGGAAACGTACGCTAATTTCTTCGTTACAATGCAGGGATAGGCGTTTGAGGCGAGAATCGTTCGAGGATGGTTCAGCGCTTTCCGCGCACACACCCGCACGTGCGTGGATACAGGTCCAGGTACCGTGCGGGTTCTAAGGTTTAACTTCTAGTGGCGGTCGTGTTCTGGATGGTTTGCGTCGCGTGCGGCTTCACCGATTTCGCGACTCGCCTGATCGAGCAATTCCTTGGCATGTTGCGCGTGATTGTGCATATCCCAATCGTTGGCGTGTTGGGCTTCGGAGAGCTTGTCCCAGGCCTGAACGCAAAGGCGCTGCGCTTCGGCCAAATTCGGGTGGCGATCGGGATTCACATCTTGGACAGGCCGGTCTTGCGCGTACACCGCACCGACGCAGAAAAGTGTGACGACGAACAGGATTCGGAGCAGAACGCTATTTCGCATGGTTGCCTCCTTCAAGGCAGTCGGAGTGGCTCGGGTCTTGAGATACAAGGCAGCGGACAATATACACTCGGCGCGGTGGGGCGGGCAATCGCGGCCGCCGGCGCGGGTCGCGCAAGTGAAAAGGCCAAAAATGCGGCGAGATGCCCGCGCTCGGACGAATATAAAAGACGAACTCACTTCGCAGCTTCAGGAACTGCGCATGGTGCGGTACCACTCAATCGTTTTCCGCAGACCCTCTTCAAAAGAAAACTTGGCCTTAAATCCAAACTCACGCTCGGCGCGCGAAGTGTCCAATTGCCTGCGCGGCTGGCCATCCGGTTTCGAGGAATCCCATTCGATCCGCCCAGCAAAGCCGGTGAGGTGAGCGAGGGTCTGGACAAGATCCTTAACCGAGATCTCGGAGCCCGAACCGAGGTTCACAGGTTCCGCGCCTTCGTATTTCTCCGTGGCCAGCACGATTCCTTCCGCCGCGTCTTCCGCGTAAAGAAATTCGCGCGTCGCAGTGCCGGTGCCCCAGACAACCACGGAATTCTTTTTCTGCTCGTTCGCTTCCAGGAATTTCCGGATCAGAGCGGGGATCACGTGCGAAGATTTTTCGTCAAAGTTATCGCCGGGACCGTAGAGGTTCACCGGAAGCAGATAGATTGCGTTGAATCCGAATTCCTGGCGATACGCTTGCGCCTGCACCAATAGCGATTTCTTGGCGATGCCGTACGCCGCGTTCGTTTCCTCTGGGTAGCCGCTCCACAGATCGTCCTCGCGAAAAGGCACGGGAGAGAATTTTGGATACGCGCACACGGTGCCGACGATCACGAGTTTCTCGAGACCGGCTCTCCGCGCCTGCTCGATCAATTCGATTCCCATGATGGCGTTTTCGTAGAAGAACGTGCCGGGCGTCGCGCGGTTCGCTCCGATTCCTCCCACGGTGCCCGCCGCGTGCACGATGATGTCCGGGCGAAGCTCGCGTAACATCCGTTGAATGTTGGCGCGTTCCGTAAGGTCGTATTCTTTTTTGCGCGGAACGAAAACAGTCTCGCATCCGCGGCGTTCGAGAGTCGAGACTACGGCGCGCCCCAGAAAACCGGCCCCTCCTGTGACTACGATCCTTTTGGTCTTGACGTCGATCATGATTTTCCGGATCTTGTATTCTGTTCCGCGCAAGAATCAGCGACAGCGCGCGCGGCGCGAGCGCGTCAACTCTTACCTCGAGCTTTCGTCTTTCGTCTCCAGCATGCGGATATCCGCATCGACCATGATCCTCACCAGTTCGGCGAACCGCACCTTCGGTTCCCATCCGAAGGCTTTCCGCGCCTTACTGGAATCGCCGAGAAGTATGCTCACTTCGTTGGGGCGATAGTAACGCGGGTCCACGTCAATATGATCGTGCCAATCCAGGCCGGCGTGCGCAAAGGCCGCTTCGGCAAACTCGCGTACGGTGTGCGTCTCGCCGGTGGCCACCACAAAATCGTCGGGCTTATCGAGCTGCAGCATTTTCCACATCGCTTCCACGTATTCCGGCGCGTAACCCCAATCGCGGCGCGCCTCCATATTCCCCAGAAACAATTCTTGCTGCAATCCGGCCTTGATGCGCGCCACGGCGCGTGTGATCTTTCTGCTCACGAAGGTCTCGCCGCGGCGTGGCGATTCGTGATTGAACAGAATTCCGTTCGAGGCGAACATTCCGTAGCCAACTCGGTAATTCGCCGTCATCCAGTATGCGTAAAGCTTGGCGCAGGCGTAGGGATTCGAGGGGTGAAACGGCGTGTTTTCGTTCTGCGGGCTGGGCGCCCGATCGCCAAACATTTCGCTGCTGGAGGCCTGGTAAATCTTGGCCTTGAGTCCCGTCACGCGAATCGCTTCCAAAAGCCGCGTGGTTCCCAGGCCGGTAATGTCGCCGGTGTACTCCGGAATATCAAAGCTCACCCTTACGTGGCTTTGTGCGCCCAGGTTGTAGACTTCGTCGGGGTGCAGATTGTAAAGCAGATTGATCAGGCTGCTGGAATCGGACATGTCGGCAAAATGCATGAACAGCCGAACTCCCGCCTCGTGCGGATCGGGGTAAATGCTGTCAATGCGGCCGGTGTTGAAACTGCTGGAGCGCCGTTTGATCCCGTGGACTTCATAGCCCTTGGACAAGAGAAGTTCAGTCAAATACGAGCCGTCCTGTCCGGTAATTCCCGAGATCAACGCTGTTTTCATCGTCACGCCTCAATCCGTGCGCATCAATTCCGCCGTGCACGAGTCCCCGGCGCGCCTCCGCGCGATCCGTTTGCGCCGTGCAATCCGTATGGTCGATGAGTTTAACTGATGAAGCAGAATTTCGCAGCTTGCTACGCGACCGTTGCTTTTCGGCCGGGCAGCATCGTTCCTGCGAAAGTTTCAGGCCGCGCCGGCCACGGCGGGAATAGTTCGTCGTGTTTAGTTTGATCGTTGCTCGCCGAAAGACCTTTTCGCAGTCGGCGCTGGAGCGCATTCTGAACGCGGCAGCAAGTTCCGCGACGAGGGAATTCGATGGCGGCGGCAGCAATTCCGCAATCGATTCGACTACCCGCGTCGGCGTGTACGGATAAGCTTTCAGCGTGTCGCGAGTGCTGGACCCGGTGAGCACCAGAATGCTATCGAAACCCAGATCGGTTGCGCCGCGGATATCGGTCTCCATGGTGTCGCCGATCATCGTCACTTCGTCCGTGCGCAGCCCGATGCGTTTTCGCGCAGCCCGCATCATGAATGGATTTGGTTTGCCCACGTGATAGGCCTTTTCCCCGGTGGCGGATTCAAGCAGCGCCACGATGGCGCCGCACCCCGGCCGCGGACCGGCATCAGTGGGGCACCATGTGTCTGAATTGGTGGAAAGCAGCTTCGCGCCGCGCGCAATCATGCGATGGGCCCGCTCGACCAGCTCAAAATTCAGCACGCGCCCTTCGCCGACGATCACATAATCGGGATTCTCGCTGCTGATCGCGTAACCCACATCGTTCAGCGCCTTCAGCAAGCCGCCTTCGCCGATCACGAATGCTGTGCCGGCAGGCCGCTGCCTGTGCACGAATTCGGCCGTGGCCATCGCAGAGGTGTACACGTGATCCTCAGACGATTCGATGTGAAATTTCCGCAGCTTGACGATCACGTCCAGAGACATGTAGCCGGAATTATTAGTCAGAAATAGGTAGGGAATATCTTCAGTCTGCAAATGGCGGATGAATTCCGCGGCTCCGGGAATCGATTCTGAGCCCCGGTAGATTACGCCGTCCATGTCGATCAGATATCCGTGTGCCATAGGTTCCAGGTCCTAATCCTGGGGTCGTTCGCGCTGTGTCTCGCCGGCGTCGTGGCATCGGAAGACCTCGCCAGCAAACAATGCTAGCATCCGCCTCGTGTACGCTGCATTACGGTGAGCCCGCAAGATTCCGATGTGTTTCATTCGATTTGCCGATTACACTGCGCGGGGCGGCCCGCTTCGTTGACAACGTGTGAGCGCAGTGGTGTAGTCGCACCGTATTGAGTGGTGGAAAGATATTTGCCTAGGAGGGCGCCGTGTTGTCACTTCGCCGAATCGCTTCTTTTGTGTGCGTGTGGTGCTTCGCGCTAGCCGCGCTCGGACTCGCTCGCGCGCAGCAGCCGGCGCCTCCGCGCGATTCGGATTCGGCCGCCGTCGCGGCGGCTGAAAAACTGCCGCTGCTACTGGGCACGGATTGGTATCCCGAGCAGTGGCCGGAATCGCGATGGGACGCGGATCTGCAGTTGATGGAAGCGGCGCACATTCACGTCGTGCGCATCACGGAATTTGCGTGGAGCACGATGGAGCCCTCTGAAGGCCATTACAATTTTGTTTGGCTCGACCACGCGATCGCCGCCGCGGCGCGACACAACATTTTCGTCGTGTTGGGCACTCCGACGGCCACGCCGCCCGCGTGGCTCACGACGAAATATCCCGAAACGCTGCGCATTCTCCAGGACGGCCGGCGCGATACGCACGGCACGCGTCAGCAGGATTCAATCACCTCGCCGCTTTATCTGCGCCTCTCGCGCGGAATCGTCGAGCAGATGGCCACGCGCTACGGCCACAATCCCGATGTCGTTGGCTGGCAGATCGACAACGAGTACGGTGGCATCTATCAGATTTCCTACGACGATGTGACACGCCAGAAATTTCACGAATGGCTGCAGGCCAAATACAAAACACTGGCCAATCTGAACGATCATTGGACCACGGCGTATTGGAGCCAGACCTACGACGCTTGGTCGGAAATTCCGATTCCGATCGGGGGCACGCACAATCCGGGGCTGCGGTTGGATTGGAACCGCTACGTCACCGCGGCGTGGGACATTTTCCAGCGCAATCAGATCGATGTGATTCGCGCGCATTCCGATCCGCACCAATTCATCACCACAAATTTCATGGGATTCTTCGACGGCTTCGATCATTACGTGATGAGCAAGCCGTTGACGTTCGCCGCTTGGGACAACTACGTCGGCAGCGGTCACGTTCCGGTGGATTCAAAGGGCCTGGCGCACGACCTGACGCGCGGCTTCAAGCAGCGCAATTTCTGGGTGATCGAAACGCAGCCGGGCGCGGTGAACTGGCACGCGGTGAACAATTTTCTGAACAAAGGCGAAGTGCGCGCGATGGCCTGGCAGGACGTGGGTCACGGGGCGGACGAGGTCGGTTACTGGCAATGGCGCAGCGCGCTCAACGGCCAGGAGCAATATCACGGCACGCTGATCGGAGCCGACGGCGCGCCCGTGCCGCTTTATGATGAAGTCGCGCAGCTCGGCCGCGATTTTGCGGCCATCGGCACGCAACTCGCCGGCACCACGCCGGTGTCACAGGTCGCGCTGCTGCATTCCTACGACAGCCGTTGGGCGATCAGCTTTCAGCGGCATAGCGCGGACTACGATCCAATAACCGTGATGACGGGCTACTATCGCGCGCTGCGGCGCTTGACGCAATCCGTGGACGTGGTGAATCCCTACGCGCCGCTCAATAGCTACAAGTTGGTGGTGGCGCCGAATCTGAATGTTATGCCCCAGGATATGGCGCAGCATTTATTGGAATACGTCCAGAATGGCGGGCATTTGGTGCTCGGTCCGCGCTCCGGAATGAAAGATCAATTCAACGCGCTGCTGACGCAGCGCCAGCCGGGCTATCTGGTGGATGCGTTGGGCGGGCGCGTCGAACAATACTACGCGCTGGAGAAGGGTGTGCCGGTGTCCGGCAATTTCGGCGACGGCGTGGCCACAATCTGGGCCGAACAATTGAGCGCGACAGCGCCTGACACCCAAGTGCTGGCGCGATACGGCAAAAGCAACGGTTGGCTCGATGGACAGCCCGCCGTGATCACGCGCAAGGTCGGCAAAGGCAGCATCACCTATATCGGCGCGCTGCTGGACGACGATCTGTTGGCCGCGGCCGCGCAGTGGATGGTGCAAGATAGCGGCGTCACTCCGGCGCTTGGCCCCGTGCCCGATGGTATCGAAGTCTGCCCGCGCTCCGGCAATGGCAAACAATTCTACATACTGATCAATTGGGCGCCGGAAGCGCGTCACGTCTCGCTGCCGCACGCCATGGATTTCTTGCTGGCTGGCACGCGAGGCGATTCGCTGGACCTTGATCCTTACGGTGTGGAAGTGCTTCTCGATTCAAAGTAAGTATCTGCGCAGATCGCGACCGGGAGACGATCAATATGAGCGAGCGCGTAGCGCTTCTGGGTTTGGGCACGATGGGATCGGGAATGGCCGGCCGGCTTTTGAAAGCCGGCATTCCCCTGACAGTTTGGAACCGCACAGCTGGCCGCGCTGCTGCGCTGCAGTCGGCCGGCACACGAGTCGCATCGACGCCGCGCGATGCCGTCCGCGATGCCACCTGCGCCGTCAGCATGTTGAGCGACGTTCCCGCCTCGCGCTCCGTGTGGCTCGGAGAAAATGGAGCGCTCGCTGGCGTCGCGCCAGGCACTCTGCTGATCGAATCGAGCACAATCACGCCAGGTTGGCTTCGCGAGCTGGACTCCGCGGCACGCGCGCGCGGCTGCACGCTGATCGATGCGCCGGTCACCGGCAGCCGCAACCAAGCCGCCGCGGGCGAATTGCTTTTCTTGGCAGGCGGGGAAGCCAGTGCAGTCGAGCGAGCCACGCCCGTTCTGCGCGCGATGGGACGCGATGTCGTGCGACTAGGTCCGCTCGGCAGCGGCGCGACGCTCAAGCTGATTAACAATTTCATTTGTGCCGTGCAGCTTGCGGCCTTCGGCGAAGCCCTCGCATTTCTGGACAAAACGCGGCTCGATCCTGCGCAGGCTCTGCCCGTGCTTCTCAACGGCGCGCCAGGCAGTCCGCTCCTCAAGGGCATTGCGGCCAGAATCGTCGAAGGCGACGCTACTGTGCATTTCGCGCTTGGCTTGATGCAGAAGGATGTCACGTACGCCATAGAGGAAGCTGGCCTGCACTCGGTCAATCTGCGAACGGCGGACTTGGCGCTCGAATTGTTGCGCGCCGCGAACGAGAGCGGTTTCGCCCATTCCGATCTTTCGGGGATGACCGCGTACTTGCGCGGCCAAGCGCCCCCTTCCGGGGCGGCGTCCGCGAGGCCGTCGGCCGGAAGTCGGTGAGCCATAAGGAAATCTCCGGCATCCCGCACATCCTCCGAAAAGCGTTGTAACAAAAAGCCCCCCTTGGTGCGTCCAATACCCAGGCCAAATACGACGACGAAGCAGGAGGGGTGTAGCCCAGTGGAATGGACGATGGGTTTGACGCATAAGCGAGGGGCGCGAGCGGTTCTGGTTCCAACAGGTCTAATCATTCTTGCGGTTATGCTAGCGATCGCCGCGCCGGCGCGGGCCGCCTCAGCTCAGGCGCAATCCTCGGCGCCCGCGCAGGCCGCGCCGCCCACTGCGCCAGGCTCAACCGTACGACCTGTGGGCACCGTGAAAGCCATCAACGGTTCGGCGATCACGCTCGTCACCGACGCGGGCCCTGAAGTCACGATCCAAGCTCAGGACAACACGCGCATCGTCCGCATCCCGCCCGGCCAAAAGGATTTGAAGAGCGCGATCCCCGCGCAATTGCAGGACGTCCAGGTAGGCGACCGGCTGCTGGTGGGTGGGAAACTCGGCGACGATGGCAAGACCGTCATGGCCTCAATGATGGTCGTCATGAAGCATTCGGACCTCGAGCAAACGCAGCAGCAGCAGCGCGAGGATTGGCAGAAGCGCGGCATCGGCGGCCTCGTGAGCGCCGTCGATCCAACGCAAGCGAGCGTCTCCATCACGCAGACCGCTGCGGGCGGCGTCAAGAAAACCATCACGATCCAGACGACCAGCAGCACAATCATTCGCCGCTACGCGCCGCAGTCCGTTAAATTCGAGGACGCCAAGCCCAGCACGCTCGATCAGATCAAGCCCGGCGATCAACTCCGCGCGCGCGGCACGCTGGGCGCCGACGGTACATCGTTCTCCGCCGACGAAATCGTCTCGGGCGCGTTCCGCAATATCTCCGGCACAATTTCCTCGATCGATCCATCGGCAAACACGATCACCGTGATGGACCTCGCGACGAAGAAGCCGGTTCTCGTCAACATTTCCAGTGACTCGCAGGTTCGCAGGCTCTCGCAGTTCATGGCGCTACGAATCGCCGCGCAGGTGAAGGGCGTTCCTCTTGCCGGCGCAGCCGGTGGCGGGCCCGCATCCGGCAATCCGGGCGCGGCGCAAGCTGGCGGCCCGCCGGCAAATGGCGCGCCCGCCAACGCCGGCGCGGGCGGATCCGGTGGGGCCGGTGGATATGGCGGTGGCGGATCGCGCATGGGGGGCGGAGGCGGCCGTCCCGGCGGAGCGGACCTGCAGCAGATGCTGGCGCGCTTGCCCGCGTCCACGCTGGCCGATTTCCAGAAGGGCGACGCCGTGATGATCGTTTCGACCGAAGGCACCGCGTCCGCCGGAGTGACGGCGATCACGCTGCTTGGCGGTGTCGAACCGATCCTCGAGGCCGCGCCGAATCGCGCCAGTGAAGTGCTTCTGTCCCCGTGGACAATCGGCGGACCTTCCGGCGCGGATGCCGGCGGAGAATAGCGTTCTGAATTCTTATCGCTGTAGATTTTTTCCCAGCTTCCCAGCTGTTCAGTGGTCCGAGCTGTCGTCCAAGCGGATGCAGTTCGATCATGGAGTGAAGGAGATGGAATGAAATTCGGCTCTGTACGTGTATTCATTGTCTTCATAGCGACGCTTTTTGCCGTCGCATTTGCTGTGCGGCCCGCTGCGGCGCAAAGCCCAAAGGGCGCGCAAAGCACGCAAACTTTGCAGAGTCCGCCAGCCGCGCAAAGCACTCAAGCGGCAGGCACCCTTCGCGGCACAATCACCGATCCGTCGGGAGCAGCGGTACAAGGGGCTGCCGTCGTGATGATGTCGGTCTCAGGACAATTCACGACTGGAAAGACGAATCAGACGGGAGGCTACGAGATCAAAGGCCTGGCGCCGGGCTCTTACACGCTGACCGTCAACGCCAACGGCTTCGCCGTGTTCGAGCAGGATAATGTGCGAATCTCCCCGAGCGTGGTCCAGACAGTGAATGCCACTCTCGCGCTCGCCGCGGAACATCAATCGGTACAGGTTTCGAGCCAAGCCGTGTCCGTGGCCGTGAACCCTGAAGAAAATGCCAGCGCCGTGGTCATCCAGGGCAAAGATCTCGAAGCCCTTTCCGACGATCCCGACGAGTTGCAAGACGAGCTCACAGCGTTGGCCGGTCCTTCCGCCGGACCCAATGGCGGCCAGATGTACATCGATGGTTTCCAGGCCGGTCAGCTTCCGCCGAAGTCCGCCATCCGCGAAATCATCATCAATCAGAATCCGTTCTCGGCGGAGTACCCCGATATGGGTTTCGGCAGAATCCAAATCCTCACCAAGCCGGGCACCAACAAGCTGCACGGCGATTTTTTCGTGATCGGCAACGATTCCGTGTTCAACACGCTCGATCCGTTCATCATTGCGCAAGGTCCACGTGCCGACGTGCCGCCGAATTACCACACCGTGCAGTTCAGCGGTGACGTCAGCGGCCCGCTCAGCAAGAAGGCCTCCTATTTCATTCAAGTCGAGCAGCGCAACATCGATTCGGCCTCCGTGATCGACGCCAGTTTCACGTGCGCACAATGTCAGACGACGGAGCTGCATCCGCAGACGCGCACGACAATCAGCCCACGGATCGACCTTCAACTCAGTAAGACCAACACGATTACGATCCGCTATCAATATACGCGGAGCGGAGACACCAACGACGGCGTCGGGCAGTTCAGGCTGCCGTCGCTGGGTTATAACGAGTCGGAGAACGAAAACACCCTTCAGGTTACGGACGATCAAACCTTCGGCACCAAGGTCTTGACGGAAACCCGGTTTCAATACAACGCGGACGACGACACCAATACCGCGCAGACTTTTGCTCCGGAGATTACGGTGCCCGGGGCTTTGACCACAGGTGGAGATCCACTCGGGCGGGATGCGGACAAATCAACCCGTTACGAGCTGGACAGTTTTACTCAGTTGACCCTTTCTAAGAACACCGTCCGATTCGGCGCGCGGCTGGACGAATATGTGGACAACAACAATTCAACTTCGGGTTTCAACGGCACGTTTGAGTTCGCCAACGCCGCCGCCTATCAAACCTACCTCACAGATTCAGCCGACGGTATGACGGATGCGCAGATCGTGGCGGCCGGCGGCGGCGCCAGCCAATACTCGGTGGTCGCGGGCAATCCGGCGATTCACGGCAAAGAGTTCGTCGCGGGGCTGTATGCAGAGGACGACTGGCACTTCAAACCCAGCCTCACGCTCAGCTACGGCTTGCGCTACGAGATACAAACAAACGTTTCCGATCACAACGATTGGGCGCCGCGCTTGGGGCTTTCCTGGGGCGTCGGCCACGGGAAGAACGGTCCCAGAACCGTGCTGCGCGCCGGATACGGTATCTTTTACAACCGCTTCAATTTGTCGAACACGATTCAGGCCGATCGCTTGAATGGCACGACGCAGCAGCAATACGTCGTCACCGACCCGGATTTCTTCCCTACCGATGCCCCTGCGCCGAGTACTCTGACCAGCGGCATAACATCGCCGACGATCTATCAGCTCGCGCCGGGCCTGCGCGCCCCGTACCAGATGGAGCTGGGCGGCAGCGTCGAACAGCAACTCACGAAGAGCGCCACGCTCTCACTCACCTATTTGAATTCGCACGGGATGCACCAATTCCTCACCGACAACGTCAATGCGCCGTTGCCCGGCACCTACAACCCGGCCGATCCGTCGGCTGGTGTGCGCCCGCTGAGCGCCGCATATGGGACCGACAACGTTTACCAATATCAGTCCGAGGGCATCTTTCATCAGAATCAGCTCATCGTGAATTTGAACTATCGACTCGGCTCGAAAGTCTCTTTGTTCGGCTACTACACCTTGAACTACGCGAATAGCGATACCGGCGGAATCGGCAGCTTTCCTTCGAATCCCTACAACCTAATCGCCGATTACGGACGCGCTTCGTTTGATGTGCGCAACCGAGTCTTTTTCGGCGGCACGATCACTCTTCCCAAAGGATTTCGCCTGAACCCGTTGATCTCCGCGCAATCGGGCCAGCCTTTCAACATCTCCGTGGGCCAGGACTTGAACGGCGATTCGATCTTCAACGACCGGCCTGGCATAGCCAAGGGCCCGGGTCCGAACGTGATCCCTACAGCACAGTTCGGATATTTGGACGCGGACCCGATTGCCGGTGAGGCTCTTATTCCGATCAACGATGGTACAGGCCCTGGTCTGTTCACGTTCAATTTGCGCATCAGCAAGACCTTCAGCTTCGGCGGCGAGCCCCAATCGGCGAATAACACGCAGCAAGGTGGCGGGCGCGGCGGGCCAGGCGGTGGCCCCGGGGGCTTCGGCGGTGGCGGAGGTGGTGGTGGCCGCGGCGGTGGTGGCGGCGGTGGTGGCGGTGGCGGTGGGCGCGGCGGCGGTGGCCCGGGAGGTTTCGGCGGCGGCCAGGGTGGCGGCGGTGGCGGCGCGCCCGGCAAGCGCTACAGTCTGACGTTTAGCGCCAACATTCGTAATCTTTTCAATATCGCGAACGTGGGAGTTCCAAACGGAGTGCTGACCTCCTCGTCGTTCGATAAGTCGAACTCGATGGCCGGAGGGCAGGGCGGCGGTGGAGGCGGACTCTATTCCTTCGCGTCGTCAGATCGGCGCATCGATTTGCAGATGATTTTTAATTTCTAAAAGATTAGCCGCACAGAAAATTACGGGCTCGTAGGATCGGAATTTGTTGGCTCGGGAGCAGCCGGCGCGTCCGGAGAAGTATTCTCCGGAGTTGTCTCCGTCACTTCGGCGTGAGTCGCTTCCGCGACGGTTGTTTCCGCAGCGGGCTCACTCGATTCTGCCGGAGCGCTTTCTTCGGAAACGACGGGCGCGGATGGTTCCTCCGCCGCGGGCACCGCTACGGCCGCTGGCGCGGTCTCGACCACCGGCGCCGCGGGCTTCTCGGTGAGCGCAACGATTCGCTGTTCCAGCGCATCCACAATCATATCGATCAAGATTTTCCCGTAGCTGCCGTCCGGATCGCGATCCGGGTTGTACGCACTAACGTTGATTCCGGCCAATTGCGGTTGCCGCGCGAACACGGTGAACGCCTGCCGCGCGTCGGCCAGCGAAATCCCTTCGAGCGCCGGATAATTCGTAGCAGGGAACTCGCGCCCCGAAATCACATCCACGTCGAAATGCAAAACGAATTCACGTTGCGCGGAGTGCGCGCGCTGCGCCGCTTCTTCCGCCACAACCGCGCCGCCGCGCCTTGAGATTTCGTCGGCCAGGTGCCGCGGCATCGGAGAGCGCGCCAGAAACTGTTCTTCGTTCGGATCCACACGGTTCACGCCGAAAAGCATGATGTCCGGTTCGCGCACCAGCGGTGGCTCGCCCCAGAAGCGCACCATCTCCGCCGCGCCTCGGCCCACGATGTGCGAGATCACCATTCCGTCCACGCAGCCCGAAGCCGATGTGGCCGGAACGTTCAAATCCGCGTCGGAATCCATGTACACCAGGCCAACATTGCGGTAATAGCGTCGCGCGCCCGCCAAAATCGCCAGCACCACGATGCAATCTCCGCCAATCACCAGCGGCAAGGCGCCCGATTTGATCGCCACTTCGACGCGCGGCCGCAGATCGTGCAGCACTTCCAGCACAGCGGGGAAATTGCGCGCGCGCGGATGCTCGTCATCCACTTGGTAAACGCGCGTCGCGATGTCGCCTGCGTCCAACACTTCGAAACCCGCGCTCTGCAAACGCGCGACCAGCCCCGCCGCGCGCAACGCCGCCGGCGCGCGCTCATGTCCGGCGGAAAGAGCCGCGGCGCTGGAAGGCGCGCCCAGCAGGACGATCTTCTTCGGCTGACGGACGATTCGTACCGCCAAATGCGTGCTCCTTAACTTGGGGGAAAACCGCGGCGCTTGGGGAATCCCCGCCCCGTGCGCGCCCGGCCGCTACGCGCGTTTTGAAAGCGGCGCGATGACTGTAAGTTCCGGCGGCAGCGTGAAGCGCACATCTTCCCGGATCAGATCAATATCCCGTTGATCTGTGAATCCGAGCGACTCCAGGTGCCGGCTCACTTCTTCGACAAGCACTTCGGGCGCCGACGCGCCGGCCGTCAGGCCCACGCGGTGCACGCCCTCAAGCCACTCTGGCCGAATACCCGTCGCGTCGTCAATCAGCCGCGCCGGAACGCCAGCGCGCTCGGCCACTTCGACCAAGCGGTTCGAATTTGAGCTGTTGGGTGAGCCCACCACCAGAATCAATTCCATCTCTTTCGCCATGTGCTCCACCGCTTCTTGCCGGTTCTGCGTGGCGTAGCAGATGTCGTCCGACGCTGGCCCCAGAATGCCCGGAAAACGCTGCCTCAAGCGCGCGACGATTTCCTGTGTGTCGTACAAGCTCAATGTTGTTTGGGTTAAGTAAGCCAGGCGCGAGGCGTCTTCCACCTGGAGCCGATCGACGGCTTCGACGCTATCCACAACCAACGTCTGATCCGGCGCCTCGCCCGACGTGCCGACGATTTCCTGGTGGTCCTTGTGGCCGATCAGGATGATTGTGCGCCCATCGCGTGCAAATTTCAGCGCCTCAAGATGCACCTTCGTGACCAGCGGACACGTAGCGTCAATCACGCGCAGCCTGCGCGCCTGCGCTTCCGCGCGAACCGCCGGCGGCACGCCGTGCGCGCTGAACACCAGCACCGCGCCTTCCGGCACGTCCTCCACAGCCTCCACGAAAATCGCTCCGCCGTGCCGCAATTGCTCCACCACGTAGCGATTGTGGACGATTTCGTGGTGCACATAGACCGGCGGCCCGTAGGCCTCCAGCGCCAATTCGACGATGTCCACGGCGCGGACCACACCCGCGCAGAATCCGCGGGGGCGCACACGCAGCAGTATCTTCCTGTTCGCCGGTTCGAGCGACGCCTGGGTCATCGGTTCTCCATCAAAATCGCAATGATACCCTAAAATCCCAGGGTCCCGCCACGCGTCTTTTACTCCGACGCGCCGGCCGCCGCACCCAATGTCGCGCGCCAGTTGGAGGTCGTTGGGCATTTCGTGCGGCTTGGGAGCCCTACGGGGCGATGATATTCTGGGGACGGGGGTAAACCGTGCAGCTTAAGGGAAAGGCGGCAATTGTTACCGGCGGCGGACGTGGCATCGGCCGCGCCATCGCGCGGCGATTCGCGTCAGAGGGTGCGGCGGTTTTCGTTGCCGCGCGCACCGCCGCGCAAGTGCAACAAGTGGCGGAAGAAATCGTCGCGGACGGCGGTCGCGCCGCGTGGGTGGCGGGCGATGTTTCGAGCGAAGCCGATTGCGCCCGGATCGTGGAAACGGCGGAAAGCAAGCTCGGCCCGGTCTCGATCCTCGTAAATAACGCCGGCCATTACGGTCCCGTGAAACCGATCGAGGAAATCACGTCCGCGGAATGGGATCGCGTGATCGCCGTGCATTTGCGCGGCGCGTTTTTGTTGACGCGCCTGGTGTTGCCCGGAATGTACGCGCGCGGCTCCGGCGCGATCGTGAATATCTCCAGCCTCTCGGCGAAGGCTGCATTCTCGTGGGGCTCGCCCTACGCCGCGGCCAAAGCCGGAATGTTGGGATTGACGCGCGTTGTCGCCGCCGAAGCGGCGCGCAAAGGAGTGCGCGTCAACGCGATTTGCCCCGGTCCTGTGACGGAAACGCAGATGTCCAAAGAATTGGGAGTGAAATTGGGCGAGCGCTTGGGCGTTTCGCCGGAAGATGAATTGAAGGGATTTCTCGAGAGCGTCTTGCAGGGCCGCGGCCAGACCGCCGACGAAATTGCCGCGGCTGCGCTCTTTCTTGTTTCAGATCAAGCCAGCGCGATTACTGGGCAGTCTCTGAATGTAGACGGCGGAATGTCTTTCTACTGAGGTCTTCGATGATCGCATACCCGCGCCGCGCCACACGCGCTGTGAAGCGCGCATACGGCTCGAACCAACTTAGGCCCGCTTGGCTGGCGCGATTGGCCGCGTAAAATGCAACCGCGATTGCCGCGATAAATACAAACGCCAGCGCAAATAGAAACAGCGCCGCCAGCATCGCCTGCACGAAATAAATCTGCAGCGCCGCCAGCGAAATCAGAAATCCCCACATCCAGCGCCGCGCTTTGTCTTCACGTTGCGCGTCGCTTTGCAGGACCTGCGCATCCGCTTCTTCCCTAAATTGCGCGAGCTGATCTTGACGGATTCGTTCCACGTGTAGTTCGGGCCGAGAATCGTTCCCGCTGCCAAGCTCGGATTCGATCTCTTCGAAATCCTGCTCGTCGCAAACCGGTGCGCTAACTAGGGCACTCATTTATATGGGCGTCCTTTCTCTCTCACGGCATTAGATGTAAGCGATTATCCGAATGGCTCAACTCTATTGGACCGCTAAGTTGTTGTGGCGGCGATAGTACGCGGGCTTCAAGCGGAGCAGAACCAATGGGCCACGCAAATAATCCCGATTTCGGGAGCCGGAATATCTGATTTAGGAGAGAGATGGAAACGCTGTCCCGCCGCGCGGATTCAGCGCCCTTCGAATGGATATCGGTCGGCCGCTTTCACCGCGTCGGCGATGCGGCGTCGCAACGCAATCGAATCCATCGGTTCGCGCTTCAGGAAGCGTCGCAATACGGCGAGTTGTGTGCGCAGCGTGTCGCCTTCGGTGACCGCGCTCAGCACGGTGCGCGCGGCGCTGTCCACGCTCTCCGCCGCATCGTGCAAGCAGACGCGCGCCGCGTCGGCCATCGTCGCGGCGGAGTCGCGCCCGCGCGCGGCCTCCGCCTTTTGCGCGCGACGCACGCACGATTCCGCCGCGAAGCAATCCATCACGATATTCGCCAACGCGCCGACAATTTCCTGCTGGTCGGCCAATTGCTCGCGGTGCTTCTGCATCGCCGCGCCGGCGGCCAGCAGAAACGTCTTCTTCATGCCTTCCACCAGCCGGTCTTCCGCGGCCCACGGCGCCGCCGGCGCATCCTCAAACGAAGGGCCGGCCAGAATTTCTTCCTGCAATTTCGCGCCGACAGCCAGCAGCGGCAACGCGCCCGAAAGCGCGCGCTTCATCAGCATTTGGATTACCAGCAAACGATTGATTTCGTTGGTGCCCTCGAAGATGCGATTGATTCGCGAATCGCGATACGCGCGCGCCACCGGATACTCTTCGTGGAAACCGTAGCCGCCGAAAATCTGCACCGCCTCGTCTACCACAAAACTCAACACCTCGCTGCCGTAAACTTTGTTGATCGAGCTTTCGATGGCGTATTCCTCGAGCACTTTCATTGCCGTCGCGGTCTTATCGGTGGCGGGCTCCGCGGAAGTGATCGCAAAATCCATCATCCCCGCCGTGCGATAAATCATGGACTCCGCCGCGAACACGCGCACCGCCATTTCCGCCAGCTTCGCGCGTATCAAGCCGAACTCCGCGATCGATTTGCCGAACGCCACGCGTTCCTTCGCGTAGTTCGCGGCGATCTCAATGATGTGTTTCGCACCGCCCAGACAATACGCGCCCAGACTGAATCGCCCCGCGTTCAGCACATTGAAAGCCACGATGTGTCCGCGCCCGATTTCGTGCAGCAGGTTTTCTTTCGGGATCGCGCAGTTTTCAAAGAATATCGGCACCGTCGAGCTTCCCTTGATCCCCATCTTTTTCTCTTCCGCCCCAGTCGAAAAACCCGGAGTCCCGCGCTCGACGAGAAAGCATGAAAACTTTTCGCCGTCCACCTTGGCGAACACGATGAATACGTCGGCGAACCCGCCGTTCGTGATCCACATCTTCTGCCCGTTCAAAACCCAGCTGTGCCCGTCGGCGCTCAGCACCGCCCGAGTCTTGGAATTCTGCGCGTCCGACCCGGCTTGCGGTTCGGAGAGGCAATAGCAGCTCAGCCATTCGCCGCTCGCGAGCTTCGGCAAATATTTCCGCTTCTGCTCCTCGGTGCCGAAATAGACGATCGGCAGCGTGCCAATGCCCGCATGGCCGCCGTGGCTCACCGCAAACGACGCATATACCGCCAACTTCTCGGACATGATCGTCGTCGAAATTTTATCTAGGCCTAGTCCGCCGTAAGCTTCTGGCACGCTTCCGGCCAGCAGCCCAAGCTCCGCCGATTTCTTCAAGAGGCCCGCCATCAGCCCTTCTTTGTGCTCTTCCAGTTCGGCGACGTGTGGCAACACTTCCTTGGTGACGAATTCTTCGGCGGTTTGCCCGATCAGCTTGTGGTCGTCCGACAAATCCGCCGGCGTGAACAAATCCTCAGGCGTGCAGCGCTCGACCAGGAATCCGCCGCCGCGCGTCGCAGTTCGCTTGGCAGTCGAAGTAGCCATCGCTAATCCTTCTTTCTGTTTCTCGCCGCGCCGATTCTCTTGCCGCGGTCTAGCTCAGCCGCTCGAAAATCCCCGCCGCGCCCATTCCCCCACCGATGCACATCGTCACCATTCCATATCGCGCGCGCCGACGCCCAAGTTCCCCCAGCAGTGTGGCCGTTAGCTTCGCACCCGTGCAGCCGAGCGGATGCCCCAGCGCGATCGCGCCGCCATTCGGATTGATACGCGCCGGATCCAGGCCGGCGAGTTGCATCACAGCCAGAGCCTGCACGCCAAACGCTTCGTTCAGCTCGATCACTTCGATTTCGTCGAGCTTCAATCCCGCGAGCCGCAACGCTTTGGGGATCGCAAACACCGGCCCCACGCCCATTTCCTCCGGAGGGCAGCCGGCGGTAGCGAAAGCCACAAAGCGCGCCAGTGGCTTTGCGCCCAACGCGCGCGCTCGCTCCGCGCTCATCACCACCGCCGCCGAGGCGCCGTCACTCATCTGCGAACTGTTACCCGCGGTCACAGTGCCGCGCGCGTGGAATGCGGCCTTCAGCTTCGCCAGCGCTTCCAGCGAAGTGTCCGCGCGCGGCCCTTCGTCGGTGTCGAACAGCGAAGTAGTAGTCTGCGCCTTCATCGCGCTCGCGCGTCCGTTTCCCGACGTGCCATTGACTGCCGTCGTCACCCGCACTTCCACCGGCACAATCTCATTGCGAAAATTCCCAGCAGCGGCCGCCGCCAGCGCTTTCTTGTGGCTGCCAACCGAAAATTCATCCGCCCGCTCGCGCGTGATCGAATATTTCCGCGCCAGATTTTCCGCCGTCAGTCCCATCGCTAGATACGAATCGGGATAGTGGTCCATCAACCAAGGATTCGGCGCGATTTTGTTGCCGCCCATCGGCACCATGCTCATCGATTCCGTGCCGCCGGCGACGATTGCTTCGCTGCTGCCCAGCGCGATGCGCTCCGCGGCCATCGCGATCGATTGCAGCCCCGAGGCGCAGAACCGATTCACAGTCATCGCCGAACATTCCACCGGCAGCCCTGCGCGCAGCGCCGCGATTCGCGCCACGTTCATCCCTTGCTCGCCTTCCGGCATCGCGCAGCCCAGAATCACGTCGTCAATTCCTTTGGGGTCAAGTCCAGGAACGCGATCGAGCGCGCCGCGAATCGCGATCGCGGCCAAATCGTCCGGCCGCGTTGCGCGCAGAGCGCCGCGCCCGGCTTTGCCTACCGCCGTTCGCACCGCGCTGACGATCACCGCATCGCGCATCGCCACCTCCCGTTGAGTTTCACCGCCAAATCCATTCGATGCCCCGGTCGATCAAAAAGCAATCTGCAGCCCGCCGCCGCAGGGCAGCCGCGATTAATTGCGCAGCGGCTTCCCAGTCTTCAGCGTGTGCGCGATGCGCTCCTGCGTTTTACGCTCGCCCGAAAGCGAAATGAACGCCTCGCGCTCGAGATCGAGAATATATTGTTCGCTCACAAGCTGCGGCGCCGATAGCGCGCCGCCTGCCAGCACATTCGCCAACTTGCGCGCCACCACGGCGTCGTATTCGCTGATGTACTCGCCACGCAGCAAAATGTGGATCGCCAATTTCGCTCCCGCCAAAAATTCTTCGCCCGGCACGCGAATCGAAGGCGCAGTCGGCGCAGGATGGGCCGGCCGGTAACCCGCGCGCACCAGCGAAAGCGCCGTCTCCTTCGCGTCCGCAACCAGCCGATCGCCATTCATGGCCACAACGTCGGACGGCCGCAGGTACCCGAGCGTCCGCGCCTCCTCGCCGCTGGTTGAAACTTTGGCCATCGCGATATTTTCAAAGATCGGTTTCAGCGCGTGAAATAGATCGAGGTCTTCTCCGCCTGCCGCATGTTCGTTCGCGCGTATCAACATTTCTTTGCTGCCGCCGCCCGCCGGAATCAGCCCCACGCCGCTTTCCACCAATCCAATGTAGGCTTCGGCAGCCGCGTGGATGCGCGCCGCGTGCAGTGCGATCTCTATGCCGCCCCCCAGCGCCATCCCCTGCGGCGCGACGACAACGGGCCGCGGCGAATGCTTGATCGCCAAATTCACGTTCTGAAATTGCCGCAGCACCGCGTCGATGTCGTCCCACTCCTGCTCTTGCGCGCCCAGCAGCAGAAGCATCAAATTCGCGCCAACCGAAAAATTCTTCGCTTGATTGGCGATCACCATTGCTTCGAAATCCGTGCGCAGGCGCGCCAGGCCGACGTGCATCATCACGAATGTTTCGCTGCCCAGCGTATTCATCTTGGAGTGGAATTCGCAGCACAGCACTCCATCGCCCAAATCGATCAGGCTTGCGCTGGAATTGCGCTCGATCTCGCGCGAGCGCTCCTTCAGCGATTTCAGTATCAGGATGCCTTCCGGCTCCGTCGCCGTCCGCAGATTCTTGCCGGCAAGATCGAAGTATCGTGTTTCCCCTTGCTCAGTTTCATAAAACGCCTTGCGCCCCGAAGCGAGCAGCTCCGTCACCACCGGCGGCAGCGCTTCGTTTTCTTTTTCCAGCCGCCGCGCCACGGCGTCCACGCCCAGCGCATCCCAAATTTCGAACGGCCCCATTTCCCAGCCGAAGCCCCAACGCATCGCGCGATCCGCATCCACCACGCTATCGGCGATTTCCGGAATGCGCCGCGCGGCATAAAGACACATCCGCGAAAGTGTTCCCCACAAAAATCTCTGTGCGATATCGCCCTCTTGCCCCGCCATCACCGGCCCCACGAGCGCGCGCAGCCGCTCACGCGTGTCCTCGATCATGCGCCCCATTTCGATCGATGCGAATCGCGCCTTCTGCCGCGGCCGATATTCCATCGTCGCGGGATCGAGCGTCAGGATCTCGCTTTCGCAGCTGCCGCGCCGCACGCGCTGATAAAATCCGCGCCCCGCTTTTTCCCCGATCCATCCGCGCCGCGCCAATTCTTCGATCAGCGCCGGCACGCGATAGATCTCGCGCGCTTCATCCTCCGGCGCATTTTCATAAATATTGCGAATCACGTTGACGAAAACGTCGAGGCCGACGATGTCCGCCAGCCGAAACGTCGCCGATTTCGGCCAGCCGATCGCCGGTCCCGTGCACGCGTCCACTTGCTCGATGGTCATTCCGAGTCCGTTCATTACGCGCAGAACATTGAGCATCGAAAATGTGCCGATGCGGTTGGCAATAAAATTCGGCGTGTCCTTGGCGACCACCACGCCTTTGCCCAGCCGCCGGTCGCAGAAATCGGCCAGCGTTTCCAGCACGTCGCTGGTGGTTTCGGGCCCAGGAATCAGCTCGACAAGTTTCAGATAGCGCGGCGGATTGAAGAAATGCGTGCCGGCCCAGTTGTGGCGAAACGCTTCCGGCAATCCTTCAGCGATGCGCGCGATCGGTAGCCCCGATGTGTTCGTCGTGACGATCGCGTCCGGCTTGCATTGCGCCGCAACGCGTGCGAGCAGCGCGCGCTTGATCTCCAGGTTTTCCGCAACCGCCTCGATGATCCAATCGGCCGCGGCGCACCAATCGAGATTGTCATCGAAGTTTCCGGTGCGAATGCGGCTCTCCATCCCCGGAGTGAAAAACGCCGCGGGCCGCGCGCGCACCGCCGATTCCAGTCCGCCGCGGACAATGCGGTTACGCACCGCAGCGTCGTCAAGCGTTAAACCCTTGGTTTGTTCTTCAGGTGTGAGCGATTTCGGCGCGATATCCAGCAGCGAGCACGCCACGCCGGCGTTGGCCATGTGCGTCGCGATGCGCGAGCCCATCGTGCCCGCTCCCAGCACCACGACGCTCTCGATTCGCCGCATCATGTGTCGTCTAGGTCCGCCGGTGCTCGATCCGCGCTTGCCGCGAGCGGTGCTGCGCGCCTCAGGGTTTTGAAGCGTTCGCGATGAACGCCGCGATATTGCCCTTCAGCTTCGTCAGCGCGTCTTCGTTCAGATACATCATGTGGCCGGCGTCGTAATACTGAAGATGAATATTGCTCCGCAAATTCGCCGGAAGATTCAGGTGGTCCATGGTGTATTCGGTTGCGGAAAATGGCGTGCCCAAATCGAACAATCCGTTTTCAGCTTCCACTTGCAAATGCGTATTCGTCACCAGAGCGTCCACCAAATCCGCTTCGGCATTCGGTTCGCCGCGCGGCGCGAACGTTTCGGGGACTTGGTGGTCCCAGTTCCAGGATGCGTCCACTTGCTCGTTCAGCATCACGTAAGATTGATCGCGATTGAATTGCAACTCTCCTCGCACGTAATCGTTGAATGCCGCGCCGAAAGCTCCGACCACCGCGTTTTCAAGCGGGTCGTACGGCGCGAACTCTTCCAGACGATCCAGCACGGGTCCGGTGAAGCGCGCGTCCAGGCGCCCGGTGACCAGGCCCTTGCTTCGTTGCAGCTCGCTCATGAACTGGAACAAGCTGACGCGCAGATTGGCGTTTGAAAGATATTCTTCGCTCAATCCCGTGAAGCGCGCCAATTTGTGCACGATCTCGGCTCTCTCCACGGCCGGCAGCGCCGAACCTTTGGCCAGCGCCGCCGCGTATTCGGTCGAGGCGAATTGCCGCGCCTCCGCCAAAAACGCGTTCAGGTCCGCTGGCCGGTCCGCCAGCGTCTTGTGATACCAAGCAACCGCCGCGTAGCCCGGCAGATACAGCACGTAGGAAAGATCCTCGCCGGGATTGAACGCCAGCGTCTCAAAATCGAGTACCGTCGAAATCATCACCACGCCGTTGAAATACATACTGTCGTGATTCTGCAAGTAGTCCACTAGCACCGCGTCGCGAAAAGTTCCGTAGCTTTCGCCGATCAGAAACTTCGGCGAATTCCAGCGGTTGTTGCGGTTCACGTAAGTGGTGATGAACTGCGCCAACGATTTCACGTCTTCGTCGATGCCCCAGAATTGTTTTCCGGTCGCGGTGCCAACGGCCTTGCTGTATCCCGTTCCCACGGGGTCCACGAAAACTATATCGGTCGCGTCGAGCAGGCAATTCGCGTTGTCCACCAAATGGTATGGCGCCGGCGGCGCGGCTTCCGCGTCCGGCGTGACGATGCGTTTCGGTCCGAACGCGCCCATGTGCAGCGGCGCTGACGACGATCCCGGCCCGCCGTTATATATGAACGCCAACGGCCGCGCGCTCGAATCCTTCACGTCGCTGCGAATGTAAGCGATATAGAAGATGCTGGCGATCGGCTCGTCCTTCTCGTTCTTCAGCAGAATCGTGCCGGCGGTGGCCTTGAAAGGAATCGTCTGGTTGCCGAGCTTGATCGTGTGATCGGTCACCGACGATTCTTCCTTGGGAGCGTTCTCGGCCGAAGGTTTCGCTTCGGCGGGCTTCGCTTCCGCTGAAGTGTCCTTGGCAGGTGCCTGTGCGCGCGCGATCGCTGCTGCGCCGAGCGCAAGCGCGCCAATCAGCGCGACAAAAAGTAAAAGAGTCCGCTTCATCCTATGCCTCGCATGCCAACGGAAATATCTGTCGTCCGCAAATCCCGCAGATTCTACTCCTGATCGCCAGCGCCGCGCAAAATCGAGCGCCGGCGCAAAAACTCAGCGAGGCAGCGAACGTCACTCGCTTCCCGGGGCGTCCTCAAGAAACGCAACAACCGTCCCGACGATGTTGAAACCGCCGGTATTCAACGATTGCAGTTCGTCCTGATAAGTGTAAGGACCGCTGGCGAAATCCTTCTGATGAAGTTCCAGCACGATGCGGTCACCCGCTTTCCCCATTTTGATTTGGCTCGGCGAGTGATTTTCCAGTAGCAGCAGGACGGTGCCGGCTTGCTGAGGCTTCGGCGGATGGAAACCCTTGGCGCGTTGCTCGATGCTGGCGACATCCACCAGGTCCGCTGGCGGCATCGCCGAACGCCACAGCGACGCCGGCATGTTCTCGAGTCCGGAGATCACTACGTGCATCGTGGTCGCTTGCTCGCGAATCAGTGAAGTGTTATCTGCGGACATCTGCAGCGTCACCACGTAAATCATCAATTCAATCGGCGTCGCGCCGCGCTCGGGAACAAATCGGACGCGGTGCAGGCCGGGCGCGAGCGTGCTGGACACATTCCAAAATACGGCTCCGGGTTTCGCGGCAACAATCGTCGCGGGCGCATCGTCGACGGCAACGCTCATTTGCGTGCTGTCTTCACTGTTCCCGCCGTTCGCAACGTGGATCACTTCGACAGAGCCGGCGTTTGCGATCGGCGGCATCGTGCAATCCGAAGGCGCGGGAGGCGCGGTGCTCGCGGGCTTCGCCGAGCCTTCCACGGGGATCGAACTTTCTGTGATCGGTTGGTCCGGTCGATTGGCGGCGAAGACGCGAACAGGGATCGACGTCGCCTGCGCGGGAACATCCGTCGTTACGGGTCCGTCGGCCGATTGTTTTCTACCGTCACCAAGATCGATGAATTCGCCCGTCTCAGAGGCCGAACTCGTTGCAGTCACCGGCACGACCTGCAGTCCGGGAATGCTCGCGTATTGCCCGGGATCGGTAACGCCGAGCCCGGAAACTTCACCCGTCGAAATGTTTTTTGGGAACACAAAGCCTTGAATCGCCGCCGCTGTCGCCGGCGTCATTGACGGAAGGCTGCTTTCGCCGTTCTTCGGCGTTGGCGCGGAATTCGGCGTCGTCGTTTTGGGCGGCGGAGTGGTCTCGCTCGGCTTGCTCGTCGCGGATCCGCCGGAACCTTCCTTTGCCGGAGTGTTTGCTCCGGCGCCGGGTGTGCCCGGCTGCGTCTTGGGAGGCTCGCCGGTGCTCGGCGGAGTATTGGGCTTGGCCTTGGGATCAGCTACCCACGGGAAGGGAATCGTGCTTTCTGGTTCGTCGTCTTCTGTCCGGGCGTGGCAGATCAAACATCCCGTTGGTGGTTTTCCTTCTTCTGCTTCTTCAACGCCAGGTTTCACCGTCTCGTTTTCGTGGCCCTCTTTTTGGAAGTTGGAAACGTGTGCCAATTCCGGCGGCACTTCCTTTATCAAGATGCCGTCTTTATTGATGGCCAAGCCGTATTCAAGTTCGGGTGGATTGGGCTGTATCACGCCATCCTTGTATTGAAATCCGCCGAACAGGAAGAATTCTGTCGCGCAAATCGTTTCCTCGGCGCCGTCCTTGCCGGTGATTTTTATTTTGTCGTAGCTGAACAGCGCGAAATACTCGATCGACTGGCCGGATTTAAAAGTCACTTTGATGAAATATCCAAACGTGGCGCGCGTGCCGCCCGGATTCAATACCGACGACTTCTTGATGTACTCCAGATAGCCGGTGTGTCCCTTCAGATCGGCGGGCTCGGCCGTGCACGGATCGATTCCGGCGCGAGAGAAGATTCCGTCGAACACTTTTTTGCGGCTCACCACGGTGTAATCGCCCTTTGCAGGTTCCGCGGACTTTCCCTTCTTCGTCATTGGAGCGATTTCGATAGTCGCGTCTGTGTCGGACGTCAGGTGGGCATTGAGCACGTCGTTGATGTTCTCTCCGGGCAGCCCGGCGCCTGTGGAGCCGGTGACGCCAATGCCACCTGTCCCGGCGCCGGTCTGTTGCGCCAAATTTCGAGAGCTTGCAGCGGCCAGGCAGGCGAGCGCACCGGCGATAAGAGCCGTGCGAACACACGTGCGCGTCACTGTTTTCATGCGCCCTCCGAGATTGCGATCCTCGTGCAACGAGCCGCGATTCGCGGCACTCTAGTCGAGGCTACGCCACGTGTCAATCAATAGCATTCGCTTCCGCGGCCCTTGCTCGGCAACATCGGAGATTGTGATAGCATCGCAAGCGGTAGCGTTCTGCAGCCACGTGTCAGGAGGGCCCGCGTTTCTTGCGCGGGCGTCAGAGTTCCGAGTGAAAACCGACGCGTCCGACCTCGGTCTTCCGCCGGCGATTTCCGTCGTCGTCCCCGTGCGCGATGAAGCTGAAAATATCCAGCCTCTGCTTGAAGAAATCCAAGCAGCGCTCGATGGTTTGGAAACCTACGAAATCTTGTGCGTGGACGACGGCAGTCGCGACGCCACGCCGCAAGTGTTGGCCGCAGCGATGACTACGTGTCCGGCGCTGCGCGTGATTCGCCACAGTGAGCTGGCCGGCCAAAGCGCCGCGTTGATCACCGGCATTCACGCCGCGCGTGCGCCGTGGATCGTCACGCTCGATGGCGATGGCCAGAACGATCCCGCCGACATTCCCGCGCTGCTGAAAATCCTGCACGATCCGCAACAGTCCGAAGCGCCGCAGTTGATTTGCGGCAATCGCCGGCTGCGCCGCGATTCCTGGTCGAAGCGCGCGTCTTCGCGCATTGCCAACGGGTTTCGCCGCATGGCCCTGCGCGATGGCACGCCGGACACTGGCTGCGGCCTGAAACTTTTTTCGCACGAAACATTTCTTTCTCTGCCGCAATTTGACCACATGCATCGTTTTCTCCCTTCGCTGGTGCAAACCGCCGGGGGCCGGGTCGTTTCCGTCGAGGTTTCGCACCGTCCGCGGCGCCGCGGCAAAACGCATTACGGAATTCTCGATCGCCTGTGGGTCAGCATCGTGGATCTGGTCGGTGTGATGTGGCTGGAGCGCAGGATGAAGCGTCCGCAGGCGGTTGAGTTGAGCGCGCCCGCCGACCGGCCCGTGCCGCCGCGTCCGATGCGTCTCGATGGTTGAGCCCTCCGCCGGCGCAACTGGCGCGCACGTTGCAGCAGACGCGCATGCGCTCTCCGCGCGCGTGTGGACCATCCTCGCGTTCGTGTTCTCCGCGGCGTGCATCTTCTGCGGTCTGGGCAGTTGGGCGCTGCTGAATCCGGACGAAGGCCGAAACGCTGCGGTCGCGCTCGAGATGCAGAGGGCCGGCGCGTGGCTCGTGCCGCTTTACAACGGCATTCCGTATCTCGATAAGCCCGCATTCTATTTCCGCACGGTAGCGATTTCATTCTCGGCCTTCGGCCATTCGGAATTCGCTGCGCGGCTGCCGTCCGCGATATTCGGTCTCGCGCTGCTCGCGATGGTCTACGCGTTTTGCCGCCGCGTGTACGATTCGCGAACGGGCGTGATCGCAGTTGCGGTTCTCGTCACCGCGCCGATGTTTATCGGTTTCGCGCGCATGGTGATTTTCGATATGGCGCTGGCGCTGGCGGTTTGGGCCTCTTTGTTTGCCGCGTACGTCGCCGAGGAAGAATCCGGTGCCGCGCGCCGGATGTGGTGGGCGGCAAGCGCGCTGGCCGCGGCCACCGCGACGCTGATCAAGGGCCCGGTTGGATTTTTGGTGCCCGCGGCGGTGCTGCTGGTGCTGGCGATTGTCGATCGGCGCCGCGGCATGATCGGGCGACTTTTTTCGCCGCTGAATGTCGCAATATTTGTCGCGTTGGTGCTGGCGTGGTTTGTGGCCGTTAGTCTGCGCCGCCCGGATTTTCCGCACTATGGAGTGGTGGAAGAATCGCTGCAGCGCTTCACGACGGCGAAATACAATCGTCCTGGTCCCTTCTATTACTATCTGCCGGTGATCGCCGGATTCTTCTTTCCGTGGAGCGCACTTTTGCCCGAAGCGATCGTCGCGGGTTGGCGCGCGCGTGCGCGAGCGCTTGCAGCCGATCGTTTGTTCGGCGTCGCGGCAATCGTCGTCGTGCTGTTTTTTTCCGTGTCGCACTCGAAGCTGCCGCAATATGTTCTGCCGGGCGTCGTCGCGCTGGGCGTTCTGGTGGCCAGGATTTTCGTCCTGGCGTGGGAAAATCCTCGCGGCCGCGCCGCGCAATTGGTGTTGCGCGCATGCGTTCTTGTGGCCGTGGCCAGCTTGGCGCTTGCCGCGCTGTTTGCTTTGGACGTGTTCCACGTGCGCGCGCTGCTGCCGATGTTGGGCGTGCGCAACGCGCAGAGTTTGCTGCTGCGCGGCCTGTTCGCGCCGCTACTCGTGTCGCTCGCGGTCTTGGGCGCGACGACAGCGACAGCACGCGCGCTGCGATCGTGCCGCGTAGCGTTCGCGGGCTTCCTGCTATTTTTGCCGGTGACGATGATTGCCGGCAGAACAGCGCTGCGCAATTATGCGGAATCGGTTTCTTCGCGCGGGTTGTCACAGCGCATCGAAGCGGAAAATCCCGGAGGCGACATCGTTCTGCTAGAAACTTTCTCGACCGGTTTGCCATACTACCTCGGGCATCCAGTAATTCTCGTGAGTCGCGACGGCGCCGAAACCACCAGCAATTACATCGTGCACTTGATCGCGCGGGCGCCGAACGAAGAAGACTGGCCCCCCACCATCGTTGCTCCCGATCGCTTCGCGGCGTGGCTTGCAAGCAGGAAGCAGCCCGTCTTGATTCTGGCGCGAGCTGATCATCACGCTGAGCTTGAATCGCTGGCTGCTTCGCGCGGCGCGACAGTTGAAGCGCTCGAACCGGGATGGTGGGGCGCGCTCGTGGCGCCGAGCGCCGCTGTGACGCCAGCGGCAGCAGCAGCGGACTCAACAGCGAGCGCGGGGGTGCGCTGAAATGTGCGGCATCTGCGGCGTGGTGGAATGGGACGGCGCGCGCGACGCCACGGCTCGCGAGCGCGAGATCGCGCTGATGCTCGAATGCTTGATTCATCGCGGCCCCGATGGATTGGGCGTGGACAGCCGCGGGCCAGCGACGCTGGGCGCGGTGCGCTTGGCGATTCGTGGATTGGGCGATGGCCGGCAGCCGATTGTCGATGAGGAGAACGGCATCCTCGCCGTTTGCAACGGCGAGATCGATAACCACGTGGAGCTGCGGCAGTGGCTGGCGTCGCGCGGGCGCAGCGTAGCGGCGGCCACCGATGTCGCGGTGTTGCCCGGCTTGTATCTCGAGCTTGGCGCGGCATTCGTCGAGCGGCTCGTCGGCGCGTTCGCGATCGGCCTGTGGAGCGCGCGCGACCAGACGTTGCTGCTGGCGCGCGATCGCGCGGGCGAACGGCCATTGCATGTGATCACGTCGCCCGGACGCGCGCAATTCGCATCGGAGCTCGCGGCGCTGGCCGCGGGCGCGCCGCAACCGCTCACGCCGGATGCCGAAGCGCTGCGCGGATATCTTTCCGCAGGCTTTTTCCCCGCGCCGCACGATCCATTCCGCGACGTCCGCAGAGTCGCGCCAGGCGAGCTGCTGGAAATCACGCGGCACGAGATTCGCAGCCGCCGATATTGGAGTTGGCAACCTGGCGTCGGCACCGCGAGCGCGAAGCCTGACGCAAATTCCGGCGCGGGCGCGACAACGGCCGCGAGTCACTCCGCGGGCACATCGCTAGACGAATTCGACAAAGTTTTTCGCACCGCAGTCGGCAGGCAAAGCGAAGTGGATGTGCCGTACGGCGTGTTTCTGAGCGGCGGCGTGGATTCTTCGCTGGTGGCCGCGGTGCTGCGGCAACTGCGGCCGGATTACAAGCTTGCGGCCTTCGCACTGAAATTCTCCGAGGCCTCGTACGACGAAAGCGAGCACGCGCGGCGCGTGGCCGCAGCGCTGAAAGTGGATTTACATTGCGTCGAAGTCGGCGCGGAAGCTTTGCCGCAGACAATCGCGGAATTGGTCGCCAGCTCCGGCGAGCCGCTGGCCGATCCAGCGTGGGTGCCCACGGCGTTGCTGGCGCGCCGCGCGGCGCAAGACGTGAAGATCGCGCTGGTCGGCGAAGGCGCCGACGAATTGTTCGGCGGATATCCCACGTACATCGGCGCGGAAGTGTATGAGCGATACGCGCGCTGGCCGGCGTGGATGCGCGCCGCGGTGCGCTGGGGCGTGGAGCGCTGGCCGGTGGCGGACAAGAAAGTGACGCTATCGTTCTTGCTGAAGCGATTCGTGCAGGGCGAAGGGCTCGATCCCATCGCGCGGCATTTGTTGTGGACATCGACGCTCGCGCCGCACATTCTGGCGCGGTTGGGGGTTGCGCCGGTGGAGATGCGCCGCGCAGATTTCACGGCGGCATCGAGCGCGCAGGCCACGGATGGCGCGGCGATTCTGGATCGCTTGCAGCGACTGGACCTGGAGAATTCCCTCGCTGAAGGTTTGCTGACGAAGGCGGATCGTGCCAGCATGCGGTACGCCATCGAGCTGCGCGCGCCGTACCTGGATGTGGACGTGATGGAATTCGCGGCGCGATTGCCGGCTGCGGAGCGCGTGCGCGGATTCGAGACGAAAGTTTTTCTGAAACGTTTCGCCGAGCGGTATCTTTCTTCCGCGACGGTGCATCGGCGCAAGCGCGGGCTCTCTGTTCCGCTGGCGCGCTGGTTGCGCGAGCCGCTGTACGATTGGGCGCGGACGCGGCTCGGTGGGACGTGGCTGGATGCCGCAGGAGTGCGGCCGGGCGCGGCGCTCGAGCTGCTTGAAGAGCATCGACAGCGCCGCGCGGATAATTCGCGCGCGCTGTGGACATTGATTGTGCTGAGCGAATGGATCGAATGGGCTGCGCGGCGCAGCAGCGAGCCGCACGAAGCGCATGCAACCTCGCCGGACGCCGCGGCCGGAGCGCAGACGGGCGCGCGGTAGCGCGGTAAGATCGCGACAACAATGCCGGAACCATTGAAATCAACGAGCAAGATTCTCCTCACCGGTGGCGCGGGCTTTATCGGCTCGCACGTGGCGGAAGCGTTGCTGCTGCGCGGTGCCGCGCTGACCATTGTGGATGCACTGGACGATTTTTATTCGCCTGATGCCAAGCGCGCCAATCTCGAGGAGGTTCGCCGGCGCGGCGCATTTCGATTCGAGCACGCCGATATTTGCGACGTCGATCGCATGCGCGGGATTTTCGGCGCGGCGCGGCCCGATGCCGTGATTCATTTGGCGGCGCGCGCGGGGGTGCGGCCATCGATCGAACAGCCGCGGCTGTACGAGCGCGTGAACGTCGCGGGCACGCTGAATTTGCTGGAGCTGTGCCGCGAATTTGGCGTGCCGCGATTTGTGTTTGGGTCGTCGAGTTCGGTTTACGGCGCCGATAGTCCCGTGCCGTTTTCGGAAGCGCAGGTCACGCTGCGGCCGATCTCTCCGTACGCCGCGACGAAATTGGCAGGCGAGCTTTTGAGTTACACCTACGCGCACATTTGGGGCTTGCAAGTGGCGTGTCTGCGATTTTTCACGGTGTATGGGCCGAGGCAGCGGCCGGATCTGGCGATCCGCAAGTTCACGGCGATGGTGGAGGCCGGAGAAGCGCTGCCGATCTTCGGCGATGGATCTTCGGCGCGCGATTACACGTATGTAGACGACATCGTCGCCGGTGTGCTGGCGGCGCTCGATTACAAATTCACCGCGCGCGGCGAAACAGCGACGGCCAGCGCGGCGTACGAGATTTTCAATCTCGGGAATTCGAGTCCGGTGCGCCTGAATGAATTGGTGGCGGCGATCGAGAAGGCCACGGGGCGCACGGCGGCGCGGCGCGCGCTGCCGATGCAAGTTGGCGACGTGCCGATCACTTGGGCGGACATCTCGCGCGCCGAGCGCCAACTTGGGTATAAGCCGCAAGTTCCGCTTGCGGAAGGATTGAAGCGCTTCGTGGAGTGGTTCCGCGGCGCTCGCGCTACGCCCAAATCGTAGCCAAACCACGCCGCGCGGCGGCGGAGCAAAGCACGCGGACCCCCACCCCCTCCCATGTTTCTTGGAAGTGTTGATTCCAGGAGATTTAAAGTCATTTTTCGTGGAAGTATTGATTATAAAAGACTTCAAGTCGCTTACAATCAGCGCGATGCAAAATGCGCGCAAATTCTTGGAAGTGTTGATTCTAAAGGTACTTAAGTCAGACTTAAATCCTCTAGAATCAACACTTCTGAGAAGTTCGTGCAGTTGCAACAAGTTGTTGCAACTGGCGGTTCGGGAAGCGGGGCAGTGCGGGCTGCGGACCGGCGCGGCAGGCAGGCGAGGGTGGGGGCCGGGGATCGCTACGGAAGAAAAGATAACGCGGAGGCGCTGAGACTCGCGGAGGGGCGCGGAGGAAGACGGGGAAAGAAAGATCGTTACCACAGAGGGCACAGAGAACACAGAGGATTGCGGAGCGGGGCCGTGTGCGGCGGATGCGAGTTGTTGTGCGATGCTCATGCGAGAGCATAACACGTCTTGTACCACTGCGTCAATATAACGTATGAGTTATTCGAATGGGAATCCACAGTTCGAACAGTTTTTCTGTGGAATTCTATTCGAATGTGAGCTATGCGGAGGCGGAAGCGCGCTCGCGGGCGGCTTGATTGAAGGCGGGGCGGGCGCGGAGGAGGAGGACCGTCAAGACCAAGCAGAAAAGAATACCGATTACGCCACCGAGATCCATGAAGTAGGCGAATTCTTGTGTGGAGAAGGGGAATCCTGGGGGCATCGGCGCGGGCATGGGCGGCATAGGCATCGCGCGAATAACCGCGGCAATGTAGGCTTCGCGCCCCGAGCCGAAGAACATCGTGGCCGCGTTGAAGATTCCGAAAATATAGAAGGCGATCGTGGCGGGCAAGCTCCAGCGCTTCAGGCGCAGCAGGCCGATTCCCAAGATCAACTGGATTAAGAAATACGGGACGTAGACAAGCGCGCCCGTGCGCCCATAAAAAACCTTGCCGAGAAAAAACGCGGGGAAGTGCATGAAGGGAACAATGAAGATAGCAGGGGTGCCGGCGAGCAGGAAAATCGCCACCACGAGCACTACGACGGGCAGTCGGCCGGGTTTCGGCACTGAGACTGGGACTGCCGGAATGGGGACTGCCGGGCTCGGGGCTGCGGACGCTGAGCTTTCAGGGGGTATAGGCACCGACGCAGGTTGAAATTGTTCGCGGACTCTGCGGCGCGTAAAGAGGATGAGCCACCACAGTCCGATAGCGAAAAAGAACAGGCTGCCCGCGACCATAGTCGCCCGCATGATCGCGTCGATGTGAGCAGGGCTATTGGGAACGGTGGGGAGCGGAATCAGGAGGAAGACGATGGCGATCAACAGCGACTGCGCGGCAATGATCACGCCAAACACGATGGTGGCAACGCGCGCCCAGTTTTTCAAGCGCAGGAGGCCGATGGCGGTAATGATCCCGAAAATATCTACGCACGCGATGAACGCAACGCCAGCGAGATCGAGAATCAAGAACTGTGTGGGAATGGGCTCCCAGTAGGTCTTGCCCGAGAGCCAGAACATCAAAATCGTGGTGAAGGCTGTGAGCAAAAGCTCGAGCGCGCTGCCTAAGAGCAGCACGATCGCCGCGACGGTGACTCCGGTGGAGCGCTTCATTGGAGACAACCCAATTGTTGGATTGCGTATAGCAGAAACGGAGCCGGGATAACAAGTGCTCGAGAGGGCGCGGCGGGGAAAGCGACGGAATCGGGGCAATGGCGACGGAGAGATCCCTCGTCGAAGACTCCTCGGGATGACCAGATTAACTGACGGGCGAGGGATAGCGGAACTATTCGGCTGCGCGCAGGCGGGACTATTTGCCGGAGTCGATGGGGAGTTGGTGCTGGGACCAGGCTAGGAGGTCGTCGAGATCGGCGATGTAGATGCGCGCGGTTTTATCGGCGCTGGCGGTGAGGAGGAATTTGCCGTCGGGGGAGAAGACGGCGGTGTAGATGCGATTGGTGTGGCCGGTGAGGATGCCAAGCAGCAGGCCGGATTGGGAATCCCACAGGCGCGCGGTGAGGTCTTGGCTGGCGGTGGCGATGCGCGTGCCGTCGGGCGAGAACGTGGCGCTGGTGACCAAGTTGGTGTGGCCGCTGAGCGTGGCGAGCAGAGCGCCGGACCTCGCGTCCCACACGCGGGCGGTGCGATCGGAGCTGGCAGTGACGATGCGTTTGCTGTCGCGCGAGAACTCGGCGTCATTGATCGTGCCGGCGTGGCCGGTGAGCGTTTGCAGCAGCGCGCCGCTGCCGGCGTCCCACACGCGCGCGGTGTGATCGTAGCTGGCGGTGACAATCAGTTTGCCATTTGGCGAAAACACGGCGCGCGAGACGCCGCCAGTGTGACCAGTGAGCGTGTGCAGCAATTGGCCGGTACTCGCGTCCCACATGCGGGCGGAATTATCGGCGCTGGCGGTGACGACTTGCTTGCTGTCCGGCGAAAACGCGGCCCACAGCACGTTGCCTGTGTGGCCGGAGAGAGTTTGCAGCGAGCGGCCGGAGGCAGAGTCCCACACGCGCGCGGTTTTATCGCCGCTGGCGGTGACGATCAATTTTCCGTCGGGCGAAAACTCCGCGTAGTTTAGCGCGTAGGTGTGGCCGGCGAGTGTGGCGAGCAATTGGCCGGTGGCGGCATCCCATTCGCGCGCCGTCTTGTCGCCGGCGGCGGTGACGACGCGCTTGCCGTCCGGCGAAAACATCGCGGTGAACACCCACAAGCTGTGGCCGGTGAGAGTGTGCTGCGAGCTGCCGGTGGATGCGTCCCACAAACGCGCGGTGGAATCTTCGCTGGCGGTGACGATTTGTTTTCCGTCCGGGGAGAATTGCGCATCGCACACGAACTTCGTGTGGCCCGGCAGGGTCGCGAACGCGTGACCGGTGTCTGCGTCCCACGCGCGCGCGGTGGCGTCTTGGCCGGCGGTGACGATGCGATCGCTATCGGGTGAGAACGCGGCGGTGAGGACGACGTCGGTGTGGCCGGTCAAAGTTGCGAGCAGGCTGCCGTCCACTGCGCTCCAGACTCGCGCGGTGTGATCCTGGCTGGCGGTGACGATGCGGCGGCCGTCGGGTGAAAACGCGGCGTCGTGGACTTCGGCGGTATGGCCGGAGAGGGTCGCGAGCACGTTGCCGGACGCGGCGTCCCATTGGCGCGCGGTGTCGTCGGCGCTGGCGGTGACGATCTGCGTGCCATCGGGAGAGAACGCGGCGTCGTAAACCGCTCCGGAGTGGCCGGTGAGAATTTCCTGCAAGTGGCCGGTGGCGGAATCCCAAACTCGCGCGGTGTGATCGTCGCTGGCGGTGACGATGTGCTTGGCGTCGGGCGAAAACGCGGCTTCGTAAACCACGCCGGAGTGGCCGGTGAGCGTCGCGAGCGACTTGCCGGTGGCGGCGTCCCAGATGCGCGCGGTGTGATCGTCGCTGGCGGTGACGATGAGTTTTGCGTCGGAGGAAAACTGCGCGTCGTAAACCGTGCTGGTGTGGCCGGAGAGCGTTTGCTGCAGCGCGCCGGATTGCGCGTCCCAGATGCGCGCGGTGTTGTCGTCAGCGGCGGTGACGATGTGCGCGCCGTCGGGCGAAAAGTTTGCTTTGCGAACTTCGGCGGTGTGTCCGGTGAGTGTCGCGAGGAGATTTCCGGACGCGGCATCCCAGACGCGCGCGGAGCTGTCTTGGCTGGCGGTGACGATGCGCGAGCCGTCGGGGGAGAACGCGGCGTCGTTCACGGGGCCGGTGTGGCCGGTGAGCGTGGCGACGAGCGCGCCGGATTGCGCGTCCCACACGCGTGCGGTTTTATCGGCGCTGGCGGTGACGATGCGTTTGCCGTCAGGCGAAAACGCCGCAAAGTACACGGGACCGCCGTGATGCAAAATTAAATGTTCGAGCGGGCCCTGCAGAACTGTGCGCAGCGCGTACTCGGCGGGCTCGGACGGCGAGCGCTCGGCAGCTTGCACGGCGAGGCGGAACGCGGAATCGAGTTCGCCGAACGCGAGAGCTTGCTGAGATTGCGCGGCCAGGCGAGTGGAATCGGCCGTGGCCACCAGGCCGACTGCGCTGCGCCACGCCCAAATCGACGCGGCCATGCCGATGGCCAGCGCCACGGCGGCGATCACGCTGAATTGCTGAATGCGGTGGCGGACGCGCGCGCGGCGCGCGGCGTCGGCTTCGTAGTGCTCGACGCTGGCTTCGACGAATTTGCGTTCGGCGGCGGTGAGTTGCAGCGGCTTTGCGATCAACCAAGTGCGCGCGCGCGTAAGTTTCAGGCCGGAGAGTAGCGCGTCGGTTTTCTGTTGTTGCGGCGCGGATTCCCAATCGCGCATGTCCTGTTCAAGTTGATCTTTGCCGATCAGGAATTCGCGCTCTTCGTCCAGCCAGCCACGCAGCAGCGGCCATTTGCGCAGCAAGGCTTCGTGCGCGACTTCGACGATCGTGACGTCGCCATCCTTTTGAATGATCAGCAGGCGCGCGCGGGCCAAGCGCTCGATCAGCGGGCGCGCGTTGGCGGGCAGGGCATCGAAGCGCGCGGGGCGGCGCACGTATTCGCCTTCGGGATTGACGCGCACCATTGCGGGGACGAAGGCTTCTTTCAGCGCTTGCAAATCCTCCGCAGAAGGTTTGGCGGCGGCCAAGACTTCATCGGCTTTGCGGCGCACGGCGTTTTCGAGCGGCGAAAGATGCGCGGCGTCGTCGCCGAGCGCGCGATAGGCTTCGAGCGTGAGGTGGCGTTTTTGACCGAAGCGATCGAAGAGTTCGCGCAGCGCGAAGGCCAGCAGCGGAAGGGCGTCGTCGGTGGCGGCGTCGTGCATTGCGGCCATCACCAGCGCGTCGTCGATCGTGAGCGAAGCCACGCGCGCCGGGCCTTCGATGACGTCACGCACGCGCGCCAGCGGCATGGGCTTCAGCGAAAATTCCTCGAACTCGGCAGTGAGCGCGGGCGCTTGCTGGAGCTGGCCGAGGTAATCGGAGCGCAACGTGAGGATCACGAGGAAGGGCAGACGCTCATCTTGCAGGGCGTTTATGACTCGCAAGAATGTTTCCGCTTCGGATTTCTCCGCGGCGCCGAAAAGTTCTTCGGATTGATCGATGGTGATCAGGATTTGCGCTTCGTTTGAGCCGTGCTTGGCGCGCAGGTCGCGCGCAAGATCGGAAAGCGAGCGCGAGGGATCTTCGGCCGCAAAAGCGTCGCGCCAGTGGCGCCAATCCGTGGCGGAGCCGAGCGCGACGGCCACGGCTTGAGCCAACTCTTCGAGCGGATGAATTTGCGGACGAAACGGCGGAAGCACGATCCAATTGCGCTTATCGCGTTTCAGGCGCGGCAGCACGCCGGCGCGCAGCAGCGAAGATTTGCCGGAGCCGGAGGCGCCAAGCACGGCGATCAATTTCGCTCCGCCTTGCGCGCGGCGGGCGTTCAGGCGCTCGATCAAGCGGCGAATATCGTCGTCGCGGCCGAAATAAATTGCGGCGTCGGCTTCGTCGAAGGCGAGCAGGCCGGGGTAGGGCGGGCGCGTGCTGTCCCAATCGAAACCACCGCGCGCGCCCAGAACGATTTCGGTCAGCTGGCGAGCCAGACGCTCGAGGCCGCCTTCGCGATCTTTCACCAGATCGAGAGTTTGTATGTCGGGTGAAACGAAGGTTTCGCCAGTGGGCGCTTCGATCAGCGGAAAGATGGCTTTGCCGAGGGCGCGGGCTTGCGTGAATTCGGCGAAGCACCACTTGCTGTCAAACCAATTCGTGGTCAGGATCAGGATCACCGCTTCGGCAGCGGCCATTTCGCGATACAGCGTGCGTTCCCAATCGGAGCCGGGCGCAAGGCCGGCGTGCTTATCGAAATCTAGAAAGGTTCGGTCAAAACCATTTTCGCGCAGCCAGACGAGCAGCCGCGCGGATTGCTCGCCATCGCGGCTCGAGTGGCTGATGAAAATGTGCGACACGCTCGTCCGTCTCCTGGCGCAGAATCCTTCCAGCCGTCGCGCCCCGCGCGGACCGGTTGGGCGATTTGACCGGCAAATGTTATCAGGAATTTCGGTTTTCGAGCGTAGTTAGACTGGAAGTCCCGCGTGTCGGGAAGAATCACTATTGGTGAAAGTTCGACGGCGCGCTAATCTTCGAGCACTTTCTCCAGTTGGCCGATTTTCTTTTGAATTTTTCCGCCAATCTTTTCGACTTGGCCTTCGGCTTCCAGGCCGGGCCTGTTGGCCGCTCGTCCAACCGTCTGTTTGATTTTCCCTTTCGCCTCGTGAAATCCACCGCTCGCTTTGTCCCTCGTGCTTGGCTTCATGAATTGCCTCCTTTAGTTGATCGATCGATTTGCGAACTCGCAGCTGGAGCGATTGACGCTCGAGGTACTTGCGAATAGCTGTCCCTCTAAATAATTACAGCACTCCGCTCGGACCGTGGATTTCTTGGGCCGAACCCAACAAGATCAGTGCAAACGCAATATGCCGAGGAAATACAAGACAACCGCTATGAGCACGACTGTGCCAACGATGCCCAAGCCCCCGCCTGATCCCCATCGGGAATATCCGTAATAGCCGCCGCCTCCGCCAAACAACAACAACAACAGGACTATGATGATGAGCAGAAACATCGAAGGTCTCCTCTCGGTTCGCGACGATTCGCGCCCGCAAACCTCAAGAGCACCTTAGATGGATTGCGGGCCGCGGTCTGTACCGTTGTGGACACTTGCGCCGCAGGAGGAGCGCGGCGGCCACGCGGGATTTTGTTGTGGTGGCGTGTCGCGTATAGTCCGGGGAAGCAGAGCGAGTCTCAGGAGATGCCGATATGAGTTCAGACTCCACACCCAAGGTTCCCGCGCCGAGCGCGAAAGACCGCAAGCGAATCCTGCATATCATTGAGCAAAACTGGCAGGCTGAGGTTCGCGGGCAACACACCTATGAACTCTGGGCCGAGCGCGAAACGGAACCGCCACGCCGCGCCGCGTTTCGCGCGCTGGCCAAAGCCGAAAAGCACCACGCCGATTTGTGGGCGCAGCGCATTCGCGAATTGGGCGGCCCGGAACCAAAGTACGCAGGGCCCGCGACCGGCGACGCCGATACCATCGCCAATCGCATCGGCGGCTCGGGCCTGGCGCTTCGCCGATTGGAACTGGACGAGAGCCACGACATCGCGAAGTACGCGCGGCAACTTGAGGATCTTGGCGACGAGCCGAGCACGGCCATACTGAAGCATGTGATCGACGACGAAAGCGAACATGCGCGCGTGCTCGGCAATCTTATTCGAAATCGAGGCCCCGTCGCTCAAGCCTCTCCCGAGGAGGCTCAAAAGACGCTCGACGAGCTTCTGGCCGCGCGTGACAAAGGGCAGCGGCAAGCGGCGGGCTGGATCGGCGACGCAATCTACGGAGTGAACGACGGCTTGGGCGCAATTTTCGGAATCGTTTCCGGAGTTTCCGGGGCGACGCTGGGCAACAGCAAATTTGTGGTGATCGCGGGAGTCGTGGGAATGATCGCCAGCGCGCTTTCGATGGGCTCCGGCGCGTACCTTGCCGCAAAAAGTGAGCGCGAAATATATCAAGCGGAGTTCGCGCGTGAACGCGACGCCGTCGAGTACGACGAACCCGGCGCGCGCGAAATTCTCTCGCTCAGCTATCAAGTGCGCGGCCTATCCGAAGAAGAGGCCGATATTTTCGTGGGAAATTTGGCTCGCGATAAAGCTCAGCTGGTGCGCGCGCTGGCGCAAGAGCGCTTGAACACAAGCGAAGAGGCGCTGCGCAAGCCGTGGACTTCAGCGATTTCGGGGGCGCTCTCTACTGCCGCGGGCGCGTTGATTCCGATCGTGCCGTTTTTCTTTGTGAGCGGATATACGGCGGTGATTTGGGCTGCGTCAGTTTCTCTGATCGCGCACTTTGCGGTCGGCGCAGCCAAATCGATGCTGACGATTCGATCGTGGTGGTCCAGCGGACTGGAAATGACGTTTGTGGGCGCTCTTGAAGGTGCGGTGACCTATTTGATTGGAATGGGCCTTGGACGAATTGCCTGACAAGCGCAGACGGCCGAATCTCAGCCGCCGGAAGTGCGAATTTTGGCGTCGGCCGGCAACACAAAGCGGTAGCCGACCCACGGCTCCGTAAGAATCAGCTCGGGCTTGGACGGGTCCTTCTCAATTTTCTTGCGCAGCTGATTGACGACGACACGCAAGTATTCGGTTTGTTCGCCGGCGTCCGGTCCCCAGACGGCTTGCAGCAGCCGGCGATGCGAAATGGGCTTGCCTTGGTTTTGCACCAGCATGCGCAACAGGTCGAACTCTTTGGGCGTCAGATGCACGGGCTTGCCTCCGCGCAGCGTGACGGTGCGCGCGGCGAAATCGACGGCCAGCGATTTGGAGACGACGACTTCTCCGGCATCTTCGTCGGCAGCGCGCCGCAGCGCCGCGCGAATGCGCGCTAGCAATTCCTCAATGCCGAAGGGTTTGACGACGTAATCGTCGGCGCCGGCATCGAGCGCGCGCACCTTGTCGCGTTCGGCGTTGCGCACGGTGAGCATCAGGATCGGCACATCCGAGCCGGAGCGCAATTCGCGGCAGGCCGTGAGGCCGTCCATCTCCGGCATGTTCATGTCCAGCAGCACCAGGTCCGGCCGCTCGCGCCGCGCGGTTTCGATGCCTTCCACGCCGTTTTTTGCTTCGATGGTTGTGTAGCCTTGCGCTGAAAGCGTCGCGCGCAGCACGCGGCGAATCTGTGGCTCGTCATCCACGATCAGGATCGTTTGGGATTTCATCCGTACGCCGCTCCGGCGCGCGCCACCGGCAACGTGAAGAAAAACACGGAGCCGTGACCGAGCTGGCTAGTGACGCCGAGCGTTCCGCCGTGCGCCTCAACGATGGCCTTGGCGATGGGCAAGCCCATGCCCGTCCCCTGCACCAAGTAGCGCTGATTCCGGCCGCGATAGAACTTATCGAAGATCAGCGCCTGCTCGACGTCTTCAATGCCGGGACCGCGATCCGCGACGTGTGTCGTCACGTAATTGCCTTTCACCTCGGCAGTGATGGTGATGGGGCGGTCCTTCGGCGAGTAGGAGTCGGCGTTTTCGATCAAGCGCACCAAAACGTCCTTGATGCGCGCAGCGTCTGCTTCGACCGGCGGCAAATCGGGCGGCAACTCGATCTGCACTTCGCGTTCGCCCAGGGCGGTGCGCACCTGGTCCAGCGCAGCGCGAACGATCGTGGCAAGTTTCTGCGGTCCGGATTCCAACTCGAATTCGCCGGCATCCAAACGCGCCATTTCCGCGGCGTCGCCCACGAGCTGGTTCAGGCGATCGGTTTCCTCGTTGATCACAGAAAGCAGTTCGCGCGAAGACGGCGCGGAAGACGGCGGCGCGGAAAGCAGGCTGGTGACGGAAGCTTTGATCGACGTGAGCGGCGTGCGGAAATCGTGGGTGATGGAATCGAGCAGCGCCGATTTCAGCCGCTCGCCTTCGCGCACGGCTTCCGTCTTTCCCAATTCTTCGACGGCGCGCACGCGTTCGATGGCGATTCCGGCGAGAGTGCCCAAGGCCTCGAGTGTCTCGCGCGAGAGTGGTTGCCCGGAAAGTCCCAAGCTGCCGATCGGCCGGATGCCCACCATCACGGGAACGAACGAGAGGCTGCGCCCACGATCCAGGACGGGCTCCTGATTGTCGGTGACGCGCTGCATTTCTTCGTCATCGAGATTGGCCAGCGTGCCTGCGCGATAGAATTTCTGCTTATCCTTTAGGTAGAGCGCAACGGCGCCCATCTCAAACGTTTCGATGATGTGACGCGGGATCGCGTTCAGCAGCGTGATGACGTTGCCGGAAACCAGCAAGCGCCGGCTGAATGCGTAGAGCCGCTCGGCCTCGCGCCGGCGCCTCTGCGCTTCTTGCGTTTGCAGGTGCATGCGCGTGGATAGCTGGCTGGCGATCAGCGCGGTGGCCAGAAACGCAAACAGCGCCGCCCAGTTCTGCGGGTCGGCGACAGTGAATTTTCCGATCGGGGGCAAATAGTAGTAATTCAGGGCCAGCATTGCCGCGACGGACATGAAAACCGAAACGGCGAAACCCCAAGCTATCGAAACTGCTAGAATTGCCAATAGAAACGCGAGCGCGACCGTCATCGGCTTGGCCGGGAAGATGTGCCGAAAGAACGCGTTGATCCCGAAGACGATGGCCAACGCCAGGGCCAGGCGAAGCGCCTTAATTAGGACTCGCGACGTCACGGTGACGTCATTGTAGCTCAGGTCTGGCGGTTACGAGAGGAGACCATGCCGAAACGTCCGGAAGATTGGCTGGAGGTGGCTGCGCCTCCGGAAAAAACCAAGGGCGCATTCAAGCTCTTCCTGGGTTACGCGCCGGGCGTCGGCAAGACGTACGCGATGCTCGCCGAGGGCATACGGCGGCACGCGCGCGGTGAGGACGTTGTGATCGGGGTGATTGAAACGCACGGGCGCAAGGCCACCCAGGATTTGGCATCGCAATTGGAAACGGTTCCCCGGCGCAAAATCGAATACAAGGGCACGATGTTTGAAGAGATGGATGTGGACGCGATCATCGCGCGGCGCCCCGCGGTGGTGCTGGTGGATGAACTGGCGCACACGAATATTCCGGGCAGCAAGAATCGCAAGCGCTACGAAGACGTGCAAGAAATTCTGCAAGCCAAGATCGATGTGCTTTCCACGATGAACATCCAGCACATGGAGAGCGCCGCGCCGACCGTCCATTCCATCACCGGCATCACCGTGCGCGAAACGGTGCCCGATTGGGTGCCGCAGCTTGCCAATGAAACCGTGATGGTGGACCTGACGCCGGAAGCGCTGCAGAACCGGTTGAAGCGCGGCGACGTCTACAGCACGGAGAAAGTGAATCAGGCGCTGGGGAATTTCTTTCGCGCGGGCAACCTGATCGCGTTGCGCGAATTGGCGCTGCGCCAGGTGGCCGAGCACGTGGATCGCAGCCTTGGCTCCTACATGGAAGCCAAGGATATCGATGACAACTGGGCCGTGCGCGAGCGCCTGGCGGTGTGCATCAGCTCAAATCCTGCCGGGCAATACGTGATCGCGCGAGCCGCACGAATGGCGCGGCGCTTGGATGCGGAATTCTACGTGGTGTATGTGGAATTAAAAGCCGGCGAGAGCCCTGAGAATCAGCGATCGCTTGCGGCCAACCTGCAGTTCGCGCAGGACCTGGGCGCGCATCTGGTGCGCGTGCGCGGACGCAGCGTGGCCAAGGGAGTCGCGGAACTTGTGCGCGAAAAACGCATCACGCAAGTGATTTTCGGGCGCACAGCGGTGAAGGGCTGGCGGCGGTACCTCTACCTCACGGCCGTCAATCGATTCCTGCGCGAAGCTCCTGCGGTGGACGTGCACATCGTTACACACGAACGCGAATAGCGCCGTGCTGCGATTCCTTCGCGCGGCGTCAGCTCTCTAGAAAATTTGCGATTTGACGCAGCACGCCCGCCATCATCGCCGGCGTGAGGCGGCCGGTCTGCGTGTTCTGCTGGCTTGGGTGGTAGGAAGCGTAGAGGCGCGGCAGCGACGCGGGCAGACGAAAAGACGCACCGTGCGAAAAATGAAATTTTGTTTTGCGGTCGAGCGCGCCGCGCTGTCTGAGGATGCGCAGATAGGCGTCAAATGCGATGCGGCCCAGCGCCAGCACCGCGCGTGGGAGAAGCAAATCCAATTCCGCTTCGAGATACGGAGTGCAGCGGCGAATTTCTTCCGGCAGCGGTTTGTTATCCGGCGGGGCGCAGCGCACGGTCGCGGAGATGAAAGCGTTCTTGAGCTTCAGGCCGTCGTCGCGATTCCGCGATTCGGGCTGATTCGCGAAGCCGGCGCGCCATAGTTCGCGATAGAGGAAATCGCCCGAGCGATCGCCGGTGAAGACGCGTCCCGTACGATTCGCGCCATGCGCCGCGGGCGCAAGGCCTAGGATCAAGAGTTTTGCATGCGGATCGCCGAAACCGGGAACTGGACGGCCCCAGTAGGTTTGATCTCGGTACGCGCGCCGTTTGACGCGCGCCACTTGCTCGCGATAGCGCACCAGGCGCGGGCATTTTCGGCAGGCGACGACTTCTTGTTCGAGAACGCGGAGAGATTTCACGGCGGCGCTACGCAGCGCCGGCCTGCGCGTCATTTTTTGAAGCATCGCGCTCCGCGCGGTCCGGCACCAGCCAGCCGTCGGAGAGTTGGATCGTGCGATTGCCATACGCGGCCCACGCGTCGTTGTGCGTCACCTGAATGATCGTGGTTCCTTCGTCGTTCAGCTTCTTCAGCAAGTCCATAATCATTTTGCCTTGGCTCTTGTGCAGGCTGCCGGTGGGCTCGTCCGCAAGGATCAGTTTCGGTTGATTGATCACGGCGCGTGCCACGGCCACCAATTGTTGCTGCCCGCCGGAAAGTTGATTGGGGAAAAGGGATTGCTTGGCGACGATTTGAAAGCGATCGAGAACGTCCGCGACCATTCCGGCGCGTTCCGATTTCTTGATGTCGCGATAGGAAAGCGGCAAATCGAGATTTTCGGCGACGGTAAGATTGTCAAGCAGGTGGTATTGCTGGAAAACGAAGCCGATGTATTTTTTGTGCAGCTCGACGCGGTGGCGCATATCAAGGCGATGGACAGCGTAATCGTCGAGAAAATATTCGCCCTTCCACGCGCCGTCGAGCATGCCGATGATTCCCATCAGCGTGGATTTTCCAGCGCCCGACGGGCCCATGATGGTGATGAATTCGCCTTCGCGGATTTCCAGGCTGATGCGGCGCAGCACCCACGTCTTGCCCACGCCCGATTCGTAATATTTTTCGACGTCGACCAGCTTGATCACGAGTGCGCGCCGACGCTCGAGGTGCTGTCTTCGAAGTCCGGTTCGACAATGCGGCCATCGAACAGGTGAATGTGGCGGCCCGCGGTGGCCGCGTAGCGCGGATCGTGCGTGACCATGCACAGCGTCGCGCCTTGCTGATTCAGTTCCGAGAGCAATTCCATCACAGATTCGCCGTTCTTGGAATCCAGGTTGCCGGTCGGCTCATCGGCCAGCAGGATCGAAGGCTCGCCCACCAGCGCGCGCGCCACGGCCACGCGCTGCTGCTGACCTCCGGAAAGCTGCGAAGGATAATGCTTCATCCGATGCGCCATGCCGACTTTTTCCAGCGCCTGCTCGCAGCGCTGGCGGCGCTCGGCGGAGCTCATCCCGCGATAGGTCAGTGGCAGCTCGACGTTTTCATACACGGTCAAGTCGCCGATCAGATTGAACGCCTGAAAGATGAAGCCGATTTCGCGATTGCGGATGCGCGTGCGCTCGGAAAGCGAAAGCCGCGCCACCGGCCGGTCATTCAGTGTGTAACTGCCGTCGCTGGGCGAATCGAGAAGGCCCAAAATCGAAAGCAACGTGGATTTGCCGCAGCCGGATGGGCCGGCGATCGAAACGTATTCGCCGCGGCGAATCTCCAGGTGAACGCCATCCAAGGCGTGCGTTTCCACTTCGTCGGTCAAGAACACTTTGGAGACGTCCTTGAGGTCAATCAGCACGTCGCTTGAAGTATCCATGAATCCTCCTCCTCGTTAGGTATCGCCGCTATTTCAATCGCACTCGATCCACGCCGTCCCACGCCGACATATCCGAAACGATCACCTGATCGCCTTCGCGCAAACCTTCGAGCACTTCGATCGTGTTCACCGAAGCGCGCCCGAATTTCACTTGCGCGCGTGATGCTTCGTCGCCATCGCTGGTGAGTTTGAAAACGCCCGCGGTGCTCTCCGGCTCCGCGTGCACCGGCAGCGTGACGAAAAGAATGTTCTGCAAATTCTCGATCGTCACCGTGCCTTCCACGCTCAGGTCCGCGCGCGCGCCCTGCGGCAGCGCGCCGTCGGGCGTGATGTCCACGGCCACGGTGCCGTTCACGACGGCGGCGTCGACACGCGTGACGCGTCCTGTGGCGATTCCATTGCGCGTATCGATTTGCGCTTTTTGCCCGGGCAGCACGTCCTTAGCCTGCGTTTCCGCCACCTGAATCGTAGCCATTAGATGCGTCGGATCGGCGACGCGGCAGAGATTGGTGCCCGCGGTTACCTGCGCGCCCACGTCCACAGGCACGTCTTCGAGCACGCCGTTGATTCCAGCGCGGACGTGCAAGGCATCCAGCTGGCTTTTCTTCAGCTCGTACACCGCGCGCGCGGAATCCACTTTCGCCGATTGCGAAAGCAGTTGCGCGGCGTTGGAATCGGACGTGATCGCGAGGCGCTCCTTATCGATTCTCAACTGCTCGGCGTCTCCATTGGCCTTCATTTCATCTTGTTGCGCGGTGCGTTCGGCCAGCAGGCCCTGATCGGCCAGCGTGCGGTCGGTCTTGGCTTGCAACGCGTCGTAGTTGTAGGTGGCCGTCAGCGAGGCTTGGGTTTCCTTGATCTGCATCAATTGCGTGTTCAGCTGCACTTTCAGGCTGTCGTAATCGGCCTGCGCCATTTTGTAATTGTATTCGGCGGTCAGCGCGTCGTCCTGCAGTTGCGGATCGCTCAATTCCAGGATGATCGAATCGGCTTTCACCGTGGCGCCGGAGCGCAGCACGATGCGATCGACTCTGGCGTTCGATTGCGCCGCGATCCAGCGAATGTCGGTGGGCACCAGCGTGCCCAACCCGCGTACCTCGCGCAGCATATCGCCGCGCGTTACGGTGCCGGTCCAAATCGTCGTGCGATCCACGGTCGGCGCCGCGGGTTTCAGCCGGGAAAGCGCCACGGAAACGGCGCCGAGCAGTACAACGGCGACTCCGGCGTAAATGATGCGGCGCATGCGCTTGGCACGGGCGGCGTCTGGTCTGGCGATATCCATCACGATGTCCTTAGGGCGCTAAGCCTCAGAAGTATCCGCGCGCGGCGTGGCCACTCACAAGGCCTGGTACACTGTAATACGCCACGCGCATCAAAATTGTTCCCCACGATCTTCACGAGGAGTTTGCTCCAGGACGCTGACATTCTACTACTGTCAGACGCGCCGGAAGCCGGGCCGTGAGCTACTCGTATCGTAGAGCCTCCCTAGGATCGATCTTCACCTCGCGCCGTGCGGGGATGCACATCACACGCTCTTACGCGGTCTCGAGCACGTGGGCCACGGCGACGGTCAATTTGCGCCAGGCGCTTTTTTCGGTTTCGAGTTGCTTGCGGCCGGCGGCAGTCAGCTCGTAGTACTTCGCGCGGCGATTGTTTTCGGAAGCGCCCCAGCGCGCCTTCAGCCAGCCGCGCCGCTCCAGGCGATGCAGCGCGGGATATAACGAGCCTTCCTGAATGCGCAAAACGTCGCGCGAAATCTGCTGCACGCGCTGCGAAATGGCCCAGCCGTGCTGCGCACCCAGCGCCAGCGTCTTCAAGATCAAAAGGTCCAGCGTGCCCTGCGGAAGATCGATTCGGCTGTTGCCCATGATTGGTGTGCCCCCCTTGTGCTTCTACGGGGAGAAATATACCGCCGTTCACATCGAAGCGCAAGGGGAAAAGCGCTGCCGCTGGAAAATGGATGTGGCGACCCAACGCATTGCTCCTTTCGGCGAAGTCCAAGGAGGGTCTGCGTTCGGAGGGAGTTTCCGAGCGGCGCCCGCAGATGTAAAATCTCGCCGTGGCGAGCCATGTACTTGAGATTCGTTGTCGACGAAATTCATGAGGTTTCCAACAAAGAGCTCGGGGTGTTTCAAGCTGCCTGGAATCTTCGAGTCGATGGGAAGCTCTACCCGGATGAAGAGGAGCAGCTTGATGTGATTCGGCGGTGGTTCAACGAGAATTTGGAGAAGCCCGCACGATTTACTGTCTCCAAGCCTCCTTTTTATCGCAAGAAAAGGAAGGCGATATCATGGTTTAAGGATTCCGCGCTTGAACACATCGCCTACGTCCGGTCGATGATCGCAATTCTTGAGAATCACGGAGTTTCGGTTCGGATGCTGACGACTGACCGAGTCGGATACGTGGCTTACGAGGACGATTATCAAATCGTGGCCGAGCCATTCACCGGAGAACGGTATTGAGTGGCCAAATTGACTTCGCTTGGGGCAGGGCATAGCATTGTTGGTTTCCGTACCCTCACAAGGAGCGATCGCGGTGCCATGGTGCTCGAAACTTCACCTACCGGCGTGCTTGCGCGCATCCTCAAGGCGCGTAAAGACGCCGTGGCTTATCGCAAGCGCGTGGTACCTGAAGCCGTGCTGCGCATGGGCGTCACCAAGGCCGATCCCGTTCGCGATTTCGCTGCGGCCCTGACTCGCGACGCTTTCAACGTCATCGCCGAATTGAAAAAAGCCTCGCCCTCTCAGGGCGTGCTGCGATCGGATTTCGATGCCGCCACGCTGGCCGCCGAATTTGAGCGCGCCGGCGCCACCGCGCTTTCCGTGCTCACCGAAGAGGAATTTTTCGAGGGCGACCTTAATTATCTGCGGCAGGCGCGCAAACGCGTGGCGTTGCCGGTGCTGCGCAAGGATTTCATCGTGGACTCGTGGCAGATTTGGGAAACGCGGGCCACAAATGCGGATTCGTTTCTGCTGATCGTCGCAGCGATCAGCCAGGAATCGCTCGTCGAGTTTTTGGCACTGGGGCGCGAGCTCGGAATGGAGCCGATGGTCGAAGTGCACACCCGCGCTGAATTGGATCGCGCGCTCGCGGCCGGAGCGCGCATTTTGGGCGTGAACAATCGCGATTTGCGCACCCTCGATGTGCGCGTGGAGACTTCCTTCGAGTTGATCGACGCCGTGCCGGATGAATGCATCGCGGTCAGCGAATCCGGCCTCAAATTTCACGAGCAACTGAAAAAACTCCGCGACGTTGGTTTCGATGCGTTTCTGGTCGGCGAAACTTTGATGACCGCGCCCGATCCCGCCGCGGCGCTCGGCGCGATCGTGCGCCCGAGCGCGTAAGCGGCCGCCATGGTTCGCGTGAAAATCTGCGGGATCACGAATTGGGCCGACGCGCGCCTGGCTGTAGATTTGGGCGCCACGATGCTCGGCTTCAATTTTCATCCGGGAAGTCCGCGCGTGGTTTCGCCCGCCCGCGCGTGGGAGATTATTCGCCGCCTGCCAGCGTGCGTTGTGCCCGTGGGTGTATTCGTGAACTGGTCGCCGCAGGTGGTGGATGCGTTGGCCCGCGCGATTCATCTGAAGGCCGTGCAGTTGCAAGGCGATGAATCGCCGGCCGATGCGGCGGCCGTTCGCGCACGCCGCCACAAAGTGATCAAAGCGTTTCGCGTGAAGCCTGGTTTTCGTCTCGCGAGCATGACGCGCTATCGTGGCGACTGGGCCAATTTGCTGGATGGTTTTCATCCCGGTCTTTACGGCGGCACGGGCAAGACGGTGAATTGGCAGATCGCGCGCCGCGCGCAGCGTTACGGTCGCGTGATTCTGGCCGGCGGCTTGCGCCCGGAGAATGTTCGCGAAGCGATTGCCGCCGCGGCGCCCTTTGCCGTTGACGTTTGCAGCGGCACCGAATCGCGGCCGGGCAAAAAAGATCCCGCGCGGCTGCGAGCATTTATGCGTGAAGTAGAGGCCAGTAAAATTTTGGCGCGTCCCTGAACTTCGGGTTCGGCTCCTGCGGTTTTCGTGCGCGCCCGTGTGGATCGCTCGTCCGGCGTGATTGTTGACTCAGCCCCGGAGGGGCGGAACAATTTAGCCCAGGGCGGAAGCCCTGGGTAGCCGCGACAGAATCGCGCGAGCCCCGTAGGGGCGACACAAGCTTGCACGACGGCGTGACGTCCTAGAAGACGAAAAGAAACAGTTAGAGCAAGCGATGGCGACAACTGCAAATCCGCAAATCTGGCCGGACGCGCGCGGCCGCTACGGCCCGTATGGCGGCGGCTACGTGCCCGAAACGCTCGTCGAGCCGCTAGCGGAGCTGACGCGCGCGTACGCCGAAGCCCGTGCCGACGCATCGTTTCAGCGCGAACTGGATTTTTCGCTGCGCAATTTCGCCGGGCGGCCTACGCCGCTGCAGCACGCCGAGCGGCTTTCCGCGCATTGGGGCGGCCCACGAATTTATCTGAAGCGCGAAGACCTGCTGCACACCGGCGCGCACAAAATCAATAACTGCCTGGGCCAGGGACTTCTGGCCGTGCGCATGGGCAAGCGCCGCATCGTCGCCGAAACCGGAGCGGGCCAGCACGGCGTGGCGTCAGCGACAGTCGCGGCGCGATTGGGACTCGAGTGCGTCGTGTACATGGGCACCGAAGATATGGAGCGCCAGCGGCTGAACGTCTCGCGGATGCAGATGTTGGGCGCGCAAGTGATCGGCGTATCGGCCGGCAGCCGCACGTTGAAGGATGCGATCAATGAAGCCATGCGCGACTGGGTGACCAACGTGCGCACCACGCATTATTTGCTCGGCTCCGTGCTGGGCGCGCATCCGTATCCGCAAATCGTGCGCGATTTTCAAAGCGTGATCGGCCGCGAAGCCCGCGCGCAAATTCTGGAAGCGGAAGGCCGCTTGCCCGATTTGTTGGTGGCGTGCGTTGGGGGCGGCTCGAATGCCATCGGGCTGTTCCACGAATTTCTGGGCGATGCGAGCGTGAAGATGTTGGGTGTGGAAGCCGGCGGCCGCGGCAGTTCGCTTGGAGAGCACGCCGCGCGCCTGGCCGCCGCCGCGGGATTTTCCGGCGCGCGCCCCGGTGTGTTGCAGGGAACCTACACGTACGTGCTGCAAACGGCGGATGGGCAGATTGCCACGACGCATTCCGTTTCCGCGGGCCTGGATTATCCGGCGGTCGGACCCGAGCACGCCTGGCTGGCCGATCAGCATCGCGCCGAATACACCGCGATCGGCGACGATGCTGCAATCGCAGCCGCGCGTTTATTGGCGCGCACCGAAGGAATCATTCCGGCGCTTGAATCCGCGCACGCGCTGGCGGAAATGTCCGTTCGCGCGCCGCGCATGAAGCCCGATCAAGTGGTGGTCATCAATCTTTCGGGGCGCGGCGATAAGGATATGGATATTCTGGCGAAATTCGCGTAGCCGGGCGAATCGCGGCACGCAATTGGATATAGATAATGACCACGCGAATCACAGCGCGCTTTGACAAGCTCCGCGACGCCGGCGAGATGGGCCTAATCCCGTATCTCACCGCGGGCGATCCGTCGCTTGCGGCCACGGAATCCTTCGTCTTGGCGCTCGCGGCTGCCGGCGCCGACGTGATCGAACTCGGCGTGCCGTTCAGCGATCCTGTCGCCGATGGCCCCACGATCCAGCGCGCCATTGAGCGCTCGCTGGCCGCCGGCACCACGCTGCGTGGCGTGCTCGATCTGGTCCGCGCACTGCGCGCGAAAACAGAAGTTCCGCTGATGCTCTTCAGCTATTACAATCCGGTGCTGCAGATGGGCCTGGCGCACTTTGCAGCGGAAGCGGCGGCCGCCGGAGCCGATGGCGTGCTGATCACCGACCTCACGCCGGAGGAAGCCGGCGATTATCGCGCCGCGGTTCGCGCACGCGGACTGGACACGATTTTTCTGGCCGCGCCGACATCGACCGACGAGCGCCTGAAGCTTATCGCCGAAGCCTCGAGCGGTTTTCTGTACGTTATTTCGCGCACCGGCGTGACCGGCGCGAAAGATAATTTGCCGGACGATTTGCCCGGCCTGATTCGCAGGACGCGCCGCGCGACGCGCTTGCCGATTGCGGTTGGCTTCGGCGTGTCGCTGCCGGTGCACGTGTCGATGCTCGGCGGATTGGCGGACGCGGCGGTTGTCGGCTCGGCGCTGGTGGAAGAAATTGAGCGCGCCGGCAGCGAAGCCGCCGCGGCGAAAGCGCTCGGCACGCGCGTCCGTGCGCTGAAGCAAGCTGCGCTGCAAGGTCTGAGCCGGCGAGGAACCGAAGCATGAAGACCATCGACGATTGGCGGCGCCGCATCGATGAGATCGACCTGCGTCTAGTCGAACTGCTCAATGAGCGCTCGCAGTGCGCGCTCGAGATCGGGCACTTGAAGCGCGCGAGCGGCGTCGCGATTTATCAGCCCGAGCGCGAGCGCATGGTGCTCGATGCGGTGGAGCAAGCAAGTCGCGGCCCGCTTTCGCCCGCGGCCATTCGCCGTCTGTGGGAGAGAATTTTGGACGAAGCGCGCTCCGTCGAACGCGCTGTGGTGCAAGAAGCTGCGGACGAGCCGCACTCAGCAGCGCCCGACGCCGCGCCGAAGCAATCGAAAGCACAGCACAAGCAGTAAGCGCGAAACGAAAGGAAGAGGTCTCTCGACATGGTCGTTGTAATGCAAGAAGGCGCCACCGAAGGCCAGATCCAGCACGTCATCGATCGTCTGGTGGGCATGGGTTTTGATATTCATCGCTCCACCGGCGCGTCGCACACAGTGCTCGGCGCCGTCGGAGTGCATCCCGATTTCGATACGCGCGACGTCGAATTGCTGGATGGCGTACGCCAGGTGCTACGCATCACCCAGCCGTACAAACTCGCCAGCCGGACATTTCGTCCCGAAGGCACGATCGTCGATCTCGGCAAGGGAGTGCGCATCGGCGGCACGGAAGTCGTCGTCATGGCCGGGCCGTGCGCGGTGGAATCGGCGGAACAAATTGATTTGATCGCCGAGCGCGTGGCCGCATTGGGCGCCAAAGTTTTGCGCGGCGGCGCGTTCAAGCCGCGCAGCTCGCCGTACACGTTTCAAGGCCTCGGCGAGCCCGGCCTGAAACTCATGCGCGCGGCCGCGGACCGCAACGGCCTGCTGGTGGTCAGCGAAGTGATGGACCCGTCGCAGATTCAGTTGCTGCTGCCGTATGTCGACATGCTGCAAGTCGGCGCGCGCAACATGCAGAATTACCATTTACTGCGCGCGCTGGGCGAAGTGCGCAAGCCCGTGCTCCTGAAGCGCGGCCTTTCGGCGACGATCGAAGAGCTGCTGCTTTCCGCCGAATACATTTTGGCCGGCGGAAATTATCAAGTGGTGTTGTGCGAACGCGGCATTCGCACCTTCGAGACGTACACGCGCAACACGCTGGATATCGCCGCGATCCCCGTGATCAAAAAGCTTTCGCATCTGCCGATCATCGCCGATCCTTCGCACGGCACCGGCCTGCGCGACAAAGTTGCGCCGATGGCGCGCGCTGCGGTGGCCGCCGGCGCCGATGGCTTGATCGTCGAAGTCCACGGCGATCCCGAGCACGCGCTTTCCGATGGCGCGCAATCGCTCTACATCGAGCAGTTCGCGCAGCTGATGGCCGAGTTGCGCATCATCGCGCCCGCGGTCGGCCGGCGCGTGGCCTAGTCGATGGCGGCCGGTTTCAAGCGCGTCGCGATCCTCGGCACGGGATTGATCGGCGGCTCGTTTGGATTGGCGCTGCGGCGGCTGCGGCCTCGCCCGCGCGTCGTCGGCTGGGATAAACCCGAAACTCTACGCCTCGCTCGCAAACGCGGAGCGATCGATCGCGGCGAAGCGAATCTCGCTCGCGCCGTCCGCGGCGCCGATCTTGTTTACATCGCGCTGCCCGTCGGAGCCGTCCTCGAGCATTTGCCCGAAATCGCGCGAGCCGCTTCGCCTCACGCGCTCGTCACCGATACCGCCAGCTCCAAACGCGCCATTTGCGAGCGCGCCGCGGAATGTTTCACTGGCCGCGCGCTTTTCCTCGGCGGCCACCCCATGGCCGGCAAAGAAATTTCCGGCGTGGCCGCGGCCGAGGCCAAACTTTTCGCCGGCGCGCGCTACGCCCTGATTCGCGCGAGCGAGACCACGGACAACGATCCGCGCGTCTTGGCCTTCGTCGCGCTGCTCGGCAAATTGGGCGCGCAGCCGCTATGGCTTGACGCCGCCAGCCACGATCGCGCCGCCGCCTTCGTTTCGCATCTGCCGCAATTGCTCGCCGTCGCGTTGGCCGGCGTCGTGCGCGATCAAACCGATCAAACCGGTCTGCCGCTGATCCTCGCGGGCCGCGGATTGCGCGAATCGCTGCGACTCGCCGGCAGCCCCTACGCCCTGTGGCGCGATATCGTCCTCACCAACGCCGACAATATCGATCGCGCCCTCGATCGCATGGCGCAAGCCATCGAAAATTTGCGCCCGTTGCTGCGCAGCCGCGAACTCGAGGACGAATTCGCCGGCGCTGGCGAACTCTACAAAATTCTCCGCGATTCGCAGTAAGCTTCGAGCGCGCGCGCAATCGGAGTGATAGGTTTTGTAAAGGCAGGCTTGTCTCCGCCCGCCTTTGCGCTCATTGTTGACGAAACCGCCATGGACAAACGCGTCGCCAACGCCGAAACCGCCATCGCCGACCTGAAAGACGGCGCCACGATCCTGATGGGCGGCTTCGGCCTCTGCGGCATCCCTGAAAATCTAATCGAAGCCGTGCGCCGCAAAGGCACGCGCGATCTCACGATCGTATCCAACAATGCCGGCGTCGCCGATTGGGGCATCGGCCGATTGCTTGACACGCGCCAAGTGCGCAAGCTGATCGGCACCTACGTCGGCGAAAATAAATTGTGCGAATCGCTGGTGCTCTCCGGCGGAATCGAAATCGAGCTCAATCCCCAGGGCACGCTGATCGAGCGCTTGCGCTGCGGCGGCGCCGGCATCCCCGCGTTTTACACGCCCACCGGCGTCGGCACGCTCGTCGCTAAAGGAAAAGAGGAAAGGGAATTCGATGGCCGCCGCTATCTGCTCGAGCGAGCCTTGCGCGGCGATTTCGCGTTCATCAAAGCGTGGAAGGGCGATCGCTGGGGCAACTTGGTCTACCGCCGCACCGCGCGCAATTACAATCCGACGATGGCCACCGCCGCGGACGTTGTCATCGCCGAAGTCGAGGAGATCGTCGAATTAGGCGCGCTCGACCCCGATCACATCCACACCCCCGGTATCTTCGTCGACAAAATCTTCCAAGGCGCAACCTACGCCAAGCGCATCGAAAAACGCACCGTCCGCAAGCGCGCCTGACACATTCCTTCGCCGCCGCTCTTCAATTTGTCATTCCGACGGGTCCGCCGTGACGGGAGAGATCTGCTGTCGTCTCACCTCCGTGTTCTCGCATCTTGGAATTCCCCATTCACCGGCGCGAAATCGAGCAAGTGAAATGCGCGCAGCCGGGGCAACAAAAACGCCACAATTGTCGCGAACATTCCTTCCCAGCGGGGGCACACTAATTCTGCGGGAGTTCAGACAGTCATAGAATCGCGCAGCCTTTTCAGTTGCGCACGCTGCAATGCGGCAAACACCAACGCCTCAGATCCAAGGACGGCCAGAGCCCCAATCCACATTTTCGCGGATGCAACCCAACCGTGGAAATCGAAACCGAAAATCGCCCACGGCACTAAATAGGGCGCTAGCCGAGCGGTGTTGACGGACTCCGATCCATGAACGGCGAACGTTGCCCAAAGGGCGCTCGTACACACGTAGAACACAATCAAGTAAAGCAGTCCGCCGATCAACGAACGGCGCCCGCGCCTCAGTCTCATCCATTGCAGGTAGATGGCGTCGCGAACGATCCATGCTGCGAGGAAACAGACTTCAAAGAAGGCCATCCCGAAACTCCACCCCGTCTCCGGGTGCAGTTTGTGCCGGATCAGGGCGACCATGACTAAGCCCTCGGCCACGATACCACCCAGCAGATAAGGCGCTGGCCAAACCGCGGACCACCAGCTCACCGCGCCGTGGCCTAGTTTCAAGATCCTGTGCCGCACGCGCTCGCGATTTCGCAGCAGTACCAAGGCGAAGACTGCAAAGAACAAAAAGCTGACCCCCAGAAACTCGTGCTCTGCCTGCATAGACGCAACGGCGAATTCCCTCAAATCGTAATGGAGCGAACTGCCACTTCCCACGGGAAGAGGGTACACTCGCGTCCACTGATAAAAAGCGAACACGATCAAATGCAGGTAAAGCACAAACGCAAATGCCTGAAGCGGCGAATAGATTTCGTACACCGAAGGATCGCGCTTGATATTTCTTGCCACCGCCAACAGAAACCAGGCCGTTAGACTCATCCACAGGACGACCAGAACCAAGCCATGTGGAACCGCAGCGCCAAACAACAAATCCCTTCCGGCTGGCAACTCTCCCAGCGCATGTCCTGGTTGCGCAACGGCAATTGGAAGTTGCGCCGCAAAATAGGGACTAAAGCCCTGAAGGGCAAGCATCCCGCCGCTGTCCCAGCCGGAAAGGCAACTCATCCAGAACAGTATCAGGAGGAGAATGATCCCCCCAGCAAAAGTCCCACGGCCCGCCATCAAAGAGATCAAAAGCGCGAGGGCGTGCCATGCGATCGCGCCCGTCAGAAGGAGCAGGTAGATCTCTAGGCCCGTCAAGACGGGCACACCAGACAAATACGCCGCGACAATAGTGATGGGCGCGAGACATAGCACGACGAAATACGCGAAGCAGGGAGCGCCAAACAGTTTCCCGAGCGTCAACTCGAGCGGCGTTAGGCGCGTGATACGTTGATAGTCAAACGTGTTCAGCTCTTTTTCACGGTGGATCGATTGTAAGCAATAGATTCCGCCGCCCAAGATCAGTAGAGTGATTTGCGAATATAGAAAGAAGTCGAGCAATTCCCGCGGGCTAAGCGGATGTCTGTAATAAACGTATGCCGTGAACGACGCCACGGCGCAAATCACCACGCTCGCAAGTACTCGCTTTGGCCGCAATTCGATGCGCGCATTGCGAGCAGCTTCCGGTAAGATCCCCGCGAAGGTCACGAAACTTCTCCGCTCGAAATCCGCATATAGAGTTGTTCCAGGTTCTCGGAAAGCTCTTGCACGCCGCAAACCGGCAGGCCGTCGCCCACCAGCGCTCGGACCAACTCGGCGAGCTCGGCATCGTTACCCCCGAAGGAGAATTCGGTCCCAGTCGTGCCGGTCCGAACATCCGTCACGCCGGGCCAAGCCGCCAGCCGTGGGCCGATCGATTCGTCAGCCGTCGCGAGCCGAATGCGAATTCGCCGTATCGCGCGGCCGTCGCGCATCACTTCTTCCAGAGGCCCCGCGCGCAATAGTCGGCCCTTTTCGATCACCGCGACTGACGTGCACACCTCTTCAAGGTCGGAGAGGATATGAGATGTGATGAAGATGGTCTTGCCCTTGGCATGCAAATCGCGCAGCAGAGCTTTCAGTTCCACGCGCGCCTTCGGATCGAGTCCGGCGGCGGGTTCATCAAGGATCAACAGCAGCGGGTCGTGAACGATCGCGCGTCCGATGCCGAGTCGTTGCTTCATGCCACGCGAGAGGCCATGAATTAGCGCGTCACGCTTTGGTTCCAAGCCGACCAGCCGGATCACTTCGTCGACCCGCCCGCGAATCGCGGCCCGGTCCATCTTGTAGGCGCGCGCGAAGTACTCCAGGTATTCCCAAACCGTTAGGTCGTCGTACAGGGAAAAGAAATCGGCCAGATAGCCGATGAACTTATGTGCTTCCTCGGGCCGTGCAGCAATATCGATGCCGTTAACGCTCACGCGCCCGGCAGTGGGCGCGATCAGGCCACAGATTAGTTTTAGCGTGGTAGTCTTGCCCGCGCCGTTTGGTCCTACAAGCCCGAAAATCTCGCCGGCGGAGACGTCCAAATTTAGCTGGCGGACCGCTACTATGCTCCCCTCGCTGACGGAAGGTGCATCGTACTCCTTCGTGATATTTTCCAGGTGGATCATTGACACGCGGATTCTGACGCGCGCCCGCCGCGATGTCAACGCCCCTCGGGCAGGAGCCCGGCCTTAAACGCGGGGATCGGGCTTCAGACGATGTCGGCTCCTCGCCGCTGGGCCGCCCACGTTCCATTCGAATAGTATACTTGCAGAATACTATTGACATTTGGGAACGTGTGTGCTACAAGATGGCATGAAGACGCAGGAACTTTTCGAACGCGCAGCCACTCGTCCTGCCTCGCGGTTTTGGTCTCCGCACAATTCGCACTCATTTGCACAAAATCGTCCCTCCAACTCGCACGTTTTCAGTCGATTGCAACGAGGTGTACAACTCATTGAAAACAGGCGATATCAACGCGCTTGTTTTCACGCTCATGCGCACTCTTTTCCTGTAAGTCCTGTAGTTGCCACTCTTACGCAGAACATACCGGGGGTGTGGGTACCCTTCGCGATTTCAAAATCAAAAGGGCCACTTGAGGTTTTGTCGCCCGTCTCCCATAAAAAGCGTGTCGTCAGTCATTTGCGAAATTCCGCCTTCTACACAGGCGGGTGGGCGCCCGCGGAGCAGGTATACTGTTGCTTCGCCGCGGAATTTATGAGAAGGCTCTAGGAGCACATCGAGGCGGTATGCCGCAAACCGAAACCGAGAAGCGCGAATTCATCGCCAAGCGCGTGGCGCAAGAGCTGCGCGACGGCATGTATGTGAATCTGGGGATCGGCACGCCGACGCTGGTGGCGAATTTTATTCCCGAGGGCATGGAGGTCGTCCTCGAGTCGGAAAACGGGATGCTCGGCATCGGCCCGTATCCGCTCGAAGGCGAAGAGGACGCCGACCTGATCAACGCCGGGAAGGAAACCGTCACGGAAGTGCGCGGCACGAGTTATTTTTCCACCGCCGATTCCTTCGCCATGCTGCGCGCCGGTCACGTGGACTTAACCGTGCTTGGCGCGCTCGAAGTGGACGCGCAAGGCAATCTGGCCAATTGGGCGATTCCCGGGAAAATGCTGAAAGGCATGGGCGGCGCGATGGATCTGGTGGCGGGCGCGCGTCGCGTGATCATCGCAATGGATCACACCACAAAAGAAGGGCAGCCGAAAGTTTTGAGCAAGTGCACGCTGCCGCTCACCGGCGCCGGCGTCGTGGATATGATCGTCACGGAGTTGGCGGTGATCGAAGTCACGCCGGAGGGTCTGGTGCTTCGCGAAGTCGCGCCGGGCGTCACCCCCGAACACGTGCAGAAGGCGACCGAAGCGCCGCTGCGCGTCGCGCCGGATCTGAAGACGATCCGCGTGTGATGCGCTAGGATAGATTAGGATCGCGTGGGAGCGAAGTGAAGTCATGCAACCGCATTCCATCGTCGTCGTGAGCCTGCACACCCCAAAAGAAAAAATTTGGGGCGAGCTGGTCGAGCTGCAAGAGGCCGGGCTCACTGTGCGCGGCATCGACTTGAATTCGTTCGACGATTTCATTCTTCAGGTGCTGGACCCGGAAGGCGAACGCATCGGCCTGCCCACGCTGTTTTTTCCGATGCACCGAGTCGAGCGCGTGGCGCTCGATGAACCGCGCGGCTCGATCCCGTCTGTGGCCGAAGGATTCGAGCGCAAGGTGGGCCGTTCGCTGCGCGATTACCTGGCGCAGTTCGCATGAGTGGCACTCCGATGCGCCGGCGAATTTTCACCGTCCCGAACCAGCTCACGTTTTTGCGCTTGGGATTTCTGCCGTTCTATCTGATCGCCGTTTTTTACGCGCATTACGATTGGGCGCTGGGCTTGCTCATTGTCGCGGCGCTCACCGACGGCATGGACGGTTTGCTGGCGCGCACACTTCATCAGCGCACCGCGATCGGCGCCTACTTCGATCCCATCGCCGATAAATTGTTGCTCTCGTCGTCGTTCATCGTGCTCGCGCTGCGCGGGAAGGTTCGCTGGTGGCTGGCGATTTTGGTGTTGAGCCGCGATGTTCTGATGCTGACAACGGCTGTGGTGGTTCTGCTGGTGATGGGCTATCGCTCGTTTCCCCCGAGCATCTACGGCAAAGCCACAACCGCGGTGCAGGTTTTCTTTGTATTTGCGATGTTAGTGCTGGCGGTCACGCACTGGAGGTGGCTTGATGTGTCGCAGCCGGTACTGCGCGACGCCGTCGCGGCGCTCACAGTCTTTTCCGGATTCCATTACAGCGTGGTCGTCGCCCGCCGCCTCAGCACCTGAGCGCGTGGCCTGCCAGTGAAGCGCGGTTATCGCGCCAGCGTCACTTCGCCGAGCACTTGTGAGGTTATCATTGGCCTTGAAAATAATTCAGCAGCATCATCGCGAAGCTCGCAACCATCGCGAGCCCAGCGATCCATCCCATCGCTTGCGCGCGCCGCTCTTCGGATGGGCCGGCAGGCCGGCGATCGGTCAAAAGTTTTCCGAGCACGAATCCCGCAACGAATCCGCCTGCGTGTGCCGCGTTATCCGTGCCGCGCAGCATGAGTCCCAGGACGGCGATGTACACCAGCCACCAAATCAATTGTTTTCGCAGCATTTGCATGCCACCGCTAGATCGGCGGGACGTCACCGCCAGCAGCAATCCGATCAGACCGAGCAATCCGCCGGATGCGCCGATGCTGAAATGCCCGAACGCCGCGCTCACAACGTAGCCGAATGCGCCGGTGACGAGAAAAACAAAAAAGTAGCGCGCCGAGCCGTACATATCTTCAATCACCGGGCCGATATCCATCAGCACCCACAGATTGAATCCGATGTGCAACAAACTGCCGTGCAAGAAAACGGCGGTGATCAGCCTCCACGGTTCGGCAATGTCATACGGCAACGGTCGCGACGCGCCCAAGCGATCCAGCACGTCGTTGGAAATGCCACCGAGATTAAACAGTCCGCCCCCGAGCCCGCCGCCTCCGCCGGTTCGCACCGTCAGTACGTAGCTCAAGGCGTAAAGCAATCCGCAGAGCGCTACGATGGAATAGGTTGCCGGCGAAGTTTGCGGCAAAAATCGGCTCATCGACTTGCTTGCGGCGGCGAGGGAAAAGTTGAGGCTCGCGCCGCACTGCGGGCAGTGCGAAGTGTTGACGCCCGCAAGCGAACTGCAGCTGGGGCAGATGCGCGGGCGCGCGGAAGACGGATCGGAGTGGAAGAAATTCTTTATGTTGGTGCGCCAGCGATCCAAACGATAACGCAGGCGCGGTGAAAGCGGCACTTGGTCTCCTTGCGGGCTTCAGATGCCACGCCTATAATAGCGAAAAAATTGATGCAAACGACAAACCGTTGCGCGCTGCGCGACGCAGCCGAGGCCGCCGGAAAAAGGAGCGCTCATGGAATCCTGGGAAGATATCGGGAAGAAACTTGACGCCGAATTCGCGCGCATTCGCGAAATGGTCGAAAAGGAAATCAAACCGCAGACCACGCGCAAGACGGCCGAAGCGCTGCGCGAGGCCGCCGATCGCCTGAACAAAGCGGCCGATCGCCTCGAGAAAAATCTCCAGAAGGAAAAATAAAATTGGGGCCGTCGTGAATTCATCGCCGGTCTGGCGACGGCCGCGCGCGATCGTTTTCGGGTCGCTGATTTTGGTGTCCTGTTTCGCCGCGGGCTGCGCGCATCACGCCGCGACCGCGACAATTCCTCCGCCTCCGAAGCAGCCTTCGTCTACTGCTCGCACTCACGCTCCCGCTCCGGCTCCTAGTGTTCCGTCGCCTGGAGCTGCGGGCGGCGCAGGATACGTCGAAGAGGGCATCGCTTCGTGGTACGGCTTTCCGTTTCAAGGGCGGCGGGCCGCGGACGGTGAAATTTACGACATGAATCAGATGACGGCTGCGCACCGCACACTACCGTTTGGCAGCATCGTGCGCGTCACAAATTTGAATAACGGTTTGCAAACTGAAGTTCGCATCACCGATCGCGGGCCGTTTATCGAAGGGAGAATTATCGATCTTTCGCTGGCCGCTGCGAAAGCGCTCGATGTTGTCTCCACCGGCACGGCGCCGGTGCGGCTGGAACTCGTTTTGGCCGGACCGCCGGAGTTGCCGCCGCCGATGCCCGCGCCTGCGGAGAACCCGAGCGGAAATGTTGCCGAGACTCGAGCGGAAGCTCCCGCGCAGAGCCCGCCCAAGGGTGCGTCCGGGGCGCCGGTGGCAGGAACTCGCGCGCCGACCGTCGACGTGAGAGTTGGCGTTTTCGCCGTGCAAATCGGCGCGTTCGCCGACGCGGCACATGCAAACAAATTGCGCGATCAACTGACCGCGAACTATCCCAGCGTCACCGTTCAGGAATTCAATCCGCCCACCGGACCGGTGTATCGCGTGTTTGTGGGCCGATATACTTTCGAGCCGGCAGCGCAGGAAGTTGCGACGCAATTGCAGGCGGAGCACGGATACGCGGCGTTTGTGGTTCGCGTGGATCCGGAAAATTAATTTAGTATTGCGAGTGCGCACACTTTTGACGTGAAGGAGATCCGATGGGAACCAGCGACTGCCTTTTCTGCCGCATCGCGCGGAAGGAAATTCCCGCGAAATTGGTTTACGAGGATGACGAGATCTTTGCGTTCGAGGACATCAATCCGCAGGCGCCCGATCACATTTTAATTTGCCCGCGAAGGCATTTGGAGTCACTGAGCGAAGCGGTGGCGGAAGACGCGGCGTTACTGGGGCGAATCCTGCTGGTCGGCGCGAAGTTGGCGAAGCAGCGAAAGCGTTCGGATTTTCGCGCGGTGTTCAACAACGGTCCGGAAGCGGGGCAGAGCGTGTTCCATCTGCATCTGCATTTGCTCGGCGGGCGCGCGTTTTCGTGGCCGCCTGGCTAGCCTCGCGCCGATGCTTATTTGTGCGTCATCGTGAAGACGCCATCCCAGCCCGATTGTGGTCCATCGACCAAATATTCCTGACAACGTTCGCGGAAGACGCGAGCGGGACCGTCGTCGGGCCAGCGCTCGATGATGCTTGCGAAAATCGCTTGGGCCGCTGCCCACTGGCGATCGCGATAGAGTGCGAGGCCGCGCGCGAATTGCGCGAGACGCTCGTCAAGTTCGGTTGAGTCACCCAGAGCTTCGCGCGGGCCGAGCAACTCGTACAAACCCACGGGCTGCGTTTTGCCTTTCACACGAATCAAATCCAGCTCGCGAAAAACGAATTGCGTAGCGTCGCTCGGCGCGGCGGGCGCTTCGGCAACTTGCTCGAAGGTGCTTTGGCTGGCGAGAATGTGCGTGCCGTAGTCCTTGTTCAAGCCTTCAAGACGCGATGCGAGATTCACGGTGTCACCCAGCGCGGTGTAACCGTAGCGCAACGACGAGCCCATGTTGCCTACCGAGGCGGAGCCGGTGTTCAAACCGATTCCGATATCGACGCGCGGTTTGCCTTCGGCTTGCCATTTGCGTTGCAACGGTTCGAGGCGCGCCATCATCTCGATAGCGGCGCGGCAGGCGTTCGCAGCGTGATCGGATTGCTCGATCGGCGCGCCCCAGAAAGCCATCACCGCGTCGCCGATATATTTATCGAGAGTGCCGCCGCGCTCGAAGACGATGCGCGTCATGCCCGTGAGGTATTCGTTGAGCAGCGCGGCCAAATCCTGGGCATCGAGTTTTTCGGAGATCGTGGTGAAACCGCGAACGTCGCTGAACATCACGGTGATTTCCGTGCGGCGAGGCTCCAGCATTTCCGGACTTTCCAGCAAGCGGCGGATGACTTCGGCGCTCAGATATTGCTGAAATGCGCCACGCACTTTGCGTTTTTCTTTTTCCTCGACCAACGCGCGGTAGAGTGCGACGAGGCCGACGTTTGAGACCAACGTCAATGCCGGCATCGTGAAATTCAGCCACCAATCGTGCAGAAACGCGTCGTAAACGCCGACGGCGAAAAGCGCGAGAAATAGCAGTGGCGCCCAAAGCCATCCCGGCCGGCCGAATGCGAGCCACACGCCCACGGGAATGCCGAAGAAGAAAATCAACGCGACGTCCCACCCGACTTGCGTGGCGCCACGTTTGAGCGCGTGGTGATTCAAAATGTTGTCAATCACGTTGGCGTGAATTTCAACTCCGGGATAATCCACGCCGCCGTAGGGAGTGGATCGCAGATCGCCGATTCCCGTGGCGGACGCGCCGACGAGAACGATTTTTCCTTTAAATGTGCCGGGCGTGAAGGTTCGCTTCACGACGTCGGCCATCGAAACGTATTGATAGGTCCGCACCGGGCCTTGGTAATTGATCAAGAGGCGGCCGATCGGATCGGGATGCACGTGAAGCTGCGGACCAAATTCGAGTTCGGCAATTCCGGTGGGGCCGAAATCCACGGACATTTGATTGTCCGGGATGTGCAGGAACAAACGCACCGTCTGCACATCGAGCGAGGCGTACAGATCCCAATCGGCCGGATCTTTGGAGCGGCCGTACGGCAACACGAGCAGAGCGTGACGCACGACGCCATCGGGATCGGGATCGACGTTGAAAAATCCGGTCTGGCCGCGCGCGGCGATCAGCGCGTTGCTGAGAGTTTCAAGATTCGCCTGAGTGCCGCGGGGCGTGAGTCCCCAGGGCGCATACGATTGCATCAGGCGAGTGAGATCGTCCGGGCCGGTCTTGGGATTCTCGGCGCGCTCCTGCGGGAAGGCGAAATCGGAAAGTATATTCGCGTAGCGGTCGAGAGATTGCTCGCTGACGCCTTGGAGATCAGCTTCGGAGTAGAGAAAGAAATTGCCGAGCACGACGGGACCGAAGCGTCGAATGGACTGCGCGAATTGATCGTCGGTGTCGAACGATTTCGCCAGACGATCGAGATCTTGCTGCACGCGAGGATCGAGCTGCGTGCCTTGCTGCTGTTCCTGCTGGGCGAGCTGCGCGGCGAGGGTGCGAATCGGGGCTGAGCTTTGGTCGGGCTCGCTGAAAGTTATGTCGAACGCGACGACCGCCGCGCCATCCTCGTGCAGAGCATCCAGCATGTGCGCGAACTCGGCGCGCGAAAACGGCCAGCGGCCCAGCACTTCCTGCGAACGCTGATCGATATCGACGATGACGATGCGCGAATCGGGATGCGTATCGCGCGCGGGGCGCAGGCGAAAGCGCGTGTCCAGGGCGTCGAGCTCGAGGCGATTAATGAAATCGAAAGCCGGCGTGGGTCGCTCGCCGATGAAGGCCGCCAGATAAATTCCGAGCGACGCGATCGTCAACGCCACGCTGATGGCCAGCGGCACGCGACGCCGCCACAAGGTTCGCGCGCCAATGGCGATGGGGCCCGGTTCTTTTTGCGCTGGGATTTTGCTTGCGGCGCTGGGCGTCTTCATTGCAACGGGCACGGCGGCGAAGGCGCGGCGCTCAGACGCGATAGAGAAAACTCAGGCGCACGCGGCCGACAGAGATCTCGTCGCCGTCCTTCAAACGCGTGGGGCCGACGATAATCATGCCGTTGACGCTGGGAACGCGATCGCCGAGGCCGAGATAGTAGCCGTCATCGTGTTTGTGGATTTGCGCGGCGACATTCGGGGCGAACCATCCGCGCAGCTTGATGCTGGCCATGGGGGATTTCCCGATAACGGTGAGCATGTCAGTGAGCTGATATTCCTTGCGATCGGTGCGGCCACCGAGAACCACGAGCGTAGGCACGCGCATGCGGCCGGGCGAAATCTGCGAGCGTTCGCCGAGCGCGGCGGCTTGCTCGAACATTTCGCGGCGCATCTTTGTGTCAAGGACCATGGTTTCGTCAACTTTGGGCGCGGAGACTTTGCGCCGCGAATCGAGCGGCACGGCGGCATCGTGTTCCTGATCCACGACGATGTTGTGCTTGCCGATTTCGATCGAGTCGCCATCGTTGAGCATGGCGCGCTCGACGCGCAGGCCGTTGACGAATGTGCCGTTCAGACTAGTGAGATCTTCGACGACGAGGCGCCCGGCTTCTTCATAGATTCGCGCGTGATTGTTGGACACGGCGAGATTGTCGATCGGAATGTCGTTATCGGGCGCGCGGCCGACGGTGACCGGGCGATTGCCGAGCGGCACTTCCTTGATCACCGCGCCCTCGAATTTTAGTATCAGCCGGGCCATCGTCTGCTCCTTCCGCGCGACCCTTACGATTTTCCGCGCCACAGCCGGCGTAATCGCGCCAGCAGGCCCTTGGGTTCGGCCATCACGCGCACAACAATCGCGGTGATGTTATCCTCGCCGCCATTTTCATTGGCCAACTCGATCAGGCGGTCGGCGGCCTTTTGCGCGTCGGGGTTCGTTTCGAGCGTGCTGGCGATTTCCGGATTCGTGACGGTGCGCGTCAGCCCATCCGAGCAAAGCAAAAGCACGTCGCCCGCGAGTAACATTTGCTCGTCGGCGTCCACTTGGACCACAGGCTGCGTTCCCAGCGCGCGTGTCAGAATGCTTTGCTGCTCGCTGACCTCGGCCTGCTGCGGCGTCAGAACGCCGCTGCGGACCAGGTCGGCGACAAGCGAATGATCGGCGGTGAGCTGCTCGAACGATCCGCTGCGCAGCAGATAGGCGCGGCTGTCTCCCACGTGCGCAATCGAAAGGCGGCGATCCTCGATCCAAAACGTCACGATGGTAGCGCCCATGCCTTTGCGCGCGGGATCGCTCTTGCCGGCTTCAAAAATCGTCTTGTTGGCCAAGCGAACCGCGCTTGCCAATCGGTTGGTGCGATCCGAAAGCCCGGGCGCCGGCTCGCCGCAAAATTCGGGCGCGGTGCTTTCGACCGCAGCGCGGCAATGGTCCACGACGGTTTCAACCGCGATGGCGCTGGCGATTTCGCCGGAAGTCTGGCCTCCCATGCCGTCGGACAAAACGAAGAGGTCAAGAGAGGGCTCGGCGCGGTAATTATCTTCATTGTTCTTTCGGATTTGGCCGACGTCGCTGCGCGCGCCGGATTCAATGTGCAAGGGCCACCTTCCGCGTGCCGCGCATTCGATTGCGAGCCTTTGCGCCCCGCGGTGTCCTTGGGCGCCGCGCCGCCTTCATTTCGATCGTGTTTGCAGGCTAGCAAAGTGAGTGCGACTGCACAAGACGCAGTAGAGTAAGTAGTTACGAGGGGCGGCACTTTTTTGCACCGCGTGCAGGGCGTCTGGGCCCAGCCACTGGGGTACAATCGCGCGCGATGGAGACTCGGGCCACAGGGCTGGCGTTTGCAAGGCTGCGCAGCGCGTCAAGCATCGCGCTCAAGATCGCGCTTGCTGCGTTGCTGCTCGCCGCGTGCTGCGATCGCGTGGCCCGCGCTCAGGCAGCGGGGCCGGCGCACAGCATCGTTCTGGCTCCGACGCTGGTGGCGGAGGCGCCGGCCACGCTGGCCGTGCTGGATGTTTCGGGGCGCTTGGTACCGGGCGTGACCGTCGTGTTGAGCGACGGGCACGTGCTGAAGACGGATTTGACTGGCCGCGCGCGCTGGGTAGTTCCGGCGACGCCGGGGCCGGTGCAAGCGCGAATTCCGAAAAGTTCGATCGTTGCTGCGGCGACGATCGTGGCGCGCCCGGCCGAGAGTGTTCCGGAGAATGGGAGCGCGCCGGCCGCCTCGACAACATCTCCTTCGACACTTTCCGCGACGGGGGAAATTGGAATCACGGATTGCCCGCAATTCGTGGATGCACGTGACCAGTTCACTGTATCGGGGACGAATTTCGAGGGCGACGCGGACGAAAATCACGTGTTGCTCGCGGGACAGATGGTTCTGGTGCTTGCGTCGTCGCCGACAGCGCTTGTCTTGCTGCCGTCGCCCGATACGCCGCTGGGGCCGGGGCAGTTTCGCGTGGAAGGCAACGGGCGCGCGTCGGCGCCGTTGATTCTGACGGTTGTGGAGCTGGACGCCGTGCAGCCGGCAGGGCCGCTGCGCATCGGGGAGCAGGCGATTTTGATCGTTCGCGTGCGCGGCACGACGGAGCCGCTCGATGTCGAAGTGGCGAATTGGAGTCCGGCAGTGATCAAGATGTTGCGTAACACGGTGAATGCGGCGTCAAGCTCCGCATCAAGCTCCGTATCGGGCGCAAGCTTTCTACGAGTGAGAACCAGCGGCGGCGAGAAGAATGAAGCGCAAATACAGATCGTACCGCTGGCGGCGGGAAAATTCTTCGTTCACGCGCGGTTGGACCGGCGGCATGACTAGAGATTTGTCTTAGAGATTAGGCCTAGGAATTCGGATCAGAAATTTAGAGCTGTGAGCTGCGGAAATTATTTTTCCGCGGCTTCGAGCGCGGGAGCGGCGGCTGCCGTTGGCAACGCTCCCTGTTGCATTTGGTCAAGCTCGGCGCGGGCGCGTTCGAGGCGGTGATCGGCGTCCGCGTAACTTTGCTGAGCGTTTCGCAAGTGTGTGCCCAGCCTTTCGTAAACTTCCGCGAAATTGTCCCAATGCTTTTTGAGTCCGGCCATGCTGGCAAGCAGGCGCCGCGCATTATCTTCGATCTGCATTCCGCGCAGACCCATGGCCACAACGCTGAGGTGCGCGTAAAGCGTGCTGGGCGAAACCGCCAGCACATTTTTGCGGCGGCAATATTCATCAAGCGGCGTGCCCTTCGGATCGGCGGAGCGCAGAAGCTCGTAATAGATTCCCTCCGAGGGCACGAACATCATCGCGACGTCAAGCGTGCCTTCGCCGGGCAGAATATATTTTCGCGCGATGGAATCGGCGTGGGAACGCACCGATTGCGAAAATCCTTTGCGCGCCTCCTCGCCGAGATCGACGAGGCGGCGATAATCGTCGAGAGGAAATTTCGAGTCGATAGGCAGGAGCTTTTCGCGGAAGCGCACGACAGCGTCCACAATTTCGCCGGTGGAGAAACGATGCTGCTCGGTAAATGACGCGGGCGGCAGCGTGTCCGCCAATAGGCGGCCGAGGGCGACTTCGCCAAGCGTGCCGCGGGTTTTCGCTCCGCCGAGCACGGATTCCATCATGCGCGCGGCTTCGGAAAGATCGCGGCCCGATTGCTGTACTTCGCCCAACTGGCGCTGCAATTCGCGGATCACCGAGGTGGAAGATTCCAAACGCTCGGCAACCGCGCGCTGCGCGTCGGAGACGAGCGAGCCGGTGGAGGCGAGGCCGCTTTGCACTTGCTGCGAGACTTGGCCCAACTGCTGCACGACGGATTGCGAAAATTGCCCGAGCTGCGCGGCGACGGCTTGCGCTTGACCGGCCACGAGACCTTGCATCTCCTGCCTGAGGGCGCTCCATTCGGATTGCTGGCGACGGCGCGTCCACGCGCTGGCGGCTAGCGCCGCGAGCACGGCGGCGCACAGGACCACGATCACGGCGACAAGATTCATGAGGCCACTTTAGCGCGTCCAGCGATTCGAGGGAACGAGTTTTCGATTTGAAACGGGAGGGAACTGTCAGCGAATCAATCGGCCGATGAGGCGGCGCAGCAATTCGCGGTCTTCGGCCTTCATGTGCACAAATTCGATGCCGCTGCCGCCGGGGGAGACGTTGCGGACGACGGCTGTGGAGCGGACGGATCGCAGTCCGGTGCGAATTTCAACTTTCAGAGAATCGCCGACGGACATACGCTGCGCCGATTCCACAAACGCGCCGCCGAGGCCGATGGTGTGCACGCGCGCCGCGCCGGAGCGCAGGCCCTCGACGCGCGCGGAAAAAGAGGAGGCCAGCGGGATGCGCAGATAGCGCCGCGGCTGGGAGAAAGTGCTCGCGGATTTCTCGAGTGTTTCGGTCCAGGCGCGGACGCGCGTCGCGGCGGGATGGTTTTCCATCAGCGCGAGGGCTTCTTCGGCGGCGGAGCGCAGGCCGGCGGGCTCAACGTGCGTGAGGCCGCTGCGTTCGCGGGCGATCGTGCGCAGCAGGTCGGCGGCTTCGCTGGCGCGCATGCGGCCGAGCGCTTCGACGGCTTTGATGCGGAAGAAGATGTCGCGCAGCGTGGCGTGTTTTCCTCCGGCGATCATCAGCAGAATTGGAATTGCCGACGCGTCGTTTGCGATGCCGATCTGATCGAGCATCGCGGGGACAACGAGAGGGTGGGCTTCCTCGACGCACTCGTAGAACGCACGCGCGACTCGCAAGGCAAGCGCCGGTTCGCGCAGACGCGAAAGCTCGGAGACCGCGAGATCCTGCAAATTCCAATCCCAACTGGGAAGGGCTCGCGGCAGCGCGGCAATCAAGCGCACGGGATCGGCCGCGGCCAATAATTTGATAGCCGCGACTACGGGCTGCTTTTGCGGTTTGCGCAGGCGCGTGGCCAGCGTATCCAGCACCGGCTCTCCGGTGGCGCGCACCAGGCGCACCATCGCGGGGAGCAACTCGCTTCCTTCAGGACCGGTGAGCAGCAGTGCGAGGCGATCGAGCAGGCGCTCCGGTTCGCGGCGCAGGAGGCGCGGCAGGACGCCATCGAGAGCGCGATTGGCGAGCGCGTCTTCGACAAGATAGAACCAGGCGTCGTCAGTGGTGATGCTGCGAATCAGCGCGGAGAAATGTGTTTGCTCGGGATCGCGCGGCGCGGCTTCGAGAGCGGAGAGAATGCGATCGAATTCGGCGTAGTGGCGGCCTTCGAGCGCGAGCTTGGCGAGGCGCTCGGTGAGCGCGGCGAGCAGGCCGGAGATTCCCGGTGACGATTCGCGGCCGAGCGCGCGAACCATTTGAGGCGCGAAGTCTTCGGTGGCGGCGTGCGGCCACAGGCGCGCAATCTGCGGACCGAGTTCGCCGAGGCCGGCGGCGACGGTGCGGCGGGCGCGCGGCTCTTCGGAATCGAGGCACGCGGTGTAGCGGAGCAGCAGGTTGCGCGCTTCGCGGCCGGGCGCGTCGCTGCGTCCGCGGCGCGCGGCGGCGGTGAGCGGCTCGAGATGCCGCGCGAAAACGGCGGGCGGGACGCACCAGGCGTCTGCGCTGCGCAGGATACGCTGCTTATGCCGCGCGGGAAGAGCGTCCCAGAAGCGCTCGACGAGAGCTGCGACGCGGGCTTCATCGTTGCCGAGCGCGGACGACGCGCCGGGGCCATTGGCGCGAATGCGCGTCAGGTCCGCAAGCTGCGTGGCGATTTCGGCGGGCTGGATGCGTCCTTCGGAAAGCGCGCGGCTCGCGAAATCGAGAATCAAATGTTCGGCTGCGCGATTTAGGAATGAGGGAAGCGATTCATTGGCATCGGTTGCGGCCAGGGAAGCTGTGCGCGCAAGTAGCGAAACGAGGCCGCGCTCCGCTTCGCCGAGCACGGCGTGCGCGCGACGCGCGGTTTCTTCTGTGGATGCGGCGCGCTGCGAGCCGAGTGCTGCCAAGCGTTCTACGAGGCCGAGCGCGGCGATGGTTTGCTCGCGCGAGGCCGGAGCGGCCGCGCGGGCTTCGGCGGATTCGGCGACGGAGTCGCCGTAACCGAGCAGCGCGGCGACGAGCGTCGCCAGCACGGTTGCGTCGCGGCGGCTTGCGGGGATGTTGATGCGAATTCCAGTGACATGCGCGTCGCGGAGCCACTGCTTCCAAGCGTCCGTGCCCCGATCGGGAGAAGCGGGGCGCGTGCGCATGGCCCACACAATTTGCTGCGAGAGCAAATCGAGTTCGCCGAGATGCACAGAAGGCAAAAATTCAAGTGACGTGATGCCGCAGCGCGCCAAATCTTCGGCCAGGGTTTTCAATTCGCCTTGCGGATCGGAGGCCGGCAGGCCGTGTGGCGTGTCGCCGTGAACCACCATCAAGACTTCGCGCTCGATGCGGACTTGCACTGTCTGCGTGACGGCCAGCGCGTCGCGCAGGCGGCGCTCGGAATTGTTCAGGCTTTCGATCCATCGCGGATGATTGCGCTGATAGAGGCTCGACGATCGCAGGTGAATGCGGAAGGCTTCCAGAAAATCGCCGACTGCGGCGTCAGGCGCGGGCTTGGATAGGCGCGGGATGCGTTGCGTATCGCGCAGTGGGCGCTGCGTGGTCTCCGGCCCGACGAGGACGGGCGTGGCCGCGACCTGAGGCGCGGCAAGAGACAATCGGTGCGCTGTGCTGGATGCCGATTTCGAGTTCATTGCGGCATCGTCGCCGGGCGCGTCTGGATCCACGCCATCAAGGTGCATTGTGCCCTCAGTGCTGCGGGACCGTGCGCGGACACTACAGCCTGCCCGCAAAGGCGGGTCCTGACCTTCTGGTTGCACGATCGCTTCCGCCAGAGTGCGGCTTTACCTGATAGAAAGCGAAGGATTTATGGGTGGATGGCGGCGAATGCGTCACGCCCGGTGGAGGGCCATGGGGAGAAATGTAACCATAAGTGGACGGCTATTCCCGAAGCGAAAACTCGGTTGTGCCAGAGAGAATTCGCTCAAATTGGGAGCGGAAACCTGAAAGCTCGCGCGCGGCGAGCGGTGCTGAGCGGCGTCGAACAGGGCAATTTTATGGGCGATTCAATACTTGGAAAATCTGGGAGCCTTTGCCGGCGTGAACGACGACGGAGGTTTCCGCGGTGTAGCCAGCAATCGAAAAGACGATCAGGTGCTGGCCTGCGGCGAGGTCCAAACGCGCTGGCGTTTGCTGCTGTAGGACCACGCCGTCGACCGCGATCGATGCGCCTTTCGGGACTGTGCGCGCTAGCACCCATCCTTGGCCCTGAGCCAGCGGAGGCAACTGGGCGTCCAGCTGTGCGGGCTTGCCACCTTGGATTTCCACTTGCGCGGCGAACGGCGCGAAACCCGGCTTCGTGACTGCAATGCGATACGCGCCGGGCGGGAGATCGATCTTCGCGGGCGTTTGTGTGAATTGGCGCTGGCCGTTGACGAAAATGTTGGCGCCGGCCGGACGGCTCGTCACTGTGAGAGATGGCGCGGCGGCTACGGAAGCTGGCGCCGGAGTCGAGGCGGGCGCGGGTGAAACGCTGGATTCCGGCGAGTCGGTGCCGTATTCGATGTGATCCACGATACGCACGTCCGCGGGGAGATCGCGCAGGTTGCGCAAGAGCGATTGATATTGATCCGGTGATAGCGTTCCGGAAAGCGTCAGAGTGTCGCCGGCGGCGTGAATTTGCACGGCGCTCGAGAGACCGGCGCTTGCGAGGAACGCGCCGAGGCGTTTTTCGACTGCATCCGCAGCCGGCGTCGGCGTCGGCTCGGATTCGGCGCGACCGGCGGCCGGCGCATCGATCGCAGCAGGCGCGCCTGACGTGGCGGACGCCGGCGTCGAGTTGGGCTTCGTCGCAGCGGATGACCGCGTGGATGCGGTCTTGCTGGTGGGCGCGCGCGGCGCGGGTGGCGTGATTGCCGGTGACGGCGCCGGCACTGGCTGCGCGATATGCAGGTTCCGTTCGATCGGCGCGAGATGGGAAGCAAACGCCGGTTCGACGCCCGTATGCCAAAAATCGGACAGCACTGGCCAAATGTGATAGCCCGTCACGGCAATCAAAGCGAGCAGAACCAGCGCCAGCACGCCGTGACGATTTCGTTTGCGCTCCGGTGCGGGCACAGCGATAGAGCCAGTTCGCATTCGTGCCGGTAAACCGGCAGCCGGCGCAACAGGAACAGACGCAGGGACGAAACGCGGCGCAACGGCACGGTAGCCCGATGGCGCGTAGCCGGATGGAGTGGAGATAGCGGGGAAAGGCGCGGTCGATGGAAGCCGAGTCGGAGAACTCGCTGAGGATTGATGGAGCTGCGAATAATTCTTCAGCGCGTGGCTCATCTCGCGGCAAGATTGGAATCGATCCTCGGGGTCCTTGGCGAGCGCGCGTTCAATCACCGCCGCGAGGCCGGGATGAATCGAAGCGTCGATCTGGCGCGGCGGAATCGGCTCCTCGTTCACGATGCGGTAGATCACGGTGGTGACGTTTTCGCCGGGGAACGGTTTCTGGCCGGTCACCAACTCGTAGAGAATCACGCCGAGCGCGAAAATGTCCGAGCGCCCATCCACGGCGCTGCCTTTGATTTGCTCCGGCGACATGTAGGAGGGCGTGCCGATCACGGTGGCGGTCTGCGACGCGCCCATTTCCAGAATTTTCGCGGTGCCGAAATCGGTGATTTTGAGTTGATCGTCCTGCGTGAGCATCAAGTTCGCGGGCTTGATATCGCGATGGACCACGGAGCGCTGGTGCGCGAATTCCAGCGCGGAGCAGGCCTGATCGATCAAGCGCAGCACGCGCGGCAAGGGGAACGATTGTCCGTGATCCAGAAGCGCCTGAATGCTCTCGCCTTCGATCAGCTCCATGATGATGTAAAACTGGCCGTCTTCCTCACCGGCGTCGTAAATCACCACGATGTTCGGGTGCGAAAGCAGGCCGGCGGCGTGCGCTTCAGTCTTGAAGCGCTCGGATAATTCCTCGGGCGACATCCCGCCTCCGGCGTGGACCAGTCGGATCGTCTTCACGGCGACATCGCGGCCGATGACGGGGTCCTTGGCGTGATAGACCACGCCCATAGCGCCGTGGCCAAGCTCCTCGAGGAGCTCGTAGCGGCCCGCTTTGGTCATAGAGGACACAATAATTGACGCGAAGAATGCCTTCGGCGGCCTGTGAAGACTGCGTTGGGCGGCGCCGGCGGAAACTGGCTAGAAACCGCGCGGGCCTCGGGGCGAATATTCCTGCGGCCTTGTGGGGCAGCTGGGTCGCCGCGTCTGATTCATTGATAGCGCGTGGGGGAGCGAGCGTCAACGACGGCGAGGTACAGTGTTCCGCAGGCGCAACAAAAGGCGAAAGTGGGGCGAAGTAGAACTGGCTAGTCCGGATGGCGGGAGCCGGCGCCGGTCAAATGCACAAGCGGCGGGGCTTGCGGCGGGGGAGCGGCTTGGGGTTTCAGGGTTTGCGGGCCGCGCCAGTTGTCGACGACGGCGATTTGCTGGACGCAGGAAACGGTGCACTTCGGCGCGCAGGGTTTTACCGTGAAATACTCGCGGCGGCGAATTTCGGGCGTGTACTCCGCCAGCGGAATTCCCGGGTAGCCGCGCTGCTGCGAGCACCAGTGGACTAGGCCGTCTTCGCAAATGTAGAGGTAGCGCGAGCCGGAGCGGCAGCGCCACTCGTTCGGTTTGCCGCGCGCGATGTTGTGCTGAAAACCATTCAGGCGCGAGAACGAGCGCTTGCCCATGGCCATGATCTCTTCAAAGATTTGCTGCTCGCGCTCGCCGAGCGGCTTCAATTGGCCCGCGCCGTCGTGGAGGATGCCGACGGTGCTGGTGAAGCCGAATTGCTGCGCGCGGCGCGCTACGGTCAGCGCGTCTTCGGGATTTTTCACGCCGCTGCCGAGCACGGAATTGATATTCACTTGGAACACGGCGTTTTCGGCCAGCAGCTTCAATTTTTGATCGAGCACCTTCAGGCTTTTCTTGGAGACTTCGTCGGGCTGCACGTTGTCCACGCTGATTTGCAAATACTCGAGGCCGGCGCGATTCAGGCGCTCGATGCGCTCGGCCGTGAGCAGATAGCCGTTGGTGATCAGGCCGGAGAGCATGCCGCGGCGGCGCATGTGGGCAATCACGTCGTCGAGTTGCGGATGCAGCAGCGGTTCGCCGCCGCTGATGGTGACAACCGCCGCGCCCATCTCCGCGAGCAGATCGAGGCGGCGCTTCATTTCGTCGAGCGGCACCGGCTCGGAGAAATCGTCGAACTCATTGCAATACGTGCAGGCCAGATTGCAGCGGCGAATCGGGATGATATGCACCAGCAGCGGATGGCGCGTGGAGAGCAGGCCCCAGACCACGCCGCGCATTTCGCGCACGCGCGTGCGCAGCGAGCGCAGACGCCTCCTCAATTTGACGTTACCCGGCACAATCTTAAAACTATACAGGGATTTGGGGCCCAATTGAACTGCGGGGCGGTGGCAGATGGGATTCCAATATCCTGACCTACCTGCATTCACCGAAGGATTTAGCGTGGTTTTTTATCGAACAACGCGGGCGTGGTGTCACGCTCGTACAACCACTCGAAGAAGGTTCTTCTTCTGGGCTTCCATTTGCGAAGGACGACCCCCTTGCTGCGCATCCGCGCTGCGCCTAGAAAGAGGGAAATTGGGAGCCAGAGCAGAGCCGATCCTACAGCAAGAACGATAATCGACCGAACTCCGACCAAGGCCAGAAATCCCACAGCGATTGCCAGCGACGCCAACGCGATGGTTTTGCTGGGCCCAGGAATGGCGAACCGCTCGTGACAGTGCGGGCAAAAGGAACCACCCGCCGCGCCAGCGGGCCGCTCCCTCGCGGCCAGGTCGAACGACTCTTCGCATGTTGGGCAATGGACCAGCATTTCCGCCATCATACCCTCGGCATCGCGACTGGGCGCAACGTATTGAACAGAGGGGTGGTTCTGATAGCATCCTCGGTGGTCGTCTTTACTACGCCGCGATTCCAGCCTAAAGTGCAGCCCAATGTTGCCGTGGAAGCATCGCCGATGGCTCGTGGCGTTCGTCGCGATCCTGACTTTGGGTGGCGCCGCGGTTTTCGGGCTCGTGGGAGAGGCTCACCTGAGGCCTCTCACGGCGTGTGCTTGTGTCGTAATTCTGGTCAATGCCAGCATCCTCGTATGGTTTCGTCAGACTCCTTTCTGGGGGCGGAAAGCTCTCCGTGACATACTAATTCTTTCTTTGGGAGGCGGGATTGTCCTCGCTTGCTCTTGGATTCTTTGCGAGAAGTACGACACCTTCGTCGCCGGGCTGTTCTTTCTTACCGTCTTTTCCCTGCGCATGATTTGGCGCCGGCCGCTGCTCAAGAAGCTGCGAGCTGAAAACGAAAAGGAAAAAGCGAAGTCGCGATAATCGGCTCAAGAAGCAGAATGCCGCGGTGGCGAAGCGGGGCGCGCTTAGCTTGCGACGGCAACCTCTTGGTTCACATGTACGACTTTGGCCGGCGGGAAGCCGTTGAAATTTGTGCTGCTGGCAGCGGAATAGGCGCCGATGTTTTCCGCGTAGAGCAGATCGCCGATCTCCAAGTCCGGGAGTTCCTCAGTGATGCTGATTGTATCGAGGGCGTCGCAGGTGGGGCCGAAAACGGAGCAAATCTGGGTGGGGCCTTTCTTGAAGCTTTTCAGGGGATACTGACAGTGGTCAAAAATCACGCCGCTAAAGGTCTGATAGACGCCGTCATTAATGTAATAGCAAAGCTTACCTCCGCGGATCGCCTTGCCTATGATTTGTGCGACGGCTGTAGCGGCGGAGGCCACCAGGAAACGGCCCGGCTCCGCCAGCAGTTCGATCGGTGGGGGGAAAAGACGATCCAGCTCCGTGTTGATCATTGAGGCGACTCGGGTGAAGTGCGGGACCGAAGCGTCGTAGTGAGCGGGGAAACCGCCGCCGATGTCAATGAGCTTAAGGTTAAAGCCCCGGGATTTGGCTTCCTCGAAAATTCCCGCAGCAATGCTCAGCGCCTGGCTGTAATTCTGTGGGTTCGTGCACTGGCTGCCGACGTGGAAGCTTACTCCTTCGACCTCGAGCTTGTTGTTATGGGCGAAAGCGATCAGATCCACGGCCTCGCCGGGCGCCGCGCCGAACTTGCTGGAAAGCTCCACCATCGAGCCGGTGTTAGGAACGCACAAGCGCATCACCAGGCCGGAGTGCGGCGCATGGCGGGCGATTTTGATAACTTCCTCGGGGTTATCGTAGGTGACCAGCGGCTTGTACGGTTCCAGAAGTTCGAGCGTTTCAACCGTTTTAATCGGGTTCGCGTAAATAATGCGATCCCAAATGTAATCCTGGCGTTCTTTGTCGGGAAGATTCTCGATAAGCTTGTGAACGGTCATGAACTCGGCAACGCTGGCGACGTCAAAACTGGCTCCGGCATCGTAGAACGTCTGCACGATCGCGGGATCGGGATTGGCCTTAACCGCAAAGTAGACCTGTACGCGCGGCAGATACTTGCGAAATTGGGCGTAGTTATCCCGGAGCACCTTGTGGTCCACCACGAAAAGCGGCGTGCCGTGCGTCTTGGCGAGTTGCAGTAGTGTTCTTTGGTCCATCGATTTACCGCGCTGCCTTGCGGTTCAGTCGCTGCCTTCCGCGATCAGAAAATTCTTGAACTGCCATGGGTCGGAGAGATCGTGATGCGGCTTGTTGTATCCGCTGAAGTGGTTGACGTAGCTTTTCAGCGGAGTCCAGTCTGAAGCCACCGAAACGAACTTGCCCAAGTAGGGCTTGCTGATGTCCAGCACATAATCATGCGGGAGATCGTCGGGCACGCAGAGTCCACGGCGCGGATTTTCGATCATCCACAGGGACGCAGCGACCACCGAGATGGCGACTTGCATGGTGGTGGCGTTCTGGTGCGGAACCAAGCGGCGCGACTCCTCGATATCCAGGTCGCTGCCGCACCACCAGGATTGAAAAGGATGCCCCATCACCAGCGCGCCCAGAATATCGGCGCCACTTGTGATTTCGTCGGTCATGATACGAATGCGCGGCTGCAACTCGTAGTTGTCGCCGCGCAACTCGTAGAGCGAATCAATGGCGCAGTCGCACGGACAGTAAGCGTAGTGGACCGTAGGGCGATAGATCGCCTTGCCGTCTTGCCAAACTGTGAGCTTCTCGGTGATCGTGAATGACTCGCCGTGGCGCACGATCATTCCGACGATGTGGTGATCCGGGGGCACCCAGCTTACGACGTACGTGTTGATGCCCATGCGCGCCAGGCAGATCTGGCTTCGCGGACCGTCGGAATGTTCATAGGCGAAAGCCGGTAGCTCCTTTTCATGAGTGCCCCAGCCGAGTTCGGCCGTGGTGGTGCCTTCTTCGCGGAATCCTTCGACGCTCCAGGTATTCACGAATTCGTTTACTTCCTTCGGTTGATCGGTGATCTGCGTGTCGCGCTCGCTGCAGTGAATCACTTTGACGCCCAGTTGTTGAGCCAGATGGTTGAATTCCTTGGCCTTCGCGTGGTGAGCGATTTTCTCGGATTGCGGGCCGCTGAATTTTTTTTCCGCGAGCGCGCGGTCCGCGATATCCAGAAGAGCCTGCTTGGTGAAATGGCTGATCAGGCCGGGATTCGCTCCGTGTTCGACTACGGCGGTCGGCCCTGGCTCGCTCCAAACTGCGATCATCCGCCGCAGTTTCATATGGCGCCAATAAAGCGTTCGCTCGGTAGGAGGCTTGTTCGCAGCGCCGGAGTACGGGTCCCAGACTTCCACCGAGGTGTTTATGTAAAGAACGCCGTGGTCGTGGCACCACTGCACAATTTCAAGGCAGTCGATATTCCACGCGAGGTCGATGAGCAGCCCGCCGGGCGAGAGATACCTGCCCAGCACGCTTCCCAGATTTTCGGGCGTCACACGATCCTTGACGAAAGTGACGCCTTGTTCGAGCCAGGGCTTTAGAGCTTCTTCGTTCGGCTCAAAATCAAGAATGGTGATCTGCTTCGGATCAACGCTGAGGTGTTTCACCAAAATGGGCAACGTGCATCGCGCCACCGCCCCAAAACCGACGAGCAAGATTTTATTTTGAAACGTAAGCATCGTGTCCTCTAGGTATGGTAACCGGAGCTAACCACGCCAGCAACTGGGGAAGAACCGTGCGACGACCCCAAGCCAACTTACTCAAGTTATCAGAGATCTCTAAGAATGTCGGACCTGTCAGCGCGCCTTCGGCCAACTCCGCCACAGCCTTCGGTGGACGAAAGAGGCCTCGACCTCGCTTCCTGTTACCGATTTACTCGACGTGACGATCGTGAATCGCGGTCAACGCTCCGAGGGCATGTCTGCCCCAGTGCGACCGAAAAGAAAAGCGCAAGTCCCACAGAAAGTCCGCCTCGGGAACGCCTACCACTTCGAGGCGGAAGCCCTGCTTAATGTCGGAGTATATTTCCGAAATATCGATAGATAGACTTCCCTGGACCGTGGTCGATTTTGTGGTCGAATCGAAGACGTTCCAGTAGCCGTCGAGCGGGCCAATTTTTTCTCGAAGTGACAGGAACAACCCTTCCCATTCGCGTTTAACAGATGGTGTCTCATCCACCTGTGAGGTGTCGGGAGCTACCGCGGGCAGGCGGAGCGCACTGCTGTAGAGCTCGGCCAGGCAATGGTTGATGGATGATAGGAACGCGTCGCGTTTCACAGTCGGCGCTGAGTCGACCGCTTCGATAAAGGCTTCGGCCGCGACACGAAATCGATTCAACGCCGAGTTCGAATTGTCGATCATAACTCGCCGACCGATTGTACTCCAGTTGGCGGGTGGCAACTTCGTTGCGGTTCTGCGCTACAATGCCGTGCGGCATTCGGGAGGCACTCCTTGGCGGATCACGGCGCAGCGATCGCGGCGAATTCCAAGTTCGTGCGGCACGATTGGACGCGCGATGAAATTCGGGCGATCCATGGACAACCGCTGCCGCAATTGATTTTCGAGGCGCAGGGGTTGCATCGGCGATTTCATCCGGCCAACAAGGTGCAATTGTGCCGGCTGCTTTCGATTAAGACCGGCGGCTGCCCGGAGGATTGCGCGTATTGCCCGCAAAGCGCGCATTATTCCACCGGCGTGGAGCGCGGCGCGCTGATGGATCGCGGCGAAGTGGTGGCGTATGCGACGCAGGCGCGCGACGAAGGCGCGACGCGATTCTGCATGGGCGCGGCGTGGCGGCAAGTGCAGGACGGTCCGGATTTCGATCGCGTGCTGGAAATCGTGCGCGACGTCGCGGCGTTGGGCATGGAGGTGTGCTGCTCGCTGGGCATGTTGGAGCCTTTGCAGGCTGAGCGATTGGCCGCAGCCGGATTGACGGCTTACAACCACAATCTTGATAGCTCGCCGGAATTTTACGGCAGCATCATCACCACGCGCCTGTACGACGAGCGGCTGCGCACGCTGGACGCCGTGCGCCGCGCGGGAATCACGGTGTGCTGCGGCGGGATTCTGAATATGGGCGAATCGAACGAAGATCGCGTGGGATTGCTGTGGCAACTGGCGACGCTCGATCCGCACCCGGAGAGCGTGCCGATCAACGTGCTGGTGCCCGTCGAGGGAACGCCGCTGGGCGAGCGCGAGCCGATCGATCCGCTGGCGCTGGTGCGCGTGATTGCCACGGCGCGGATTGTGATGCCGGCGTCGATGGTGCGGCTGAGCGCGGGGCGCCGCTCGCTTTCGCGCGAGGCTGTGGCGCTGTGCTTTGTGGCCGGCGCGAATTCGCTGTTCATAGGCGAAAAACTATTGACCACGCCCAATCCCGAGCCCAACGACGATTACGAATTGATGCGCCAGCTCGGGCTTGAGCCGCTGGCGCGCGCCTGAGGCCGCGGCGTGCGAATCGCCGAACGCCTGAAGCGCGAACTGGCTGAACTCGAGCGCACATCGCAGCTGCGCTCGCTGGAATCCCCGCACAGTTTGGATTTTTCCTCGAACGATTACCTTGGCTTGGCTTCGGATGCGCGCATCAAGCAGGCCGTCGCGGCGGCGCTGGTTACCGCGGAACTTGGCGCGTCGACGGGCTCGCGGCTGCTCTCCGGAAATTCCGAGCGATGGATCGCGCTGGAATCGGATTTCGCGCGCTTTGTGGGCGCGGAAGCGGCACTTTACTTCACGTCGGGTTACCTTGCGAATGTCGGATTGCTCGCCAGCGTGCTCGGGCCGGACGACACAGTTTTTTCCGATAGCGCGAATCACGCGAGCTTGATCGATGGAATGCGTTTATCGAAAGCGCGGCGCGTGGTGTTTCCGCATCTCGATCTTGCGTTTCTCGAGGACGCGCTGCGAGCGGCTCCCGCGGACGGCGCGCGGTTCATCGTCGTCGAGAGCGTGTTCAGCATGGGAGGCGATCTCGCGCCGCTTGCGGAACTCGCGCGACTTGCCGAGCGCTACGATGCGGAGTTGATTGTGGACGAAGCGCACGCCGTCGGCGTGTTTGGCGCGCAGGGGCGCGGCTTGGTGGCGGAAACTGGACTCGCGCGGCGCGTCCTGGCGACGATTTTCACGTGCGGCAAGGCGCTGGCTGCCTCCGGCGCGTTTGTGTGCGGCTCCGAGACGCTGCGAAATTTCCTGATCAATCGCGCGCGCACATTTATTTTCAGCACGGCGTTGCCGCCTTATTTCGCGGCGCACGTGCGCGCGGGATTCGAGCTGGCTTCGCGCGCGGATCCGGAGCGGGAGCGCGTGCTGGGCTTGGCGCAATTCCTGCGCGCGGAATTGCGGCGCGGCGGCCTGGAAATTCCCGCGGGGACTTCGCCGATCGTGCCGGTGATCTTGGGCGAAAACGAGCGCGCGATGCGCGTGGCGCAGCGGCTGCGCGCTGCGGGCTTCGGCGTGCGCGCGATTCGCCCGCCGACGGTGCCGCAGGGAACGGCGCGGTTGCGGCTTTCGGTGACGGCGCGGCACTCTGAAAGCGTGCTCGGCGAACTCGCGGCGGCGATCGCGGCGGCCGCGTCGCAATCGACGCATGTCGAGCACGCGGCGAGCGGGCCGGGGCAATGAAATGGGTGTGCGATATTGACTCGCAGCGGTGAACAATTGACGAACGGATTCTTCATCACCGGCACAGACACCGGCATCGGGAAGACTTCGCTTTCCGCGCTGCTCGTGGCCGCGCATGACGCGTGTTATTGGAAACCGATTCAGACAGGCTCGATCGAAGGGACGGATCGCGAAACGGTGCGGCGGCTCGCGCAAGTTTCCGAGGAGCGATTGCGGCCCGAGGCTTACATATTCGAGCCGCCGGTTTCGCCGCATTTGGCGGCGCGCGAAGCGGGGGTGCGCATTCGTCTGGACGCGCTGGCGTGGCCGCCGGCCGATCCGCGCGATGCGGCGCGAACGTGGATCGTCGAGGGCGCGGGCGGCGCGCTGGTGCCGATCAACGAGAGCGAAACGATGATCGATTTGATGCGGCTCATTGGGCTGCCCGTGCTGGTTGCGGCGCGCAGCACGCTTGGCACGATCAATCACACGCTGCTGACGCTTGCGGCGCTGCGGGCGGCGCAGATGGAAGTGCGCGGCATCGTTTTTATTGGCGACGAACATGAAGAAAATCGCCGCGCGATCGAACATTACGGGGAAACGCGCGTGCTCGGCCGCATTCCGTGGTCCCAGCCACTGAATCGCGCGACGCTGCTCGATGCTTACGCGCGGCATTTCGATCGCGCCGCGCTTTTGGCCGCCGGCGCGAATCGAGCGTCCGCGTGATAAAACCCTCGGCTACCGCGATGCAAACATCGTCACTTCAAATTTGGCACCCATTCACGCAGCAGGGCAGCGATGCGCCGCCGCTGCACGTGCGCCGCGCTGAGGGCGTCTACATCGAAACCGACGATGGCCGGCGCATCATCGACGCGATTTCTTCCTGGTGGGTGAATTTGCACGGGCACGCGCATCCGGCGATTGCCGACGCGATCGCGCGGCAGGCGCGTGTGATGGAGCACGTGATTTTTGCGGGCTTCACGCACGAGCCGGCCGAAGAATTGGTGGCGCGGCTGCGAGTGGTTGTGCCGCCGGGCCTGGCGCACGTTTTTTTTTCCGACGATGGCTCGACGGCCGTGGAAGTCGCGCTGAAATTGGCCGTGCAGTATTGGCACAATCTCGGGCAGCCCGGGAAAAATCGCATCGTGGCGCTGGAGCACGCGTATCACGGCGATACGGTGGGCGCGATGTCCGTAAGCGACGATTCGCCGTTCACGGCGGCGTTCGATTCGCTGCGCGTGCCGGTGCTGCGCACGCATTCGGCGTATTGCTATCGCTGCCCGGTGGGGAAAACTCGGGCGACGTGCAGCATCGAATGCTTGGATCGACTGCGGCAACGGCTGGAAGAGCAGGGCGATACGATCGCCGCGATTATCGTCGAACCGCTGCTGCAAGCTGCCGGCGGGATGATCGTACATCCCGAGGAATTTCTGGCCGGAGTGCGCGAACTCGCCTCGCGCCACGGCGTGCTGCTGATTGCCGACGAAGTGCTCACCGGATTCGGCCGCACGGGGAAAATGTTCGCATGCGAACGCGCCGGGATTTCGCCGGACCTGATGTGCGTATCGAAGGGAATCACGGGCGGATTTTTGCCGCTTGCGGCCACGATCGTGACGGACGAGGTCGCCCAGGCGTTTCGCGGCGGACCGCGCGACCGCGCTTTTTTTCACGGGCATTCCTACACGGGCAATCCCATCGCCTGCGCCGCGGCCAACGCCAATCTGGAAATCTTCGCGACCCAGCCGGTGTTCGAGCGCGTCGCTGCGATCGAACGCACCCACGCCGATCGATTGGCGAAATTGCGCACGCGGCCTGGCGTTGGCGATGTGCGGCACATCGGCGCGGTCGGCGCGCTGGAGCTTGACGTGGCGGATCCTGGGTACCTTTCGGCGCTGCGGCCGAAGCTGTATGAATTTTATTTGCGCAAGGGAGTGCTGCTGCGGCCGCTGGGAAACGTGGTTTACGTGTTGCCGCCGTACGTGATTTCGCCGGCGGAGCTGAATTTCGTTTACGACGTGATCGAAGAATCGTTGGCGTTAGTTACGGGCGGCGGCTGAGGGCACGTTTGCAATGCGCGCATACGCGAACCGCGCGTTGGGATTTTCGGGTATCATCGAACGCGCGGGCCGGTAGCTCAGATGCATAGAGCGACGCACTCCTAACGCGTAGGTCGCGGGTTGGACTCCCGCCCGGCCCACCAGTATTCGGCTTGCCCGCAAAAACTTTCCAGTCATTTCAGCGGCGCTATGCTGCGGAGAAAAGAGCGTGCAGCAGTGCGCGCCAATCCGGCAATCGGACGTCAAATGTCTTGGCCAGACGCGCATTCGAGAGCAGTGAATTGGCGGGGCGGCGCGCGGGGGTCGGGTAGTCTTTCGTGAGGATCGCAGTGACTCGCTTCGCGATCAATGGGTGGCCGCCGGTGGCTGCCGCGATCCATGGAATGGATGGATCCGCGTGCGAAGCTTCCTCCAGAATTGTTTTTGCAAAATCGTACCAGCTTGTGTTGCCGCCGGCGGTCATGTGATACGTGCCGCTCGCGTCCGCCAGCGACGGACTATTCGCGCGATGATCGAGGAGATGCGCGAGAATTTGCGTGGTCGCGCGCGCGATTTCCCGGCTTGACGTTGGCGCGCCGGTCTGATCCGAAACGATTTTCAATTCTTCGCGTTGCGTAGCGAGCTTCAATATCGTCAACAGAAAGTTGTGGCCCTGCCGCGCGTACACCCACTCCGTGCGAAAGATCAGGTGCGGGACGCCGGAATCGTGGATGGCTTGCTCGCCCTTGAGCTTTGTCCTTCCATAGGCGTTGATCGGATTTGGCGCGTCGCTTTCTTCGTAGGGAGTGCGCTTCGACCCGTCGAAAACATAGTCCGTGGAGTAGTGGACGATCGCGGCGCCGATCCTCTTCGCCTCGTCGGCGAGGATTCCGGGTGCTTGGCCATTGATCGCAAGAGCCGCGGGCTGCTCCTTTTCGGCTTGGTCAACGGCTGTGTACGCAGCAGCATTGACGATTAAAGTTGGCTGAACTTCTCGAATGACGCGGCGGATGGCGTCCGGGCTTGCAAGGTCCAAATGTTTCCGATCGAATGCGGCGACTTCGCCGAGACGCGGCAGCAAATGCAGGAGTTCGCCGCCAACCTGGCCATTCTTACCGGTCAGAAGAATCTTGGTCTTCATTTCCCGGGATACCGCGGGAGAAATTCGCGAGGAACGTCAGCCAAGATTGGATACTTGGCGTCCTTTTCGGAAATGACCGGATCGCTGACGCTCCACTTGATTTGCAGAGCGGGATCGCTCCAAAGCACGCCGTGCTCGTCCGACGCATCGTAAAAGTCGCCGCATTTGTAGAGAAATTGAACCGCGTCCGTGAGAGCCAGAAATCCGTGCGCGAAGCCGGCGGGGATGTAGATTTGATTTTGCTCTTTTGCGGAGAGAACGACACTCGTCCATGTTCCAAAATTGGGCGAGCCGAGCCGAATATCAACCGCGACATCCAAGGCTTCGCCCTCGATCACTCGGCAGAGTTTGGCTTGCGCGTGGCGCAATTGGTAGTGCAGGCCGCGCAGGGTGCCGCGTGCGGAGCGGGAGTGATTATCTTGAACGAATGAATCGGCGATGCCCAGCGCGGCGAACTTTTCGGCGTGATACGTTTCCATGAAGAAGCCGCGTGCGTCGCGGAAAATCTTCGGCCGCAGTTCCAGAACTCCCGGCAGGCTCGTCTCAATTCGCTGCAAGAATTTATTTCTCCTCAGTGTGTGAATCGTTCCAGAGTGAGGGCGCGCTGAATGCCAGCGGGGAATCGGCCTGCATCGCTGCCATTTTTATTGAGCCTTTGGGCCGGACTGATTGATCGTGTGCAGGGATGAATCGCGGTTCTCATAATATTTTTCATAGTAAGAGCGATAGTCGCCGCCGCGGACTCCAGCCAGCCATTCTGTGTTCGTCTTGTACCAGTCGATCGTTTGACGCAGACCATCTTCGAGCGAAATGGCGGGTTTCCACCCAAGTTCGCGTTCGATTTTGTCGCATTTCAGGGCGTAGCGTCGATCGTGGCCGGGGCGGTCCATCACGTACGAAAGCAATGTTTCCGGTTTGCCCGTCAGGCGAAGCAGGCGATGCGCCATGGTGACATTTTCTTCCACGTCGAGGCCACCGATGTTGTAAACCTCGCCGATGCGGCCGCGTTCGAGCACCGCCAGAACCCCGCGGCAATTGTCTTCGACGTGCAGCCAATCGCGCTGTTGCTTGCCGTCTCCGTAGATTGGCAGAGGCTTGCCATCCAGGGCGTTGGTGATCATCAGCGGCAGGAATTTTTCAGGGAATTGATACGGGCCGTAGTTATTCGAGGAGCGCGTAATCAGCGCGGGAAATCCGTAGGTGCGCACGTAGGAGCGCACGAGCAAATCGGAGCCCGCCTTCGAGGAAGAATACGGGCTGCTTGGTTGCAGCGGCGAATTTTCGTCCGCGAAGGCTCCGGGAGGCATATCGCCGTACACTTCGTCAGTGGAAATATGAACGAAGCGAGCGAGATTCAGTTTGCGCGCGACCTGCAGGAGGATGAATGTGCCTTTGACGTTGGTTTCGATCGAAGCTGCCGGCTCGTAAATGCTGCGATCTACGTGAGATTCCGCGGCGAAGTGCACGACGGCGTCGCAGCCGGCCATGGCCGCTTCCACGCCGGTCGCGTCGCAGATATCTCCTTTGATGAATTGATATCTGGGATTGGATGCGATCGATTCCAGATTCGCGAGGTTGCCGGCGTAGGTGAGCTTGTCGTAGTTGACGACGGCGTAGCTCTGGCCGCGGCCCAGAACGTAGCGAATAAAATTGGAGCCGATGAAGCCCGCGCCTCCCGTGACCAGGATCTTCATCTTTTGACTTTCTCGCGGGATGCGCTAACGGCCGCGCTCATCTTGTTGGCGCCGGTTTCGGCCACCAAAGCGTTCGCGCGCAGTAAAGATTCGAATGTGCCGGCATCGGTCCACCAGCCGTCCAGAACTTCGTAAGTCAGCTTGCCTTCTTCGATATAGAAATTGTTGACGTCGGTGATTTCAAGTTCGCCGCGGCCGGAAGGCTTCAGGCGGCGGATTTTTTGAAATACGCTCGCGTCGTAAAGATAGATTCCAATCACGGCGTAATTGGACTTAGGCGCCTTCGGTTTCTCCTCGATTCCGACGACGTGCTTACCGCGGATTTCCGCCACTCCGAATCGCTGCGCGTCGGTCACTTCCTTCAGAAGAATCTTCGCGCCTTCCTTTTGATTTTTGAAACTGTCCACCGCTTGGCGGATATTGTTTTCGATGATGTTGTCGCCCAGGATTACGCAAGTCGGATCGTTGCCGGCAAAATACTCGGCCAGGCCGAGCGCTTCCGCGATACCGCCTTCGCCCTCCTGATACGTATAATTCAGGTGCTTCAATCCAAAGTCGCGGCCATTTCCGAGCAGGCGCAGAAAATCGCCGGCATTCTTTCCGCCCGTGACCAGCAGAATCTCTTCTATCCCCGCGTTGACTAGCGTTTGGATGGGGTAATACACCATCGGCTTGTCGTAGATCGGCAGCAGATGCTTATTCGTAACCCGAGTAAGTGGATTCAGCCGGCTGCCAGTCCCGCCGGCCAGAACAACGCCTTTCATCTAACCTCCGCATCCGCAGCGCTGAGTTCGGCCGTCCGCATCACGCAAGCCTGTGCAATCTTACCGTTCAGCGCTGAAACGCTTCAACTCTTACGCGGGCGCCTGTAGATGATCCGGCATCAGCGCCGCCAAGCCATTCACCACGCTTACAGGTTTGGCCACGATCTGAACCTTGGCCGATTTCAAACCAGGGCGGTCGGCGGTCACGGTGATCGTTCCGGCCGATAGCGTGGAGCGCACCGAAACGCGGTTGATTCCACATTCAGTATTCAGGTAAAGATTGTTTGTCGAGTCGATCTTGCCGCTGTTGTAGCCGCCGAGCCATACGCCCGGTCCGGAAATCGTGAAGTCGATTCTCGCGTCGTCGGTGGGCACTCGCTCGCCATTCGCGTCCAGCACTTCGGCATCAATGAGCGCGACGTCCTGTCCATCGGCCTGGAGTCCCTGCGGGCCGACGATGAGCGTCATTCTGATTTGCGCGGGCGGTCCGGCTGTGGTCAGCACCTGATCGGCAACGATTTTCACACCGTTCCGGCCGACGGCTTTGATGTCGCCCGGAGCGAACTCGACCTCGGGAAAAGCGAAGACGAATCCATTATCCGGTTTGGCGTTCACGCCGAGCGATTTGCCGTTCACGAACAATTCTACGGATTCGGTATTCGCGACCACGTAGATGGTCTTCACAGTTTTCTTCGCGTCTGGGCCTACCGGATAACTCCAATGGCCCAAGATGTGGAGATCCGGACGGTCGTTCTGCATCACGCGGTGCGCGAAATAAATTTCCTTCGGCAGGCGCACCGCGTCCACTTTTCCGCTTACACGCGCGACTTCGCTCGAATCCTGCCTGCCGTCGGCATCCGAGTCCGAAAAATAAAGCGAGGCGTAGCCCGACCACTTGGAGTGCGCCGGGTCGGTGTTTGAAATGCGATTCTGCCAATATTCCCAATAGCGTTTGATACCGGCCAACGCGAAACTCTCGGACGTGAATTGCCAAGTGTCGTGCGGCCCTTTCGTAAATCCGAAATAGGGCGGCGAGTAATCGTCCCAGAAGCGGCGCGCGCCTTCTTCGCGGAAATCCTCGGCCTCGATCAGCGGAGCGCGATCGCGGCGCTCGGCGCTGTATCCGCGGAACATCGCGGTGGGCCCGGACAATTGATCGGTTTGCGGAGCCTGGCCGATCATGATTCCGTAATATTCCGAGTAGGGAGTGAGGGCGGTATTCGCGGCGATGTCGTCATTGTCGCGCACGCCGATCAGCCGGCCGCCGTATGGGTCCCACTGCTTGCGCAACGCAACCATCTGCTGCATCTCGTCGACCGTGACAATGGTATTGCCGGCCTCCCAAAAAAGGATGCTGGGATTATTGCGGAAATAGATCATCGAATCGCGCATCACCTCGATGCGCTGATCCCATTGGCGGCCGGTGACTTCGCGCTCTTTATCGCCCGCGGGACAAATTTGAATAATGCCGCAGCGAGCCAGGGAATCGGCGTCCACACGCTGCGGCGAGATATGCATCCAGCGGATGTAGTTGGCATTGCAATCGCGAATGAGCTTCGCATTGTAATCGTGCATCCAGTCGGGATAGGCCTGCCCCAGGCCCTCCCATTCGTTGCTCGCGCGCTGCGCAAAGCCCTTCAGGTAAACAAATTTGTCATTCAGATACACGCCGCCAGTCTCGACGCCTCCTCTGAACTCCGTCTTGCGGAACCCGGTGACGACCTTCGCTACGTCGACGGTTCTTCCGTCCACCTTCAGGATTGTGTAAACGTCGTATAGATAGGGATCCTCCGGAATCCAGAAGCGGGCGCTCCTCAGACTCCCCTTTGCAATCAGCATGGATTTTGCACCGGCGTCCACTCCGACAGCGCCGCCATTGAAACGCGCTCGAACCCGGCCATCGTCGCCGACGATCACGGCCGAAAGCTCGATCGTCGCGGCGCTGGCCGAATCGTTGTGCACCTCGGATTCGACCGTCACGTCCGCAGTTCTTCGGGGAATATCGAAATTCGTGGCGTAGACGTAGATGCCCGTGCTCTCTAGGCCGTAATACAACGGCAGCGTCTGATAGATTATGCCGGCGACGTGCAGCCAGACGTGCCGGTTGATTCCGCCGAAGTCCGGGTTGAAATCGTTTGCGTTCCATTCAAATGCGGTGCTTGTGGCGCGTTCGGGATACGTCGTTCGGTTGTCGACCTTGACGGCCAGCACATTTTCCTGATCTCCGAAGTGCACGGCGCCGGAAATGTCCAGGCCATACGCGGTGATTCCATTTTCATAAAGGCCGATTTGCTTGCCGTTCAGGAAAATGTCGCCGGCCTGGCGCATGCCCTCGAACTCGAGAAAAATCTTGCGATCTGAAAAATTGGCCGGAAGCTTGAAATGCTTGCGGTACCACGCCAGTCCTTTGTACGTGCCCACGTCGCCGCCGCTATGCGAAATGATTTTGCGGAAGGAGTCGATGTCGTTGAAGGTATGCGGCGTGCTGATCGTCTCCCACTGTGAGTCGTCGAAATCGGGGACTTCTGCGCCGGGCGCGTCGTCGCGGATGAATTTCCAGTCGAGGTTGAAACTCAACGTGGCGCGCGGGGATTGGGGCGGGGTGTAGCGCGCGGCTTGGTCCGCCGAAACCTGGGGAGCGGCCGATCCGAATATGGCGGGCAACCCGGCTGCCGCAATTGCCGCGGCGCTCAGAAATTCGCGGCGCGAAACGTTGCGTGGTGACATCGATTCTGCTCGACTTTCTCGTTGCCGATCAGGGCCGGCGATTCGCTCACACATCCTACCCGAATTTCGATGACCTGGCGTCGCTTCGACGATCTGCGTTGATCCACAGGCTGCCCACGATGACGAGAATCAGCGAGATTGCCACCGATCTAAAGTGGACGGGGCCGCCACTGACGTACGAAAGGACCCATTCGAGAATCAAGGGCGCCGAAACTAATTCGATCGACAGGATCAGAGACGCCGGAATTTCTCGCCGCCCGAGCGGGATCAGGGCCATTCCAACCAATGCGCCAGCCGGAATGAAAATCAGAGCGAGGTAGATGAAGTCGTAGCCGCGCATCTCGAACGGCCTCACGCGGCGAACGGATTTCGCCAGCGCGGTTCCCGGCCCGAGCCGATACACGCCGGGGTATTTTCTGCCGTCGACGTAAAGCGCAAGGTTCGAGCCATCATACAAAAAAAGAATATCGCGGCGCTGCCCGGCGGCGAAAACGTCGGCAATGCGCCAATCCATCCGCGCGTGGCCAATAGTGACCGGGCTGCGAAACCAAAATTCGAGGTCTGCGCCTCGCTGGTGGACGTACAGATCCTCAAGCTCCGGTGAGCGCGAGATTGAGATGAGCCAGCCATCGGAATCGTCGCTCACTGCAGGAATGCACGCAATTTCGAGGGAGAATTGATTCGTGCGCTGCAAAGCTTCGATCAGGCGCGATGCCGGCACCTGCGTGCTCAGCCAAGATCCTCCGTCCAGGGCGATGCCGTTCTGCGCCGCCGGAGGCGGCGACTGAGGGATCCAGGAAAGATTCGGCAGCAGCGTCGTCCGATCCTGAAGCGGCTCGGGCGACAGAAAATCATATGAGGCGACCAGACCGGACTGGGAACCGGCGGCCGATACGCCGGACGTCACTGAGCGTGCAAGATCGTCCGGCAGGGCGCGATTCCATAGCTGGACGCGAGAGACGGTTCCTTTCCAGGCTGTCCACGAAGACCCCACCGCGTCATTGCCGACCAGGAATTGGGACTTCGGATCCCAATTCGTCAATCGCGTTTCCTTTTGCAAAGCTGCCGAGATCACAAACCAAAGTGCGAAATAGAGAGGCAGAAGCAGTGCGGCTCGGCGAGGTGTTAGTGAGGATCGAATGGCGTTTTCCAGTTTTGCCGCGACAGAGACGATGGCTTCGCCACACAGGGCGAAGATCGCGAAACCCGCAACCGCTCCGGTGGTGTTTGAGGCGACGTCTTCCCACCTCGACGCGCGCGTCGGCGTAAAGAGCTGCAAAAACTCGATGCTGTAGGACAGGAGGAAGCCCGCAACCGCGGCCGAGACGAAGGTTGTTCTGCGCCGCCAGCCGCGCTCGCACACCTTTTCGGACACGCCGAAACCAAACGGCAGAAAGAGCAGGATGTTCAGGAAGACGTCCAGCGCCCCGCTGTCCTTCCAAACGCCGCCGAGGAGGAAATGGGAGAAGTGGGCCGGCGGCTTCGCGTGCAGCGCGAATCGGAAGGGAAAAAGCGTTAGAAAAAGTATGCCTGCCAGAGCGAGCAGCAGAATCCGGTTCGACCAGCCCGAAGGCGGTGACGTGGGCTTTTGATTGGCGGGAGCGTTTCTAATCATCGCGCTAACGCGGAGCCATCCGAAACGTCGATCGAAGTCTAACATGAGTGCGGCACTTTCTCCGTCCGAAGGAGTGGCGGGGAAGATCGCGCAGAACGCCGTCAAGCTGTCCCTAACAAGTGTGTTTTCATTATTTTACGAGATCGAGAAGAGGCCCGATGGGAATCGAATTTTCTTCCCGAAGGACAGGTACTTGGCACCGGTTTGAACAGTATCAACCACCTGCCCTTTCTTTGGTCTGCCGTCCAGTAGATGGGCAGTCTGACAGGATTCCACACTATCCCTGTCATGAGAGCGCACACAAGCAACCGAAATCATTCAATCGCCGGCCAGGCTGTACAGAATTCAAACAAAAGTACATTTCGCAAATTTTTCGCTGTAGTGACAGGCATCGCCGCGCTGGCGGCCGTTGCCGGACTTTCGAGCTGCGCTGGAGTGACGAGCGCGGCGTCGGCGCCGCAATCGCAAACGCAAGCGGCAGACACGGGCGTTCTCACTCCCAGTGCCAGCAGCATGGGCTTCGGACCTGTCTCTGTGGGAAGCGCATTGACCGAGAGCGTGAACCTGACGAATTCCGGAACTGTGGCAGTCAACATCTCGCAGGCGATGATCTCGGGGACTGGCTTTACGATCGTCGGGGGAAGCTCGATGGCACCGCTTCCCGCGGGGCAGAGCACCACCGTTCAAGTGCGATTCGCACCGCAATCTGCCGCGGCCGTCACGGGCACCATGACAGTGATGAGCGACGCGACGAATTCGCCGCTTAGCGTTTCGTTGAGCGGCACGGGCACCGCGACTCCTCAGCCGCTGATCTCAGCCAATCCGGCATCAGCCATCTTTGGCAGCGTGGCGGACGGAATAATCAATTCTCAAAGCATCCTGCTTCAAAATACAGGCAATGCGACCCTGACTTTTTCGAACATAGCGGTGACCGGGGCGGGCTTCAGCGCCACAGGGCTTTCTACGTCCACGACCATCGCCGCGGGCGGCAGCGCAACGTTTAACGTGATCTTCGACCCATCTTCCGGCGGGGCGGTCAATGGATCGATCGTGCTCACCACCAACGGTACGCCATCGCAGCTCACAATCCCGGTCAGCGGGACAGGCGTTGTCGCGACCTACCAACTGTCAGCCAGCCCTACGAGCTTGAGCTTCAGCAACGTCAACGTGAACACCAGCAGCCAACTGACGACGACCCTGACGAACACGGGGAATTCGAACGTCACAATTTCCAGCCTGAGCGTTTCGGGCGCGGGATTCAGCGCAAGCGGCGTTTCGAATGGCTTGGTTTTGCAACCGGCGCAAACAGCGACGCTCACGGTTGCGTTCGACCCGACAGTGACGGGACTCGTCTCCGGCGCCGACGTCATGATCACGACCAACGCGGGATTGTTGCCAATACCTCTTTCGGGTGCAGGGGTTCAGTATTCGGTTTCACTGACGTGGGACGCGAGCACATCTTCAGACGTGGTCGGTTATTACGTGTACTCGTCCACGACAGAAGGTTCAGGGTACGTGAAGCTGAATCCATCGTCTCCGGTTTCGAGCTTGCAGTTTACCGACACCACGGTTCAGGCGGGCGTGACTTACTACTACGTCGTCACCGCGGTTGATTCGAGCGAAGTTGAGAGCGCCGATTCGACTCCGGCAGTCGCCTCGATTCCTTAGTTGATCGCGTCAGTCTTCGCACGGCAAAACGCTCAGAAATCCACATGCAGACGAAGGCCCGGAACCCACACCGGGCCGCGGGCCTTGTTGTAACCGGGATTGTTGACGTGTTGCGCATCGAATGATGCGAACAGGCCGCGCCACATATGCAGCGTGTAGTAACCCTCGAAGATCTTTTCCTGGCCGTAGGCGAGCGCGCCGTCTCCCAGCAGGAAACCTAATCCGCCATCGGCCAGGTACACGCGATGGTCGCCGACGATTCCATTGATCACGAACGCCGTGCCGGCGCGGTCGTTCGCGCGGCGCCACCAATCGCCGCGAAGGTAATCGCCGAACTCGCCTGTGCGGTCCACTTCGGTATAGGCGAAAGATTCGTTCCGGCCGTCGCTCCAGCCGAGCCGGCTGAAAACGCCGAAGTGCGAGGTCAGATCCTGTTCGAGATTTAGCTCGAAGCCGTATTTCTGGCGGCCTTCCCGCCGCGTGCCGATGATGCTGGGCACCTTCACTTCGCCGGCGTTAAATTCTTCGATGGCCTCGCGATAATTTCCCATGTCCGCCGTGTTCAAGTAGCCCAGCACGCGGATGGCGCCTTCGCGGTGATGCAGGAATCCGCCGCCGTAGGTGACTTCCAGATTTTCCGAGCGAGCGCGCGCAAGATTCGCGTCGAGATTCAAGCCGTTGGCGACTTTGGGCATCAGCGCCTCGACGAAACGCACCGACCAGCGATGATCGTCGTATTCGACCAGCGCGCCGTCGGTATAGCCGCGCGTGTTGGCGGCGTAGTCGTAGGCGCCATCGTCGTCTACGACCCAGTTCAGGAATTGCAAGTGGCTATCGCTGCCACCGGAATTGGCGTCGAGGAAATCCACCATTCCGAATTTCCCGATGCGAAATTCCAGCCGCCGCACGGGCATCGAAGTCGAAAGGTCCAGGAAGTCGCGATCGGCGGAGACGCGTTGCATTGAAAGCGGAATAATCTGCCGGATCATCAGGCGCGCCAAGTAAGGTGCCGGGCCCAGCGCGGGATTGCGGACTACGTCCAGATTGGTAAATCCCGCCAGACCCAGGGCTTCGCTCAAACCGTGACCGCCGGCACTTTCGATATCCAACAGGATTTCCGTGGTGTGCGTAAGCTCAAATCCGGTGTAAAGAGAGTAGACCTTCGACGTCGCGCTCTGCCCGCGAGGACCGAAACTATTCGCGCCGCTATACGCCGCGGGAAACGTCGAATGCCACTGCATGACGATGTTCGCTTGGCCCGAAATCCACCAGCGGCTCGCCTGCGAGTGGGGGAATAGCGTCACTGGAGCAGCGGACGCCGATTGCTCTTGCGTTGCACTTTGGGCTGAAGATTGACCCGCCGCCTGTGGTGAGGCGTCCTGCGCGCGGGCGCACACCGGCGCACAGCAGGACGCCGCCAGAATCACGCAGAGCAGGAGAACGAATTTTAAGCGTAGGAAGCGCATCGAACACTCAGATGATTCTCGCCAAGCGGCCGCATTCAAAGTCGGCCGAGTAACTCACACGACTAAGCCCGGCGAGATTAAATAATCGTAAAATTCCGTGCGATCTGGTAGCATGTTCCGCCAGAGTTCATACCATACCCCTATAGGGTAGGCAAAGAAAAATGTCACATTTATCGCGAGAGAAATTGGAGTTGGTCAACCGCACCAAGAAGATTATCGGGCAGCTTGAAAGCGCGCTGCGCGGCCTGAACGACGATGAACAATGCGCGGACGTCCTCCAGCGCCTGGCGGCGGCGCGCGGATCGATCAACAGCCTGATGGGCGAACTGCTCGAAGACCACATTCGCAATCACATGCCCAAGAATTCAAAGTCCGCCGAAGCAGCTTCAGAAGACGTGATTGAAATCGTCAGAACCTATTTGAAATGACTGCGGAATCCTGCGCTGCGAATTTTGCATCGTTGAGCTGAACGGTTTATTTTTCATTAATGCCGAACGGAGAGGCCAGTCCTCTAGACGGGACTGCGACACTGGCAAAGCACCTCTCGGCCACCGGAACTAGGTCAAATCTTGTATAATGCGCGGCGAGTATTTGCACCATGGATTTTGACCAACTGACCACGTTCGTTCAGGTTGCGAAGCTCGGCAGCTTTTCGCGCGCCGGGCAGAAAGTATTTCGCTCGCAATCTGCCGTGAGCGCGCAAATCCGCCAGCTCGAGCAGGCTTATGGCGCGCGCCTGCTGGACCGCTCGGCCAAATCTGTGCAGCTCACGCCGGCGGGCGAGGTGCTGTTCGATTACGCAGCGCGGCTGCTGCGACTGCGCGATGAATCGCTGCAGGCCGTGGCCGACCGCGGCACCACGGTGCAAGGGCCGCTCTACTTTGGCGCGAACGAAGCCACGTGTCTTTACGTCCTGCCCGACATTTTCGCCGAATATCAGCGCCGCTATCCTTTGGTTCACGTCAGCGTTTACCGCAATTTCAGCCACAAAATCCTGCAACGCTTGGAAGACGGCTCGATCGACGTCGGCATCGTGACGCTGCCGGTGAAATCGCCGAACCTAAAAGTGCATCCGGTTTTCAAGGATCGCATGATGCTGATGGTCGGGCGGCAGAGCCCGCTGGCCGGATTGAGCAAGGTGACGCTGGCGGCCGTGGCCGAGCAACCGTTGATTTTTCCGAAAACTGGGTACACGCGGCAGGTGCTCGACAAATTGTTCCGCGCCTACCGCTCGCGTCTGCACATCGCCATGGAATTGCCGAGCATCGGCATGATCAAGCGCTTCGTTGCCGCCAACGTGGGGATTTCGTTCATCAGCGAAAGCTTCGCGCGCGACGAGGTCAAGTCCGGCGAAGTGAAGCTGATTCCTCTGGAAGGCGTGGATGTGTGGCGCACCCTCGGATTGGTTTATCGACGCGATCGCAGCTTGCCGCGCGCCGCGCAATCCTTCATCGCGCTGATACGCGAACACCGCAAGGCTCCTGCCAATCACGAAACTGAGCACGAGACGCTCGTGGCGCGGCGCTAGCCACGCGCACCCCTGCAAGAGTTTGATCCCCTCGAAAGTCCGAGTTGTGAGTAGTGTGGCTGGCTGCGGCGTCTACGCCTGCCCACTGGTGCGCGCAGCCGATGCGCGCAGTTCTTGCACGAGCGCAGCAAACGTTATTGGGTCGAGGGTTTGGGCGCCGTCGGACCACGCTTCGCTGGGCCGCGGGTGCACTTCGATCAGCAGGCCATCTGCTCCTACAGCGACTGCCGCGCGCGATGCGGCCGGCACGAGCGCAGAGAGGCCGGTGGCGTGCGAAGGGTCAACGATTACGGGCAGGTGCGAGAGTTGCTTCACCAGCGCGACGCCGGCGAGGTCCAGCGTATTGCGCGTGGCCGTCTCGAAGGTGCGGATTCCGCGCTCGCATAGCACGACGTTGGGATTTCCGCCGGCCAGCAAATACTCCGCGGCCAGCAGCCATTCCGAAATCGTCGCCGAAGCGCCGCGCTTCAGCAGCACAGGTTTCTTTGTCCGCGCGAGTTTGCGCAGCAGCGCGGTGTTCTGCATATTGCGCGCGCCGACCTGAATCAGGTCGGCATGCTCGGCCACGCGCTCGACGTCTTCTTGACTCAATACTTCCGTCACCACCGGCAGCCCCGTCGCTTCGCCGGCTTCGGCCAGCCAGCGCAACGCTTTCTCGCCCAGGCCCTGAAAATCGTAGGGTGATGTGCGCGGTTTGTATGCCCCGCCGCGCAGCATGTCCGCACCGGCGGTTTTCACGCGCCGCGCGGTTTCCAAAATGTGCCGCCGCGATTCAATCGAGCAGGGTCCGGCGATTACGACAAGGCCCGCGCCGAATGAGACTCTGCCGGCGCGCACAACGGTCGCTTCCGGATGGAATTGCCTGCTGGCTAAGCGAAAAGGCGGAACAGGCTGGGCCGAGGTTTCGGTGTGCGCCGCGCGCGCGAGGTGAGGGCCGGGCGCGGACGGCCGTGGCACTGCGCGTGCTCCGCGCGATAAGCGCAGTCGATCGGAACGCGAAATCATTTCTCGTGTACTCATGGGGCGGGTGCTCATGGCTTTCTCCCTGTGGAGGCTGCGGATTCCTCCGGATTGTTTCGCGCGCCGGGATACAGGCCGAGCACGCGCACTTCCTGTGTTTCGCGCCGCAGCTCATCCACCGCCTGCTCGAGCGCGTTGGGCGATGTCGCTTCGACGTCCAGAAAAAATTGATATTCCCAAGGGCAGCCGTGAATCGGCCGGCTTTCGATCTTCAGCAGATTCACGCCGCGCCGCGCGAATGGCTGCAGCGCGGAAAGCAGCGCGCCGGGCTTGTGCGCCAGACGCGTGACCAGCGTCATCTTGTCCGCGCCCGCGACTGGACTGTGATCGGTGGAAAGCAGCAGGAAGCGCGTGAAGTTTCGCGCGTTGTCCTGCACGTTGCTTGCGAGCACCACTCCGCCGTAATGTTTTGCCGCGCGCGTGCCGGCTATGGCCGCGCAGGAAATATCGCCGCGCGCCAGCACTTCGCGCACACTGCCGGCGGTGTCCTCGGCCGGGATGCGTTTCCATTCGGGATGCGCGGCGATCAGGCGCTCGCACTGCGCCAGCGCCATCGGATGCGATTCCACGGAGCGAATGCCCGCGAGTGTCGCACCCGGGCAGCCGATCAGATCGTGCGCGATTGGCAACACCGTTTCCGCGCGAATCGCAAGATTGTGGTCGAGCAGCAAATCGAAAACGCGCAGCACGGAGCCGGCCAAACTGTTTTCGATCGGCACCATCAGCAGGTCCGCCGCGCCGTCGGCGATCGCCGCAAACGTGCGGTCGAACGTCGGGCGCGGCACAGTCTCGATCGCTTCGCCCAGCAGGCCGACCGCCGCAGCCTCGCTGAATGCGCCGGGCTCGCCTTGAAATGCCACGCGCAGGGGCTTCGTATTCAACGCTTCCTCCTGAAAAACACGCAGACAATAAAAAAGCCGCGCTCCGTTTCGGAGATCGCGGCCAGACTGGGAAACTCGCTCGGTTTTGCTCGGCTACTCGCTCATCCTAACCGCGCACAACCCCAGTCTGCCCGCTTCTCCAATACCAGGAGAAGCGGCGGCTAAAGGCGAAATAGAGCGCGTAGTTCATAAATAGCTTGCCGACCGTGCCAGTCTAGGGGCGCTCCCAGCGCGTGTCAATCTCTTCTTTTTTCGGCACCGAGTCAGTTTCCGATCAGCGCAAATCAGGCACTGACAAAAGACTGCCACCTCTAAGAGGCGTTTCCGTTATCATTTCTATCTAACGGAATCGAAAATGGACTTTTTCTCAAAGTCTGCAATTTTTTGTGTGGCACTCCTTGCCGCAGTATTACTTTTCACGCCATATGAGGCTTGCCTCGAAGGCCTAATAGCGCTTGCCATCGTAAGCGCCGCGGTGGTTGGGTTCCTGATGCATCCGCGCAGGGAGGTGTTCTATGTGCGGACCAGTGTTCGATTGATTGCCCCGGATCGGAGCCAAGCTATTGAGAAAGACCTGCTGGCGGTGAGAGTTGAACTCGCTAGGCTGTGGCTTCTGTTTGTGCCTACGTTTCTGGCAGTTGCTTTTCTTGTGTTCTTCGCAGCCGGTGGCCCCACGAAATTCAGTTTCCTGAATTGGATCTTCACGTCTCGGCTAGCGTATCTAGCGTTTTTTTTGGGTCAGTATCCGCCTCTGTTGGTTCTTCTCTCGCTCTCAGAATGGATTGCAGAGCGAAGAGTAATGCGGGATGCCCAGGCGTGCAGCACGAGCTCGTTCTCCAAATATCCCACCCGAGCAGGGGGACTTGGTCGAATTTCTTACGCGTTCAGGGGAGAGCACGGAGAATATTACGGCGGGGAATGCACGTACTTTGAGCTGATTCACTCCCGAGAACTGGCGTCGATTGTTTTTTACGATGTTCAAACGCCGGAATTGAATAGGATTGCAATGGGGTTTTTGTTCCATCGTCTGATTATCTTGGGACGCGGCGTGACCGACTTAGACAAGCAAACAGCTGGGGCTCAAGCCGTTTTGGCCGAGACCGTGCTCTCTTCTTAGTCTCAACTTCTAATTCGTCGGATTTTCGGAAGTTGGATACCTTCTTTCCGAACTGGGGTCGGGCCAGCCCCGGCCGTCGACGAAATCCAGGCGATTGCCCCGCGGATCCTCGGCGAAGGACCGGCGCGTGCCGGGGACCGCGTCGTCGTCAATCACGGCGATGCCGCGGGCGGCGAGGGCTTCGGCACCTCGCTGTTCGCCACGCTCAGATGATGTGCGGCACCAGCGCCGCGACACGTCGAGCGTAGGCTTCATACGGGTCGCCGAATTGCGCACGCATCCATTTCTCCTCAAGCCGCAGTTTGTGCCATAGAGCCCCGAAAACCAGGGCTACGGCAAGCAGCCCGCGCCATTCGCCAAGAGCCACTGCGGAACCCAAGAGTCCCAGCAGAAGTCCGGTATAGATCGGGTGGCGAACCAGCGCGTAGGGGCCACTGGTGATCAGTTCGTGATCTTTTTTTACGGTGACTTCTTGGCTCCAGTTTTTACCGAGGTGGCGCCGCGCCCACACTGAGAAAAGAAGTCCACCCGCGGTAATCGCCGCGCCGATCCAGAAGTACAGCACCCCGAGTGGAAGAAACCGCCGGCTCATAAACGGAAGCGGCACGCGTGGGAGCGCGAGCAGCGCTATCGCACATAGCATTAAGACCGTGCGGACGAGCCGCGATGCCGCGGATTCGCTACGCGCGGCTTCTTTGACATTTTTTGACATCGCCGACCAATATGCGAAGTAGCCGATCCACATTGCCGGGAGAAGATAGTCAAGTGCGTGTGACATGGATATTCCTCGTTGTACCTTTTTAAGTCCTCTGCGGCGTTCCGGCGCAAGCGATCCGGTCGAAGGCTATCACAATGAACGACAATAGTTCGTCAATTGCCGGCGAATTCGCGCTAGCTCTCCACGAATTCGATGCGGTTGCCCCACGGATCTTCGGCGTAGAAGCGACGCGTGCCGGGGATTGTGTCGTCGTCAATCACGGCGATGCCGCGAGCGGCGAGCGCCTCCCGCAATTCATCGAGGTCGGGGACGGCGAAGGCGGGATGCGCTTTTTTCGCGGGCGCGAAATTCTTCTCGACGCCGATGTGCAGTTGGCGATCGCCGCACTGGAACCAGCAGCCGCCGCGCGCGCGTAGCAGCGGCGGCTTTTCGATTTCGCGCAAGCCCAGCAGCGAGCCGTAGAACTCGCGCGCGGCCGGTTCGCAGCCTTCCGGCGCTGCAATCTGGATGTGATCGATGCGCGTGACGCGCGGCGTCACGTCACTTTTTGGCGGCTGCGTGCGTTGGCGTCGCGGGCTGCACGCCATCGGCGGTGACCACGACCGGTTGGAGGAACGCCATCAGGCCGCGCAGGCGCGCTCCGACCTGCTCGACGACGAGCTTTTGTTCTTGGGCGCGCCTGGCGTTGAACTTCGGCCGCCCCGCTTCGTTCTCCGCGATCCATTCGCGCGCGAAGCTGCCGTCAGTGATCGCTTTCAGGATGTCGCGCATGGCTTGCCGCGTTTGCGCGGTGATGACTTTTTGTCCCGAGACGTAATCGCCCCACTCCGCCGTGTCGCTGACGGAATAGCGCATGTAGGAAAGCCCGCCGCGATAGAAAAGATCGACGATCAGCTTGAGTTCGTGGAGAACCTCGAAGTACGCGATCTCCGGCTGATATCCCGCGTCCACCAAAGTCTGGAAGCCGGCTTTCACCAGTTCGCTGACGCCGCCGCACAGCACGGCTTGCTCGCCAAACAAATCGGTTTCAGTCTCTTCGGCAAACGTCGTTTCGATAACGCCGGCGCGCGTCGCGCCGATTCCTTTCGCGTAGGAGAGCGCAAGCTTCTTGGCTTGGCCGCTGGCGTCCTGATGCACGGCCAGCAGCGAGGGCGTGCCGCCGCCTTCGACGAACACTTCGCGCACGCGGTGCCCGGGCGCTTTCGGCGCGATCATGATCACGTCGACGTCCGTCGGAATCGGCAGCGTGCCGAAGCGAATATTGAAGCCGTGCGCGAACAGCAGCGCCTTGCCCTTTTTCAAATGCGGCGCAACGTCGGCGCGATATACGGCCGGCAGCGTGGTGTCCGGAATCAGCAGCGAGATCAGATCGCCCCAGGCCGCGGCTTCGGAAGTTGAAAGCACCTTCAGCCCCGCCGCTTCCGCTTTCGCGCGCGAGCGGCTATCCGCCGGCAATCCCACGCGCACATCCACGCCGGAATCGCGCAGATTCAGAGCGTGCGCGTGGCCCTGCGAGCCGTAACCCAGGATCGCCACTTTTTTCGACTGAATCAGCGCAAGATCGGCGTCCTGATCGAAGTACAGATTTGCCATTCCATCCTCCCGAAAGACTCAATTTTGTGCGGTGAGATTGTGTCGCAACGATTCTATCAGTGCCCGTGCGAATTGCGGCCGATTTCCGGTTCTCGATGCTCGTGCTGGCCGGGGACTTCGGGCCAGGCCTCCGCTCCAGTGCGCGCGGCGTCCACGCGACCGGCCTGCTTCAACAAATTTAGAAATCGATCGAGCGCCTGCGCATTGCCGCTGGCATGAATCAGCAGGGAATCGGGATTGCCGGATGCGCGCCCGCTGCCCGCGCCGTCTGAAAAATGCACGATGGCCGATTCGATCGCAGGGCCGCTGGCGTCCAGCGTGTGATGAATGGAAATCACTTCGATGATTTTCGCCAGACCGGTGGTGATGCGCTGAATGCCATAATCGTCCGTATCCACTACGAAGGTGACCACGGCGCGCGCCGGGTCCTGCGTGGGAGCGGCCACGATGGTTTCGATTTGCAGCATGCGCCGGCGCAGCACAGAGGCGATGCGCTCCAGCACGCCGCGGCGATTTTCGACGTCCATGACAAAAAATGTGCGCATTTCTGTTAGGTCTCTTTCTTCCCGCGGCTTTCTTGATTCGCCAAATTTCTCGAAATTGCCTAGCTGCTTGGCGCGCGCGGCGCGCGAGCCTTACAGATCTCCGGCCGTCTCGGCAATCGGCGAAGGACGCCGAATCATTTCGTGCAGCGCCTTGCCCGCGGGAATCATCGGGTACACCGCGTCTTCCTGCTCGACTTGGAAATCGACAAGCACGGGTCCATCGATGGCGCGCGCTTCGCGGACGGTTTGTTCCAACTGTTCGCGCTGCGTCACGCGGCATCCGTGAATGCCGTGCGCTTCGGCCAGCTTGACGAAATCGGGATTCAGCAGCGGCGTGGCGGAGTAGCGCCCTTCATGGAAAAATTCCTGCCACTGTCGGACCATTCCCAGGTAACCGTTATTGATGATGGCGATTTTTACGCCGAGTTGCTCTTGGACGATCGTCGCCATCTCCGCTTGGGTCATCTGGAATCCGCCGTCGCCCACCACGGCCCAGACTTCGGCGTCCGGACACGCCATCTTCGCGCCGATCGCCGCGGGCAAAGCGAAGCCCATCGTACCCAATCCGCCGCTGGTGATCAGCGAGCGCGGCCGCTCGTGGCGGAAATATTGCGCTTCCCACATTTGGTGTTGGCCAACGTCGCTCACCACGATGGCTTCGCCGGAAGAAGTGGCGCGCCACAAATCGTTGATCACGTGCGCGGCGTACAGGTGGCCATCGTCCGGCAAATTCTGGATATCGCGCACCGCCGATTCGCCTTTGTGCGCGCGAATCCGTTCGTGCCAATCGGCGTGGCGCGTCGATTGGATCTGCGGCAGCATTTGTTGCAGCACGCCCTTCAGATCGCCGATCAGCGCGACATCCACCGGCACGTTCTTATTGATTTCCGCCGGATCGATTTCGATGTGAATTTTCTTGGCCGTCGGCGCGTAGGTTTTCAGGCTGCCGGTAACGCGATCGTCAAATCGCATGCCGAGCGCGATCAGCAAATCCGCTTCCTGAATCGCCACGTTCACCCAAGCCTCTCCGTGCATTCCCATCATGCCCAGGTTCAGCGGATGCGAGGCGGGGAATCCGCCGATGCCCAGCAGCGTGACGGCCACGGGAATATCCGCGCGCTCCGCCAGCGCCAGCAGTTCACGGTCCGCTGCTGAGAGGATGATGCCGTGCCCGGCCAGAATCAGCGGCCGCTTGGCGCGATTGATCAAGCGGGCGGCTTCCTCGATGGTCGTCGCCAGCGGTGGCGGCTGCTCCCCGCGCAGGCGGTGCGGCGCGGCGGCGTCCCAATCGAATTCGCAGAATGCGGACTGCGCGTCCTTGGTGATGTCCACCAGCACAGGCCCAGGCCGGCCGGACGCGGCGATTTGGAAAGCTTCGCGCAGCGCCGGCGCGACGTCTTGCGCGCGGGTGACGAGATAGTTGTGCTTGGTGATCGGCAGCGTGATGCCGGTGATATCGATTTCCTGAAACGCGTCCGAGCCGATCAGTTTGCTGTTCACTTGGCCCGTAATAAACACAACCGGCGAGGAATCGAGCATCGCCGTAGCGATGCCGGTGACCAGATTCGTCGCGCCGGGACCGGAAGTCGCCACCGCCACGCCGACGCGTCCACTGGCGCGCGCATAGCCATCAGCCATGTGCGCCGCGCCCTGTTCATGGCGCACCAGCACGTGATGCATGTCGGGATACTTCGTCAGCGCATCGTAGGCCGGCAGAATCGCGCCGCCGGGATAGCCGAACACCGTGCGCACGCCTTCGCGCAGCAGGCATTCCCAGATGATTTCCGCTCCGTTGCGTATCATTGGCTCCATGGAGTCCTCGCTCCGACTTAATTGGTCACTGCGCCGAACGCTGCCGACGACACGCCGCGCCCGTATTTCGCAAGCACGCCGCGCGCGTAACGCTCCGCCGGCGCTTTCCAAGCGCGCAATCGCGCAGCGATCTCCGCCGCGTCCACATCCACATTCAGCACGCGATTCTTCGCGTCGATCGTAATGATTTCGCCTTCGCGGATCGCCGCGATTGGGCCGCCCACCGCGGCTTCGGGAGCGACGTGTCCCACCATGATGCCGTGCGTGGCGCCGGAGAAGCGGCCGTCGGTGATCAGCGCAACGTCCTTGCCCAGGCCGGCTCCCAGGAGCGCTCCCGTCACTTGCAGCATTTCCGGCATGCCCGGACCGCCGCGCGGCCCTTCGTAGCGAATCACCACTACGTCTCCGGCCTTAATTTTTTTCTGCTCGACCGCCGCGAATGCGTCCACTTCGTTGTCGAAAACGCGCGCCGGGCCGCGATGCTCGGTCCTCATCCCTCCGACCGATTTCAACACGCAACCTTCCGTCGCGATGTTCCCGCGCAGAATCACCAGGCCGCCGGTAGCGCTTTTCGGATTGGAAAGAGGGCGAATCACTTCTTGTCCCGCGGTTTCCACGGCGAGCACCGCTTCTTGCGCCATCGTGCGCCCGCTTACGGTGATGCACGAACCATCCAGGCGCTTGGCTTCAAGCAAACGTTTCGCGATAAGTCGCGTGCCGCCGGCTTCGTGGAAATCGACGGCCATGAAACGCCCTGACGGCTTCAGATCGGCCAGCACCGGCACTTGCGCGCTGATGCGATCGAAATCCGCAAGCTCCAGCGGAACGCCGGCTTCGTGCGCGATGGCCAGCAGGTGCAATATGGCGTTGGTCGAACCGCCCGTGGCGATCACGCTGGCGATGGAGTTTTCAAACGCGGCTTTCGTGAGGATTTGCCGTGGCGTAACATTTTTCTTCAGCAGCTCCATCACCTGACGGCCCGCCGTGCGCGCCAGGGGATTTCTCTCGCCCGAGGTGGCCGGCACTCCGGCGCTGGCCATCGACGAGATCCCCAGGAATTCGCATGCCGTGGCCATCGTGTTGGCCGTGAATTGCCCGCCGCACGCGCCGGCACCGGGACACGCAACAGCTTCCAGACACGCGAGGCGCTCGTCCGACATTTTTCCCGTGGCGTGCGCGCCGATGGCCTCGTAAACATCCTGAATCGAAACGTCATGGCCCTCGAAGTGGCCCGGCATGATCGGCCCGCCGTAGAGCATCAGGCCCGGAATGTTCAAGCGGGCCAGCGCCATCACCGTGCCGGGAATCGTTTTGTCGCAGGCGGAAATCGCCACGATGGCGTCGAAATAATTGGCGCGCGTCACCAGCTCGATCGAATCCGCGATCACTTCGCGGCTCACCAGCGAAGCGCGCATCCCGTCGGTGCCCATGGTGATGCCGTCGGAAATGGATACGGTGTTGAACTCCATCGGCGTGCCGCCGGCTTCGCGAATGCCTTGCTTCACGGCTTCGCCCACGTCGCGCAGGTTCACGTTGCAGGGGCCGATTTCAATCCATGTATTGGCCACGGCGATCAGCGGTTTTTTGAAATCTTCGTCGGAGAATCCCGCCGCGCGCAGCATGGAGCGCGCCCCGGCGCGGCTGTATCCCTCAATCAGTGTTCGGCTGCGGAGTTTTTCGGCCATTGTCTTGCTTTCCCCTTGAAATCGTCCCGACCTTGGTTTCGGCCGTCTCTGCTGCGACGCTCGATCGGCTGCGCGTCCGGTTTCCGTCCATTAAAGAAAAAGGCCGCCATCCTTGTGGTGGCGACCTCGGATTGCTTGCTTCGTCTAGCTTATTACCATCCGGCGGTCGTCATCCCAGCGGTCGCAAGACCGCGAGTCCTACGATGACCAGGCTAGCCGCCGAGGCGAAGGTCGTGCCAGACATGGGAGACGGTGTCATGTCGGTCGGGGAATACTATAAAGACGAGGCGAATTTGCTGTCAAATAGTATTTATAAGATTTATCGCAGCAATAGCACGCGGGGTGCGCGTCTGGTGCCCCGGAATTCATCGCGGGGCAATGCTGCGCGAGACGGCGCTCAGGATACTATAGCGAGGCCCACAGGCGGGCCGTAGGTACGCCCAACGGGTTCCCGGGCCTATGCCCACCATGAATCCCTATTTCGCCATGTTGCTGGCCTACTCCGCGGTGCTGATCGGAGCGGGCTGGATCGCTTCCCGCAAAGTGAAGAGCGCCGGAGACTTCCTGGTCGCGGGGCGGCGCTTTGGGCCCGGCGTGATCTTCGCCACGTTCCTGGCGGCCAACATCGGCGCTGGTTCAACTGTGGGGGCGGCCGGCCTGGGCTATCGACTTGGTCTTGCTGCGTGGTGGTGGGTCGGCTCAGCGGGGATCGGATGCCTGATCCTCGCAACCACCGTCGGGCCGCGCCTCTGGCAGCGCGCCAAGGCGCTGGGGCTTCAGACGCTGGGCGATTACCTTGACGCTCGCTACCACCGGTCGGTGAAGGCCGTAATCGCGGTGCTCCTGTGGTTCGGGACCCTGGCGATTCTGGCCGGGCAGATCATGGCAATTTCGTGGGTTCTGGCAGTGGTGATCGGGTTGCCGAAGTGGGAAGGGTGCCTGGCGGGCGGAGCCGTGGCGATCGCGTACTGCGCGGCGGGAGGACTCGCGTCGTCGGCGATCGTCAACATCGTCGAATTGAGCGTGACGATGACGGGCCTCGGCTTGTCCGTCGTGTTCGCGCTGCACTCGGTGGGCGGATGGTCGGGCTTGGCCGCGGCGCTGGCGGCAAGCCCCACTGCAAGCCACGCAGCGCTCCAGCAAACCAAATTATTGAGCGTCACCGGCGCCGGGCCGCGACAGATCCTGGCCTATCTGGCGATCCTTGTGCCGTCGTTCATCGTGTCGCCGGGATTGGTGCAGAAACTTTATGGCGCGCGCGATGCGAAATCGGTGCGCGTCGGAGTGGGCCTGAACGCCATCGCGCAACTTGCGTTCGCGTTTGTGCCGGCGCTATTCGGCCTGGTTGCACTGGCGCGATTCCCAGGCCTCGCGAATCCGGAGTTGGCATTGCCGACGGTGCTGATGCGCGCCGTGCCGCCGTGGCTGGGGCTATGGGCGCTGGCCGCGGTGTTTTCCGCCGAGCTCAGCGCCACCGACGCGATCCTCTTCATGCTTTCCACATCGTTGGCCGTCGATCTCTATCGCACCTTTATCCGCCCCAGCGTGACGACGAAGCGTCTGCTCGCCGTCAGCCGTGGGACAACAGTGCTTGCCGGATGCGCGGGAATCGCGCTGGCCATCGTGTTGCCGTCCGTGATTGCCGCGGTCAGCATCTTCTACGGACTGCTGGCCGTGGCGCTATTCGTTCCGGTGGTGCTGGGCCTATACTGGCCGCGGATGGGAACACACGGCGCATTGGCGTCCATCTTTGCGGCAATCGCGGCCGATCTCGTGGCGCACTTTGCGACCGGCGGGCGCGGCATCGGGTATTTATCGCCGCCGGCAATC